>SSMV01000190.1 GCA_004799435.1 Bradyrhizobium sp.
AACTATCTGATTTAAAACGAGAAAACTAAATCATGATGATTTAGGATTGACAATTGCGAACCGACCATTATCAGTATTAGCACCGCGCGGGTTTGCAATTCAAGCGCAGTGGGCGGCCAACGCTCCAGACCGAAGGCGAAGCCATCGGCGCTTGAAAAACAAATGTCGTTGAGCTTGCGCATCACGCCGCGATCCGGTCGTGCAGAGGAGGAAACGTATGCTTATCCATCGCAGACAATTGCTTGTGGGGTCGATGGGCGGCTTGGCCGCATTCACCATTTTTCCCGCCTTCGGCGCTGTTCCGCCGCTGAAAAAGAAAGACACCTACAAGGTCGGTTTCGCGCAGACCGAGAGCAACAATCCCTGGCGTCTCGCCCAGAGCGCGAGCATGAAGGCTGAAGCGGCCAAGCGCGGCTGCCAGATCGTCTACACCGACGCCGCCAGTTCGGCCGCCAAGCAGGTCGCCGACGTCAACAGCATGATCGCCCAGGGCGTCGACTTCATCTTCCTGCCGCCGCGCGAAGAGAAGCCGCTGATTCCGGCCGTGATGGCCGCCAACAAGGCCGGCATCCCGGTGCTGCTGATCGACCGCAACGTCGATCCCACGCTCGCCAAGCCGGGCGTCGACTTCCTCGCTTTCATCGGCTCGAATTTCGTGCTCGAAGGCCAGCGCGTCGCCGATTGGACGATCCAGAAGACCGGCGGCAAGGGCAAGATCATCGAGCTCGAAGGTTCGATCGGCGCTTCGCCGGCCAATGACCGCAAGAAGGGTTTCGACGACACCATCAAGGCCAAGGCGCCGGGGATGGAGATCGTCGCCAGCCAGTCGGGCGATTTCGCCCGCGACAAGGGCCGGCAGTTGGCCGAAACGCTGCTGCAGGCCCATCCCGACGCGACGATCATCTATGGCCATAACGACGAAATGTCGCTGGGCGCGATCGCCGCGATCGAAGCTGCCGGCAAAGTCCCCGGCAAAGACATCCTTGTCGTCTCGATCGACGGCGAGAAGGATGCGATCCAGGCGATCGTCGACGGCAAGCTCGGCTGCTCCTGCGAATGCAACCCGCGCTTTGGACCTGCGGCGTTCGACATCATGTATAAATACGCTGCGGGCGAGACGATCGCGCCGATGATCATCAACCCCGATAATTTCTACGACGCGAGCAACGCGGCGGCCGCCCTGCCGAACGCGTACTAAAACCTCCCCTCCCATCTCTTGTCGAAACCCCTCCCGCCTGCTTTGCTGCAGGCGGGAGGGCGCGTCTTATGATCGGACGCGCGTTGGAGCTCGCGAAAATGACCTCCGCCAAACCGCTCCTTGTCATGCGCGACATCGAAAAGCGCTTTCAGGGGGTGCATGCGCTCGCCAAGGCTTCGCTCGAAGTCGAGCCGGGCGAGATCATGGCTCTGGTCGGCCAGAACGGCGCCGGCAAATCGACCCTGATCAAGGTGCTGACCGGCGCTCATGGACGCGATGGCGGCTCGATCGATTTCGACGGCAAGCCGGTCGCCTTCGGCTCGCCGCAGGAAGCCCAGCGCGGCGGCGTCAGCACCATCTATCAGGAGATCAATCTCGTCCCGTTTCGCTCGGTGACGGAGAATATTTTTCTTGGTCGCGAGCATCGCCGCTTCGGCCTGCTCAACTGGCCGCGGATGAACGCCGAGGCGGCGGAGCTCTTACGCCGCTTCGCGGTCGAAATCGATGTCCGCCGGCCGCTGATGGAATTCTCGACCGCCATCCAGCAGATGGTCGCCATCGCGCGGGCGGTTTCATTCAAGGCTCAACTCGTCATCATGGATGAGCCGACCTCCTCGCTCGACGACCGCGAAGTCGGCGTTCTGTTCGATGTCATGCGGCGGCTGCGCGCCGAGGGCGTCGCCGTCATCTTCGTCTCCCATCGTCTCGACGAGCTTTATCAGGTCTGCGACCGCGTTACGGTGATGCGCGACGGGCGCACGATCATGGTCAGCCCTATGGCCGAGGTCGACAAGCTGCAGCTCATCTCGGCGATGCTCGGGCGCGATCTCGAGACGGTGCGCAGCCACGCTACTGGATTTTCGGCCGCCGCCGGTGCGGCCGGCGAAGAGGTTCTGTCGGCGGAAGGGCTTCGCATCGGACGGCGGGTGCGCGACGGGCGGCTCGAAGTGCGCGCCGGCCAGATCGTCGGTCTCACCGGTCTGCTCGGCTCCGGCCGAACCGAGACGGCGCGGGCGATCTTCGGCGCCGATCCGCCCGATGCGGGCTCGATCCGCCTGATGGGCAAGCCGGTCGACCCGCGCGAGCCGGCGACCGCCATCGCTCTGGGCGTCGGCTATTGCAGCGAGGATCGCAAAGCCGACGGCATCGTGCCGGACATGTCGGTTCGCGAGAACATCACGCTGGCGATTCTGCCGCGCCTCGTCGCCATGGGCGTCGTCGACGAGACGCGCCAGCGCGCGATCGTCGCCAAGTTCATGAAGCGCCTGGCGATCAAAGCCTCCAGCTCCGAGCAAAAGATCCGCGAGTTGTCCGGCGGCAATCAGCAGAAGGCGCTGCTCGCCCGCTGGCTCTGCGCCGATCCGCGACTGCTGATTCTCGACGAGCCGACGCGCGGCATCGACGTTGGCGCCAAAGCCGAAATCCAGTCGCTGATCCGCGAGCTCGCCAATCAGGGGCTCGGCGTGCTGATGATATCCTCCGAGCTCGAGGAAATCGTCGAAGGCGCCGATCGCGTCTTCGTGCTGAGCGACGGGCGGACGGTCGCCGATCTGCCCCACGAGCAGGCGACAGCCGCGGCGATCATGGCCGCCATGGCGCACGAGGGCGCGCCGCTGGAGGATGCGGGTACGACGGGCGAGAACGCCAATGGCTGACGCGTCCGTTGTGAACGAACGGCGCGCGACCTCGGCCGCGCTGAACTTCCTGCGCCGTTACGCGGCGCTGACCGCTTTGATTGTTCTGCTTGCCTTCAATTTCGCGGTGACGCCGCATTTTGCCAGTTTCCAGACGCTCAACGTCAACCTCACCCAGGTCGCGACCATCGTCATTGTCTCGGTCGGCATGACTCTGGTGATCGCGACCGGCGGCATCGATCTTTCGGTCGGCTCGCTGATGGC
Source organism: Bradyrhizobium sp. (assembly GCA_004799435.1). Classification (GTDB taxonomy): domain Bacteria; phylum Pseudomonadota; class Alphaproteobacteria; order Rhizobiales; family Beijerinckiaceae; genus Roseiarcus. The sequence goes on from SSMV01000190.1 coordinate 3,097, forward strand.
GATCGCCGGCGCGCTCGCGCCGCTGATTTTTCTCAGTCCGTTCGGCGTCGCTCATCCGGCCTTGGGCGATGCGCTCGCCTTCGTCGTTCCGGTCGCGGCCGCCGGGCTGCTTGGCGGGTTCAATGGCTGGTTCATCACTCGTTTCAAGGTGCAGCCGATCGTCGGCACATTGGTAATGTTCATCGCTGGTCGCGGCATCGGTCAGGTGGTGACCAACGGCAATCTGCAGGTCTTCCACAATCCCGCTTTCCAGTTCATCGGTCTCGGCCGCGTGTTCGGCGTGCCGTTTCAGGTGATCGTCATGCTGGTTCTCGTCGCCTTGGCGGCCTGGGCGATCCGGCGCACGCTGTTCGGGCGCTATATTCTCGCCGTCGGCGGCAATGAACGCGCCGCGCGGCTTGCCGGCGTGCCGGTGAATCGGGTCAAGCGCTGGGTCTATGCAATCAGCGGGCTCTGTGCGGGCATCGCCGGTCTGGTCGTCGTCTCGATCAATTCGTCAAGCGACGCCAATCTGGTCGGGCTTGGCATGGAGCTCGACGCGATCGCCGCGGTGGCGGTCGGCGGCACGCCATTCACCGGCGGACAGGCGAGCGTCGTCGGTTCGCTGATTGGCGCGCTGTTGATCCAGTTGCTGCGTTACACATTGCTCGCCAATGGCGTACCGGACGCCGCGGCCTTGGTGGTGAAGGGCGCGATCATCGCCGGCGCGGTCTGGTCGCAGCAGCGGGGCAAGCGCGCATGAGCGTTCAAAGCGAAACGCCGGTCAGACACAAGCAGCCGGGCTGGATCGCCTGGGGCGGGCAGCAGCGGGTGCTGATCGCGCTCATCCTGCTGATCTTGTTCGGCGCGCTGCGCTACGATCACTTCCTCGGCGCCTTCAACGTGCTTTCGGTGCTGCGCTACAATTCGATGTTCGCGCTGACGAGCCTCGGCATGTGTTTCGTGATCATGACGGCCGGCATCGATCTTTCGGTCGGCACGACGGCGGCCTGCGCCAGCGTCGTCTCGGCGCTTCTGTCGCCCTATGGCCTGGTGCCGGGCTTGCTGGGCGGAATCGGCGCCGGCGCGCTGGTCGGCGTGGTCAATGGCTATATGGTCACGCGGATGAAGATCCTGCCCTTCATCGCCACGCTGTCGGGCATGTTGATGGCCAGCGGCGTGGGTCTGCTGCTGGCGCATAATCAATCGGTTTCGGTCTCTTACGACACCGATTTCGTCTGGCTCGGGCAGGGCGATTTGCTCGGCCTCCCGGTTCCCGCCTGGCTCGCCGGCGCGGCCTATGTCTATGGCTCGGTGACGCTCAACTTCACCAGCTTCGGACGCTACGCGCTGGCGGTCGGCGGCAATGAGGAAGCCTCGCGGCTGATGGGCCTGCCGGTCGATCGCATCCTGTTCTGGACCTATGTCCAGTCCGGCGTGACGGCGGGCCTGGCGGGCGTCATTCTCGCCTCTCAGTTCGGCGCCGGACAGCCGGCCGAGGGCGTCGGCTGGGAGCTTTTCTCGATTGCGGCGGTGGTCGTGGGCGGCACGCTGCTGACCGGCGGCGTCGGCTCGGTCGCCACCACGTTGATTGGCGTGTTGCTGCTCGGCCTGATCTTCAACGTGCTCAATTTCGAGAATGGGCTCGGCTGGATCAGCCTCAGCGCCTATTGGCAGTCGGTGGTGCGCGGCGTCTTCTTGATGGTCGTCGTGATGGCGGGATCGGGGCCGGCGATGCGCAAGCTGCGGACGGCCTGAACACTGCAGGCCGGGCCGCGAGTTCAAGCGCTTCAGATTCCCGCCGGTCCGCGCGAGATCGCCGCGACTCCGGTGCGCGAGACTTCGACCAGGCCGATTGGCCGCATGAGATCGACGAAATCGTCGATTTTGCGAGGCGCGCCGGTGATCTCGAAGATGAAGCTTTCGGTCGTCGCGTCGATCACCTTGGCGCGGAACGCCTCGGCGAGTTGCAGCGCCTCTTGCCGGCTCTCGCCCTTGCCGCGCACCTTGACCATCGCCAGTTCGCGCTCGATCGCGCGCGTGGTCAAGGTCAGATCGGTGACGGAATGAACCGGCACCAGCCGCTCGAGCTGATGGCGAACCTGCTCGATCACGTCGGGCGTGCCCGAGGTGACGATGGTGATGCGCGAGAGATGCGTCTCATGGGCGACTTCTGCAACTGTCAGGCTCTCGATATTGAACGAGCGGGCGGAGAACATGCCGACGACCCGCGCCAGTACGCCCGACTCATTGTCCACCAGCACGGAGAGCGTGTGGAACTCGATCCCCGCCTGCCGGCTCGGCGCCGAATAGGGCGAGGGCGGATAAGCGGCCCCGGGCTTCTTCATGGCTTTCGTCCTTCGTTGTGGCGCGCCCCGCAAGGCGCAGTCGCTTCAGGCGCAGTCGCTTTGGGCGTCAGACCAGCGCCTTGCCCTTCTCGTCGATCACCGAGCCCAGCTCGATGCCGGCGTCGTCTTCCAGCGCCGCGAGCAGCATTTCGTTATGCGCCTTGCCCGACGGGATCATCGGGAAGCAGTTTTCCTTTTGATCGACCAGACAGTCGAAGATCACCGGCTTGGGCGTATCGATCATCTCGCGGATCGCGTCGTCGAGCTTGGCGGGATCGGAGCAGCGAATGCCGTGCCCGCCATAGGCCTCGGCGAGTTTGACGAAATCGGGCAGCGAGTCGGTATAGCTCTCCGAATAGCGGCCGCCATGCAGCAATTCCTGCCATTGGCGAACCATGCCCATATATTGGTTATTGAGGATGAAGATCTTCACCGGCGCGCGGTGCTGCACCGCCGTGGACATCTCCTGGATGTTCATCAGGATCGAGGCTTCGCCGGCGATGTCGATGACCAGCGCTTGTGGGTGGGCGAGCTGCACGCCGATCGCCGCCGGCAGGCCGTAGCCCATCGTGCCCAATCCGCCCGAGGTCATGAAGCGGTTCGGCTCATCGAGATCGAAATGCTGGGCCGCCCACATCTGATGCTGGCCGACTTCGGTCGTGACATAGGTGTCGTGGTTGCGGGTCAGCGCGCGCAGCCGCTTAATGGCGTGCTGCGGCTTGATCACGGCGCTGGAATTGCGGAAATCGAACGAGCGGCGCGCGCGCCAATGCTCGATCGTCTGCCACCATTTCTCCAACGCCTGAGCGTCGAGTTGCGGCGCTTGGGCGGGCCACAAGCGCACCATGTCGTCGAGCACATGCGCGCAATCGCCGAGGATGGCGAGATCGACCTTGACGTTCTTGTTCATCGAGGACGGATCGATGTCGATATGGATCTTCTTGCTATGGGGCGAGAAGGCGTCGAGCCGGCCGGTGATGCGGTCGTCGAAACGGGCGCCGACGCAGATCATCAGATCGCAATCATGCATCGCATTATTGGCTTCGAACGAGCCGTGCATGCCGAGCATGCCGAGCCAATGCCTGTCGGAGGCGGGAAAAGCGCCGAGACCCATCAGCGTCGAGGTGATCGGGAACCCCGTCATGCGCACCAGTTCGCGCAGCAGCGTCGAAGCGCGCGGGCCGGAATTGATGATTCCGCCACCGGTGTAGAAGACCGGCTTCTTGGCCTTGGCCATCATGTCGACGGCGCGTTTGATCCGCTCGGCGTCGCCCTTCACCTGCGGCCGATAGGTCTTGTGCTCGATGTCGCGCGAGAAGGCGTAAGTTCCGGAAGCGAATTGCACGTCCTTCGGGATGTCGATCACCACCGGGCCGGGGCGCCCGTGCGACGCGACATAGAAAGCCTCATGCAGAATGCGCGGCAGGTCGTCGACGTTGCGCACCAGATAATTGTGCTTCGTGCAGCTGCGGGTGATGCCGGTGGTGTCGCATTCCTGGAAGGCGTCCGAACCGATGAGATGGGTCGGCACCTGTCCGGTGATGCAGATCAGGGGGATCGAATCGAGAAGCGCATCGGTCAGGCCGGTGACGGCATTGGTCGCGCCGGGACCCGACGTGACCAGCAGCACGCCGACCTTGCCGGTCGAACGGGCGTAACCCTCGGCCGCATGCGCCGCGCCCTGTTCGTGGCGCACGAGAATGTGGCGGACCTGATTCTGGCCGAAGATCGCGTCGTAAATCGGCAGGACGGCGCCGCCGGGATAGCCGAAGACGCATTCGACGCCCTGGTCCTTCAGCGCCTCGACGACCATTTCTGCGCCGGTCATCTGCTTCGACATCGAAAGTCTCCTTCTTCTCGCCGCATCCCGCCCGCTGGTCGGGCGGCGGCGCGTCAGACCTCAAGACAACAAAAAAGGCCCGCGAGGGGCCTTGGACATGCGCCAGTCAATGGAAACGGGGCCTTAAGCCCGTCCATCCTCCGGCGCACAATTTACGATAAGCTTCAGCGCCACGACGGGCCGCTCCTTCAAAAATGAGCGCGCAAAGTACTGAAGCGCCGCCGCATCGTCAAGGGCGGCCCTTCGCGTCAGTTTGACGTGACGGCTCCGGGGCCCGGCGTCGCGCCGGGCGGGCACTTGCCGAGAATGATCATCCCCAGCACCTCGTCCTTGGTCATCGCGCTGACCGGGCCGATGCCGACCACCTGTCCGTTCTTCATCACGGCAATGCGGTCGGCGAGGTCGAAGACGTCGTGGATGTCATGGCTGATGAGGAAAATGCCGATGCCGTCGGCCTTGAGCTGCTTGACCAACTCGCCGACCTGCGCCGTCTCGGCCGGTCCGAGCGCCGCCGTCGGCTCGTCCATGATGAGGATGCGGGCGTTGAAATGGATCGCGCGGGCGATGGCGACCGATTGCCGCTGGCCGCCCGACAGGGAGATGACGGGCACCTTGAAGCGGCGGAAATTCGGGTTAAGCCGCCCCATCACCCGGCGCGCTTCGTGCTCCATCGCCGAATCGTCGAGCGTGCCCCAGGGGGTCATCAGCTCGCGGCCGAGATAGAGGTTCGAGGCGGCGTCGACATTGTCGGCGAGCGCCAGGGTTTGGTAAATCGTCTCGATCCCGTAGCGCTTGGCGTCGCGCGGATTGGCGATCTGCGCCTCTTCGCCATTGACGAAGATCTGCCCGCTGTCGCGCTTGTAAGCGCCCGACAGAATCTTGATCAGGCAGGATTTGCCCGCGCCATTGTGGCCGAGCAGGCCGACGACTTCGCCGGGGAAAAGATTGACCGAGGCGCGGTCGACGGCCTTGACGCCGCCGAAGGCGATCGAGATGTCCTTCATCTCGATCAGCGGGGCTTTCGTCTGTGCGTCCATCTCTTATCCCTTAGATTCGCTCTTATTCCCCAGGCTCGTCGCTTGCGGCTAACCCTTGGCGGTTCCGCGCCGGTAGGATGTGTCGATGCCGACTGCGGCGACCAGCACCAGTCCGACCACCATCTGCTGGAAGGCGGAGTCGAAGCCGAGCAACACCATGCCCGACTGCAGCGACTGAATGACCAAGGCGCCGATCAGCGCGCCATAAATCGTGCCGACGCCGCCGCTCAATGAGGTGCCGCCGATGACGGCGGCGGCGATGACATAGAGCTCGTCAAGCGTGCCAAGCGCGTTGGTCGCCGAGTCGAGGCGCGCTGAATCGATACAGGCCGAGATTCCCGCCAGCGTCCCCATCAGGGCGAAGACCATCACGGTGATGCGGCGCACATTAATGCCGGCGAGCAGGGCCGCTTCGGGGTTGCCGCCGATCGCATAGACATAGCGGCCAAAACGCGTCCGCCGGGCGACGAAGGTTATGACCAGGCCGGCGGCGAGCGCGATCAACACCGGAATCGCATAGCCGGTCGGAATGTCCAGCCCGCCGGGGGGCACGGGAATATTATGCGCCTCGGCGTAGCGCTCGGCGACGCGCTCGGGCAGCGGATAGGCGTTGACGATCGCCGTCGCGCCAAGCGTGACGAAACAGCCAATGACAGCGACCGTGATTTCGGCCCACATCGGCCGGAGCGGGAAATTGTAACGCGCGCGTCGCCGGCGGCCAAAATAGAGGCTGGCGACGATGCCGGCGCAGATGAAGAGCGCCAGGGCCCAGCTTCCCCATTCGCCAATCGAGCCGCTCGGCGGGCCGCCGCCCATGCGGGCGAAGCGGCTGTCGAGCGGGGCGATGGTCGCGCCAGTCGTCACCCACCATGCGGCGCCGCGCCAGAAGAGCTGACCGCCGAGCGTGACGATGAAAGCGGGAATGCCGACATAGGCGACCAAAGCGCCCTGCAATGCGCCGACCGTGCAGCCGACAGCCAAGGCCAGGGCGATCGAAATGATCCAGGTCGCCGGATTGTCGAGACCGAGATAGGTCGGCAGGAAATCGACTTGGGCGACGCCGACGATGGTCGAGACGAGGGCGATGATGGCGCCGACCGACAGGTCGATATGGCGCATGACGATGACCAGCACCATGCCGGTCGCCATGACGGCGACCGATGAGGTCTGGACCGTGAGATTCCAAAGATTGCGCGGGGTCAGGAATAGACCCTCGCCGCTCTGCAGGTAGGTATAGACGTGGAAGCCGACCCAGATCAGCGTGATCGCCGCGACCATGCCGATCATGCGGGTGTCGACCTCGGTCGCGCGCATCAAGCGCCGCAGCAGCGGCTCCTCGGGGGCCGCGCCTGAGGCGACTGGCGCTGTTGAGGTCATTGACTTCCCCCGTTCGATCGATTTGCGGCGCCTGCCGAGGCCAAGCGGGCAACCGGTGGTTAAAGTAAGAAGAGCCGCGCCGCCGTGAGCGGCGACGCGGCTCAGTTTGTCGGCTGCTCCTAGGGTGCAGTCAACTCACTTGCAGTACGGGGTCATTTCCGGCTTTACGCCGGCGCAGACCTCAGCCTTGGTGATCCAGCCCTTGTCGACGATCACATTGAGATTGTCCTTGGTGACCGCCAGCGGGGTGAGCAGGATGCCGCTGATCTTGACGTGCTTGGGCCCGTCGGTGAACGGCTTGACGTTCGGGAGGTCAGCCGCCTTCTTGCCGCTCGCCAGGGCGACGGCCATTTCGCCCGACAGCTTGCCGAGATCGCGCGAGTCCTTCCAGACCGAAACCGTCTGGGTGCCAAGCGCGATGCGGTTGATCGCCGCATGATCGCCGTCCTGACCGGAAACCGGAACCCCGGGGCCCGCCAGACCTTGCGCGGCAAGCGCCGCGACCACACCGCCCGCCATGCCGTCGTTCTCAACCACGGCGGCGTCGACCTTGTTGTTGTTCTTGGTCAGGAGCTGTTCCGCTTCCTTCTGGGCGTTGTCCGGCTTCCAACCATCGGTGTAGGTCTCTCCGACATTCTTGATCTTGCCGGCGTCGATCGCGGGCTTCAGGACTTCCATGATGCCGCCGAACAGGAAGTTGGCGTTGGCGTCGCCCTTGTCGCCCTTGATGAAGATGAAGTTGCCTTCCTTCTTGACGGCCCAGATCGCCTTGCCAATCAGGCGGCCGACGCCGACGTTGTCGAAGGTGATGTAGAGGACGCTCGGATCCTCGATCAGACGGTCATAAGCGATGACCGGGATGCCTTCGTCGGAGGCCTTCTTGATCGCCGGCAGAATGGCCTGGTTGTCCATCGCCAGAATGATCAGGACGTTGGCGCCCTTCGAGATCAGGCTTTCGACGTCGGCGAGTTGCTTGGTCGGGTTGGCCTGGGCGTCGGCGGAGATGTATTTGGCGCCCGACTCGGCGAGGCCGGCCTTGATCGCCGCTTCGTCGGTCTTCCAACGCTCTTCCTGGAAGTTGGACCAGGAAACGCCGACGACGACGTCTTTCGCCATCGCGACGCCAGGCACGCAGAACGCCGCCAACGCGGCGGTCGTCAACAACATTTTCCTCATGTTCGCTTCTCCCCTGCTTCGAGTTTGGCGCCGAAGGGCCGAACTCGCCTCTTCAACTTCGACGCGGCCTCAAGCCCCGTCGAAGCGCGGTCACAAATAACGATTGACCACGTTCTCAAGATACTCCTGACGCCCTGAGCGCGGTTGCGGATTGAGGCCTTCGCGCTCCACGCGGGCGGCGATCTGAGCGAAGTCGCGATTGCCCGCGAGCATCTCGGCGCCTTCGTCACGATCCCAACCCGCGTAGCGTTCAGAGACGAAGCGATCGAGCGCTCCATCCTTGATCATTCCGGCCGCCGCGATCAGCGCGCGCGCCAGCGTGTCCATGCCGCCGATATGCCCGTAGATGAGATCGACAGGCTCGAAAGACTGCCGGCGCACTTTGGCGTCGAAATTAAACCCGCCAGTCACCAGGCCGCCAGCCTTGAGAATGGCGTGCAGCGCCAGCGCAAGCTCGGGCGCATTGTTGGGGAACTGGTCGGTGTCCCAACCGCTCTGGTAATCGTTGCGATTGGCGTCGACCGATCCGAGAATCCCATGCGCGGCGGCGAGCGAAATCTCGTGCTCGAAGGAATGATGGGCGAGCACGGAATGTCCGACCTCGATATTGACCTTGACCTCGTTCTCCAGCCCGTTGGCTTTGAGGAAGCCGAAGACCGTCGCGACGTCGAAATCATATTGATGCTTGGTCGGCTCCTGCGGCTTGGGCTCGATCAGGATCGTGCCCTTGTAGCCGATCTTGTGCTTGTAATCGACCACCAGCTTCAGGAAACGGCCGAGCTGCGCCAGTTCGCGCTTCATATCGGTGTTGAGCAGGGTTTCGTAGCCTTCGCGGCCGCCCCACAGCACGTAATTGGCGCCGCCCAGATGATGGGTGACGTCCATCGCGTTCTTCACCTGCGCCGCGGCGTAAGCGAAAACGTCGGGATCGGGATTGGTCGCCGCGCCACCCATGAAGCGGCGATTGGAGAAGAGATTGGCGGTGCCCCACAACAGGCGCACGCGCGAGGTCTCCATCTTGCGCGCGAAAATATCGGCGATCTCGCGCACGTTGCGATTGGATTCGCCAAGCGACGCGCCTTCGGGCGCGATGTCGCGATCATGGAAGGTGAAGAAAGGCAGGCCGAGAATCTCGAACATCTCGAAGGCGACATCGGCCTTCAGCCGCGCCGCCGCGAGATCGCCGGCCGACCAAGGACGCAAGAACGTCGGGCCGCCGAACGGATCGCCGCCTTCATAGACGAAATTGTGCCAGTAGCAGATCGCCGCGCGCAGGTGATCTTCCATGCGCTTGCCGAGAACGAGGCGGTCGCGGTCGTAATAGCGATAAGCGAGCGGATTGGTGGACTGCGGCCCTTCGAAGCGAACGGATTCCACGCCGTCGAAGAAACCTGTGCCAGCCACGCCACAACCTCCCGCACCATTATTTTTCAGAACCCATAGCGAAGATGCTGAGGTACGTCAATCATCCAATCGACGAGGGCGCGCCGCCGTCCGGCGAAACCCGCGCGCTTCCAATTCAGCGGCCCCGCAATGCCTTACGCCGCCTTTGGCCATCGGGGTGGAAGAGCAGACGTCCGCCGTAAACGTTTGAGGTACGTACATCAGAACGAGCGGCAATCCCGCCGCCAGCCGACCTCACGGCGGGCGAGAATCGGGGGCGCTTGCGCGCCGGTCGGGCTTGCCTCCGCGACGCCGCGTTAAGGCAAATTGTCCCGCATGATGATGCCGATACGGATCTTCTCCTGTTCGGCGAGCGCCGGTTCGCGGCGCACCAGCCCGAGCAGGAGCCGGATCGCCGACATCGCCTCATGACCGGGGTCCTGAGAAATGATGGCGTCAATTATGCCGCGCAGAAGACATCGGCGGGTGTAGGGCGTGAAGTCATGCGCGATGAAAACGACATGGTTCTCGCGTCCCGCTTTGGCGATCGCGGCGCCGACGCCCGGCGTGCCGGCGCCGACATTATAGACGCCGATCAAATCGGGATGCTCGGCGATCAACTTGACCATCAGCGTTTCGTTGAGGTCGTCTTTGTCGCCGCCCTCGACCACTTCAATCATTTTCAAATTGGGGTATTCGAGGCCGATAACCTGCTGGAAGCCGAAAATCCGCTCGGCGTGATCGCGCAGCAGCCGCGAACCGGCGATCACCCCGATCTTGCCCGTGCGCGCCACCGTCAGGCGGCCAATCAAGGCGCCGGCGGTGCGACCCGCCGCGACATTGTCGACCCCCACGTAATAGTGGCGACGCGAGCCGGGCACGTCGGAGACGAGCGTCACGACGAACATGCCGCCTTCGACCAGATCGTCGACGGCGGCCCTTACGTTTTGGTGATCGAGGGCGACGACCGCGACGCCGTCAAAACGCCCGGTCAGGGATTCCAGAGTTTGGGCGAGCACGGCCGGATTGAAGACGTCCGTTATGATCGTCTCCACCGCGACGCGGCGCGAGGCGAGCCAGCCCGACATGCCCGCGACCTGATCGCGGATCAACTGCATGAAAATATTTTCGCCCGACGGCATCACCAGCGCGAATTTCATCGCGCGGGCGCGCGACAGCTCGGCGCCGGCCCTCAGGGGACGAAAATCATGGCGCGCGACGGCTTCGCTGACCCGGCGGGCGGTGTCGGCGCGAACGCCGCTCCGCCCGTGCAAAACGCGGTCGACCGTCGCAACGCTGACGCCCGCCTCGCGGGCAATATCCTTTAGCGTATAGGCGCTCGGCGGCGTTTCCTTGTTCATTTGCCTCAAGCTTAGCCATCAGGGCTGAGGGGCGCAACTCAGAAAATCATCGCCGACGAAGGGTAGCCTGTGACGATGCGATGAAGCCGGAGGCGGGCCCAAGCCAAGCGAAAGCGAGCGCGACGACGATCGCTCGCGGGGCGTTGACTGACGACTTCAATTTCGACGGCGAGCGCCGCGCAGCGGAGTAAAGCCGGGTGCAATGGTCAGACCGCAAATGGAGCCGGCGCCAACTCTATAGGTCTGACGAATCGCTATGCGCTTCGCGGGGCGCGTTCGCTCGATTTAGAATGGAAAACGCAAGCGCTTTTTCGGCTTCCTCGCCACATCTTCGTCGTCTTCCACCGTTACGAATCACGTATCGGCGCAAACGACGGGAGGAGCCGGTGAACATCTTGAGTGAAATCGTCCGCACTTGCTCCAATTCGAATGTTGCGCGCGCAGCGCTTTATTCGATTGGCGGCGACTTCGCCCAGCGTTTTACCGCCGACGCTTCGCGCCGCGCTCTGCCCAGCGGCGACATGGCGGCCGGCTATGTGCGCGCCTTCGCCAAACATGCTCCCGCCGACGAACGCCGGTCGGTCGAGGCGCTCACCCATGGCGCCGATCAGCCGATCCTCGTCGGCTTGCGCTACATTCTCGACAATGGCCTGCGCGCCGATGGCGCGTTGCGCGGCGATGCGCCGCCGGCCTGGGCGATCAACGCGGCCCGCGTGATGCAGCGCGGCGAGTAGGGCGGTCGCGCCGCGCGCGAGGCGCTTGTCGAAGGCGAGCTTGTCGAAGCTGCGTTTTTTCGCGACAGTCGGGCGATGATCACGCTCGGCGTCGACTGCGGCACTTCGAGCCTCAAGGCCGCGCTGGTCGGCGAAGACGGCGCGACGATCGCTTCCGCCGCGAGCGCCTATCGCCCTGACGCGCCGCGCCCGCACTGGTCGGAACAGGATCCCGAAGTTTGGGTCGCGGCGATGTTCGCCGCGCTGGGCGATCTCAGGCGCCAGGCGCCGCAAGCCTTCGGCGCGGCCGGCGCGATCGGCTTTTCGGGCCAGATGCATGGGGCCGTGCTGATCGACAGGGCCGGGCGGGCGCTGCGGCCGGCCATGCTTCACAATGATGGCCGCGCCCATCGTGAGGCCAGGGAACTCTGGGAGCGCCATCGCGCGCTTGCCGATGTGGTTGGCGTCAAGCCGATGCCCGGCTTCACCGGCCCCAAGCTCCTGTGGGTGAAGCGCAACGAGCCCGAGGTCTTCGCGGCGCTCGATTGCGTGTTGCAGACCAAGGATTATCTCCGTCTGCGCCTGACCGGCGCGCGCGGCGCCGATATGAGCGACGCCGCCGGCGCCTGGTGGCTCGACGAGGCGGCGCGGCACTGGTCGCATGAGGCGCTCGCCGCCTGCGGCGTCGACCCGGCGCAAGTTCCCGCGCTCACCGAGGCTTGCGATCCCGTCGGAACGCTTCTTCCCACTGTGGCCGACGAACTCGGCCTGCCGCGTTCGACTTTGGTCGCGGCCGGCGGCGGCGACGCCGCGGTGGGCGCCGTGGGGATTGGCGCCGTCCGCCCGGGCGACGCCTTCATCTCGCTCGGCACCGCGACCCAGCTGGTCGTCGTCTCCGATGCCTATCGCGCCGCGCCCGATCGGCTGGTCCATAGTTTCGCCCATGCCCTGCCAGGTCGATGGTATCGCATGGCGGCGATGCTCAATGGCGCGGGCGCGCTCGCCTTTGTCGCGCGGCTGGTCGGGATCGAGGTCGCCACGCTCGAAGCCGAGGCGGCGTCCGATTATCGCGGCCCCGGCGAGACCATCGCGCTGCCCTATCTGTCGGGCGAACGCACGCCCCATGACGATCCTTACGCGCGTGCAGTGTTTTTCGGGCTCGGCGAAAGCGCCTCGCGCGTCGATCTGGCGCGCGCAATGATGGAGGGCGTCGCGCTGACGCTCGCCGAAGCGCGCGACTGTCTCGCCGCGACCGGGGATGTCGTCACCCGTGTCGATCTCATCGGCGGCGGCGCGCGCAGCGCCCTGTGGACGCGCATGATCGCCGCCGCGTTGAATTGCGAGGTTATTCGCCGTGTCGGGGCCGAGGTTGGGCCGGCACTCGGCGCGGCGCGTCTGGCGCGCCTCGCGGCAAGCGGCGAGGCGCCGGAGGCCGTCTGCCTGGCCCCGCCGGTCGCCGACGTCACAAGGCCCGAGCCGCGTCTCGTCGAAGCCTTCGCCGCCGCGCGTGAGCGCTTTGGCGATCTCTATCGGACGCTGAAGCCGGAATTTGCCAAATCGGCGGCCGGGCGGTGAGACCGTCAGGCGCGCGAACCATAGATCGCGCTGCCGATCCGCACGTGGGTCGCGCCAAGTTGCACCGCCAGCGGCCAGTCGCCGCTCATGCCCATCGACAAATGCGCAATGCCGTTGCGCCGGGCGATGAGTTTGAGCAACGCGAAATGGGGCGAAGCCTGCTCGCCGACCGGCGGCACGCACATCAGCCCTTCGATCGTCAGGCCATGAACGTCCCGGCAGCGGGCGAGAAAGGCGTCGGCCTCCTGCGGTGCGACGCCGGCCTTCTGCGCTTCGCCGCCGGTGTTGATCTCGACGAACAGGCGCGGGCGCTTGCCGGCCTTGGCCATCGCTTCAGCGAGCGCCCCGGCGATCTTGTCGCGGTCGACCGTTTCAATCGCGTCGAACAATTCGACCGCCTCGCGCGCCTTGTTGCTCTGCAGCGGCCCGATCAGGTGCAATTCGATTTGTTTGCCGATCGCCGCCGCGCGGGCGCGCAAATCGGGCCATTTGGACTTCGCCTCCTGCACCCGATTTTCGCCAAAGACCGTCTGTTCGCCGCGTGCGATGGTCGGCCAGACCTCTTCGGCGGAAAACGTCTTGGCCACCGCGATCAGCGTCACCGAAGCGGGATCGCGCGCGCAGTCGCGGGCGCGCGCGGCGATCGCGGCGCGCAAGTCCTCGAGCCGGGCCGTTGCGCCAAGCGAATCGGCGGCGTCAGATTGCGGACCGCGGCCAGCCGTCGTCACACTGGGTCTCCTTGCGCTTGACGCCACAAGGCCCTTCCCCTATAGACCGCCGGCCCCAGACGCCAGCGGCCGGTTGGCCGGCGTCGGCGCTTTGACCAGCCAAGCACATGTTTTGCTTGGTCAAGCGCCGAGATCCGGGGAACCTCTTCGGGCTTCGTTGATCCCGATTTCGTTCAAGGGAAGTCGCGCTATGTCACGCCGCTGCGAGCTGACGGGAATCGCCGTCCAGACCGGCAATAAGGTCAGCCATTCCAATCGCAAGACGCGCACCCGCTTCTTGCCCAACCTCTGCCAGGTGACGTTGATTTCCGACGCGCTCGGCCGCGCTGTCCGTCTGCGGATCGCGGCGGCGGCGCTGCGCACCGTCGAACATCGCGGTGGCCTCGACAATTTCCTGCTTAAGGCGCGCGACGGCGAACTTTCCGTTGGCGCGGCTGCACTCAAGCGCGAGATCGTCAAGAAGCGCGCCGAGACCGCCAGTGAGGCCAAGGCGGCCTGAGCCGCTAGGCTCACAATTTCGGCAATTCTTTTCGCCCCCTCGGTCGGCTCGACCGAGGGGGCTTTCTTTTGCGCTCTACGGTTCGGGTTCGGCGCGCGAATCGATTAGTCTCCCTTTCGTCCGCGCAAGGGAGCCCAAGCCGCTGAACGGAACTTTCGATCCGGGCGTCTATAAGGAGGCGCTGCTTTTTCTGGCGACTGCCGGCGTCGTCGCACCGCTCTTCGTGCGGCTGCGCCTTAGTCCGGTGCTCGGCTATATGCTGGCCGGTGTGGCGCTCGGGCCTTTCGGCCTCGGCAAGCTCGCCGAGCGCACGCCCTGGCTCGCCGCCTTGGCGCTTACCAATGTCGAGGCGATCGGCCGTCTCGCCGAATTCGGCGTCGTGGTCCTGCTCTTCACCATCGGTCTCGAACTGTCCTTCGAGCGCCTCAAGCGCATGCGTCGGCTCGTGTTCGAATTCGGTCTGGCGCAGCTCGTCATCTGCTCGTGGCTTCTCGGGCTAGCGGCCTTTGCGCTCGGCTATTCGCCGGCTGCGGCGGCGACGGTTGGCGCCGCCTTGTCGCTATCCTCCACCGCGATCGTCATTCCGGTTCTCGCGGAGCGCAAACGGCTCGGTGCGCCGGTCGGACGCCTGACCTTCGCCGCCCTGCTGCTGCAGGACCTCGCCGTCGCGCCGCTGCTGGTGCTGGTGACGATGCTGTCGAACGGACGGGTCGGCAATCTCACCGAGAGTTTCCTGACGCTGGGGCCGGCGGCGCTGGCGCTTGCTGCGGCGATCGTCGCCGGCCGCTTGGTGCTGCGGCCGCTCTTTCGCTCCGTCGCGCTGACCCGCAGCCCCGAATTCTTCATGGCCGCCTGCCTGCTGGTGGTGCTTGGCGCCGCGCTCACCGCCGCCGCCAGCGGGCTGTCAATGGCGCTGGGCGCCTTCATCGCCGGGCTGCTGCTGGCCGAGACCGAATTCCGGCGCGAGATCCAGGTGACCATCGAGCCGTTCAAGGGCCTGCTGCTCGGATTGTTTTTCGTGTCCGTCGGCGCGGAGCTCGATCTGTCGATTCTCGTCGCGCGGCCCGGCGAAACGCTCGGGCTCGCCGCCGGCCTCTTCGCGATCAAGGCTGTGGTCGTCTTCGTGCTGGCGCGCCTGTTCGGCGCCCGCGAGCGGGTCGCGATCGAGGCGGCGCTGCTGCTCGGGCCAGGCGGTGAATTCGCCTTCGTCATGCTCGCCGCCGCGGTCGCCGGCGGCGTGCTCGCCGATACGGAAGGGCGGACGCTGCTGGTCGCGGTGGCGCTGTCGATGATGGCCATTCCCATGCTCGGCCGTCTTGGGGCCGCGCTGGCCAAGCGCAAACGTGGTCCCGATGTGGAGGAGGCGCTGGTCGCGCCGCCCGACGACGCCAGCCGCCGTGTCATCATTGTCGGCTATGGCCGCGTCGGCGCCTTGATCGGCGACATGCTCGATGTCCATGCGATTCCCTTCATCGCCGTCGACGTCGATCCCAGGCTGATCGCTCGCGAGCGTCGCGACGGCAAGCCGGTCTATTACGGCGACGCCTCGCGCGAAGATTTTCTGCGCCGCTGCGGCATCGAGACGGCGCGCGCTCTCGTCGTCACGCTCGACGCGCCCAAGGCCAATGAGGCGGTGGTCGCCGCGGCGCGGCGTCTGCGTCCCGATATCACGCTGATTGCGCGCGCCCGCGACGCTGCGCATGCCCGCACGCTCTATGAGCTTGGGGTCAGCGACGCGGTGCCGGAGACGATCGAAGCAAGCCTCCAGCTCTCTGAGGCGACGCTGGTCGATCTCGGCGTGCCGATGGGGCTGGTGATCGCCTCGATCCACGAGAAGCGCGACGAATTTCGCAAGCTTCTGGTCGCCGCCGGAGCGAGCGAAAAGAGCCGCGGCGCGCGGCGGCCACGCAAAGCCTAGCTGGCTCCTTCGCGCGGGCTGTGATCGGCCGCGGCGATGGCGTCGAGGCGAAGCCGCACCGCGTCGAGGTCGCGCACCAGATTGCGCAAGTGACCGGAGATCAGGCGCTGCGTCTGCGCGGCGCTTTTGGGATGCTCGGCGATGACGCGCATGAACGTGGCGCGCGGAATCTCGAGCAGGATGGAATCGACCTCCGCCGTCACCGTGATTGGCGGCCGCAGGCAGCCGGTGACCAGCGCCGTCTCGCCAATAATGGCCGGCGGCGCGAGATAGGTCGGCTCTTCGGCGTCGCCGGCGGCGTCATAGCGCAAGACGCCCTCGGCAAGCAGAAATCCCGAGAGCGCTTGGGAGCGACCGGCGAATAAAGGCTGCGATGTCTTCAGACTGACCAGACGCGACGCCGTGAGCACCGCCCTGAGCGCGGGAAATTGAAACGCGCGAAACAGCTCCGTCTGGCGCAGCAGCGCCAGGCATTTCTCGCTCGGCCAATTCGAAGTGTCGATGAGCAGCCCGGCGCCCACGGCTGAGGCTCGACGCCGGTTAGAGGCTGATCCGGTCGATTTCGGTCATCGACTTGTAAAGCCAGTTCCGCGCATAGCCGCGCAGCACATAGGAATAATTCGCCTCCGCTCCGTTCTTGAGCTTGTTGTTCACGAATTGCGAGAAAGACGGGCCGGTGCGGTCGATTTCAAGATAGGTCTGCTTGTTCAAAGCGGGGATGTTGATTTCCAACCCGCCGTCGCGCTCAAAATTCGCCCGCACCTCGGACGCCGCCCAATCGGAGAGATCGGCGCCATTGCCGGGATTGGTGACGATCACATGTTTGGCGCAAGAGAAACGATCGAGCGTTTCGCTGACTTCGCGGATCGATTCGGTGGAGCCGCCCATGATGTGGAGAAAGACGATGTCGAATGCGCCGTCCTTCGCGTCATGCAGAATGCGCAAATCGGTCAGCAGGTCGAGCACGGCGTAGAGATGCCCGGCGCGTAAATCGACGACGTAAGTTGTGCCGCCTTTGTCGTTCGCGACGGCGTCGAAAATCCGCATCTGGGCCGGAACGTCGCCGATGTCCGCCAGTTCGGTTTTGTCTTCGTGAAATCGAATGAGGGAGCCCAGCGGCGTTTCCGTGTCGAATGCGACATGGGCGCGCCGATTCTCTTCCAGCCAGTGCAGCAACAATCTCGCAACCGTTGTCTTGCCGACGCCGCCCTTTTGGGCGCCGACGATGAGTAAAGTCGGTTTGACGACGGGGGCTACGGCGCTTGCAACAACGGCGGCAGGGGCGCGCGTCGATTGGTTCGAACGAGGATGAGCGGTCATGAGCAAAATCCAGAGTGAAAGGGTTGTTCGGACTTCCTGAGAGCGGGCAATACCGCAGAAGTCTCCTGAGCGTTGCGCCGACGAGCGCCGCGCGCTGCCGGAACGGACCAAGCCTTCAAACCCTACTCGAACGATTCTTTCAGCAAGCTGACATCTGATGTTTGGAAGAAGTCATCGGCGAACTCCCATGACGACGCGTGCATTCACGCCACTGTCATATGTCAGCGCTGCGCGTGAGGAGTGAAGGCGAAGCGGCGGCGTCGCGATAGACGTTGGCTGCGGTCACGAGATTGCGTACAGCGTTTTTGAGCGCGGCGGCGCGTTCGTTCGGTTCCGCCGGACCGGGACCGCGCGCATGCGCGCCCTGCGCGAGCGCGTCATTGAGCCAGTCGCGGGCGGCTTCCGCCTCGGCGCGCGCTTTGGCGGCGGATTCGGGATCGGCAACCCGTAGCGCAAGCCGCATCGCGGCGAGATTGGCGACCACGACATAGGCCGCCATAAGCATTGGCGGCATTTGGTCGAGGCCGCGGCGCGCGGCGCGCGGTTCGCCACCCATACGCGCGGCGGAATCGGCGAGCGCCGCGATCGCCTCGATCAATTCTTTGCGCGCGAGACGATAATCCTGATCGACGCCGTCGGTTTGTAACGCGACGGCGGCGAAGGCGCCGATCTGCGCCATCAGGCGCGCGACGAGGCGCCTCGCCTCGACGAATTCCCAGCGCGGCAGGATATGGCTGAAGAGATGGGCGATCGCTGCGCCGACCAGCGTGTCGGCGAGCCGGGCGATGACCGAGCCGGTCTCGGCCGGATTGACGAGATGCAGCGAAGCCAGCGCCATCACCGAGGCGCCGATCGAGGCGATGCGATAATGGGAGCGCACGAAGCCATGGGTCAGCGCCAGCGCCAGCACTTGCACGACGACCAGGGCGCCAGTGGGCAGCGTGGCGACGGCGATCGCGGCGATCACGCAGCCGATCAGCGTGCCGGCGATGCGGTCGTCGCGCCGCTTGCGCGTCCAGCCGTAGCTGGCGCGCATGATCACCGCGATGGTCAGCAGAACCCAGTTGCCATGCGCCGCGTCGCCGAAGCTTCGCGCCACGATTGCGCCGGCGACCATCGCGGCGGTCAATCGGATGGCGTAGCGGAAAACCGGCGACTCAAGTGTAAATTGCGCCCCGACGTGGCGGAGGTGATAGGAACGGCGCGGCGCGAAGACGGACAGATCGACCTCGCCGATCGCCGCCGCCGCCACAGCGTCGTCGCAAACCGCGCGTTCGAGCCGCGCGACATGACGGCGTGAATCGAGGAGACGGGCGACGGTCGCCTCGACCGCGGCCTTTTGTTCGGCGTCGAGTTCGTCGCTTTCGGCAAGTCGCGCCGCCTCGCGGCGCATCGCCTCGGTCGCGACCGTATGGCCGGGCGGCAGATGCGGCTTGGGATTGGTCAGGAGCTCGAGGCTGAGCTGTTGCAGATCATAGGCGGCGGCGCGCAGCGCCACGCCGATGCGTTTCATCAGCGTCGCCGCCACCGGCCACTCGCGCAATCGCGGCAGATCGCATTGAGCCGCCACCAGCGCGTCGAATCCGTCGAGCAGCACGCCGATCGTCGCCGCGAGCCTGATCCGTTCCGGCGTGCGGCGCGGCCGCTCGAGCAGCAGTCCGCGCGCCGCCTGCAATTGCGTGGCGAGCGCCGTTTGCTGGCTGATGGCGGCGCCATAGGTCTCGGCGAGATCGGCCGACGGGTCGGTGAAGCGCGCGACGGCGGATAGATAAGCGCCAAGCTCGCGGAAACATTCGCTCGCCATCATCCGCCGGTCGCCCCGGTCGGTGAGCAAAGTGGCGACGAGCGACAGGACGATATAGACCGCGCCGCCGCCGATCAGTAGCAATTCGGCGTCGAGCGTCTGCGCCGGTCCGGCCGCCGGCAGGCCGATGACGAAAACCATCGGCACGACCAGTTGCGCGCTCAGCGACAGCGCCCAGCGCCCGTAGGCGGTGACCATGCCGGCGGCGAAGGCGACGAGGCCGACGACGACGACGCCCGCCGGCGTTCCCGCGCCAGCCAGCAGGATCGCCGAAGTCGAGACGATCGCCAGCGCGAAGCCGACGATCATGATGCGGCCCTTCGGCCGCCAGGGCGCGGGAAAATCGCTGATGCTGGCGGCGATCGCCCCCAGCGTCGCCGGTTGTCCGGCGGCGAAGCCGAACAGGGCGGAGGCGAGGATCGTCACCGCCAACACGCAGAGCGCGACGCTCAACCCGTTGACGATATGCTGCCCGACGAAGAGCTTGAGCAGCCGGGGCGAACGCGGCCAGCTAGCCATAGCCGCGCGCCTTCTTGGCTGCGCGGTCTCTCACGCTTTGATGAATGGGCACCCGCCCTTGTCGAGAGGCCGCCATGCGTCCTCCGGCTTGATGGTGGAGACGAGCTTGAAATAATCCCAGTCGCCCTTCGATTCGGCAAGCGTCTTGGTCGCCAGCAGATAGAGCGGGTGCAGCTTGCGCCCGTCGATCCGGATCGAGCCCTTGCCAAATAGCGGGTCGTCGGTCGGGATCGCCTTCATCGCATCGATCAGCTTGACGCCGTCATCGGCCCCGCCGACCTGGGCCATGGCCTTCATCAGATGCGCGGTGGCGGCGTACATGCCGGCATGCATGTCGTTGGGCTTCATTTTCGAGGGATGGGCGGCCTGGAAGCGGGCGGCGAAGGCGCGCGTGCCATCGTTGAAGTCCCAATAGAAGGGCGTGCAGATCGTCGCGTTCTGCACGGCCTCAAGGCCAAGCGAGGGAATATTGGTGACGTTCAAAATGAGGCCGGCGAGGCGCTGTTTCTCGGCAATGCCAAATTCATGGGCGGCCTTGATCGTGTTGTTGAGATCGCCGCCGGCATTGGCGAGGCCGACGACATCGGCGCCGGAGGCCTGCGCCTGCAAAAGGAACGAGGAGAAATCGGCGGCGTTGAGCGGATGGCGCGCCGATCCCAGCACCTTGCCGCCGGCCGCTTCGACCGCGGCGGCGCAATTGGCCTCTAAATCCTTGCCGAAGGCGTAATCGGCGGTGATGAAGAACCAGCTCTTGCCGCCCTGTTCGGTCAGCGCCTTGCCGATGCTCGTGCCCAACGCATAGGTGTCATAGGTCCAGTGGACGAAATTGCGCGAACATTTCGGTCCAGTCATCACCGAAGAGCCGGCGCCCGAGCCGATCACCGCCTTGTTCTTTTCGGTGGCGATCGCCAGCACGGCGAGCGCGACGGCGGAATTGGGCAGGTCCATGACGACATCGACCGAACCTTCGTCGAACCAGCGCCGCGCGATGCCGGCGCCGATGTCCGGCTTGTTCTGGTGATCGGCCGAGATGATTTCGACCGGCACGCCAAGCGCCGCGGAATAATCGTCGACCGCCAGTTTGGCGGCGATCACCGAGCCGACGCCCTGATAATCGGCGTAAACGCTCGTCATGTCGTTCATCACGCCGATCTTGAGTGGACGCGCCGCCTGCGCGGCGGCGAGGCGGGGGCTGAGCGTCGCCGCCGCGACGCCAAGCAACATCTGTCTGCGGTTCATGGATGCATCCTCCCGTTTTATTTGGCCCGTCGCTTTCTAGGGACGGTTTTCGAGTTCCGCGAGCCTTTGCAGCAGCTGGACCAGCGTCTCGCGGCCGGCCCTACCGACCAGCCGTTCGATCTCTTTCTCCTGTTCGCCCTGGACGCGGCGGGCCTGCGTAAGCAGTGTGCGGCCGGCGGCGGTCAGCGCCAGCGCGCGCGAGCGCCGGTCAGCCTCGCTTTGCAGGCGTTCGGCGAGGCCACGCCGCTCAAGCTCGTCCATCATCGCGACGAAATTCGGCCGCTGGATGCCGAGCGCGGCGGCGATATCCGACTGTTTGCGGCCGGGATTGGCGCCGATCGCCGCGAGCGTCGAATATTGCGCCGGCGTCAGGCCGATCGCGGCGAAGCGCCGGTTGAAATCGTCGAAGACAGCGAGCTGGGCGCGGCGCAGCGGATAGCCGACGATCGAGGTGAGGGCCGACAGATCGAGCGGCGCGATTGTCTCGTTGCGATCTTCCGGCGTCGCTTTCGTCGCCAATCTGGCGCGGCTAACCGCCATGGGCCGCGACTCCACGTCCGGACAAGCGCTCCACCACAAGCTGCGGGATTGGTCGCGACTTGAGACGTTTTGGATCGTCGGGATGGCGGCCGACCCACACCCGCGTCTCCCAAGCTTCGATCGCCAGGCGTTCCTCGCCGTCGATGGATTTGAGCGCTCTGTGCTCGACGTCGAAACTCGAATTGCGGAAAGCGGCGATATGGCTTTCGATCACAATGTCGTCGCCGAAACTGGAGGGCAGCGTGAACCTGGCGCGCGTGTCGACCATCGGGATGCCCAGCGCGTCGAATTGGCTGAGCAAGTCGCGCTTTTTCCAACCCGCCGCTTCGAAGAGACGATTGGTCGCGCTGTCGAACATCTCGAAATAGCGCGGATAAAAAACAATCCCCGCCGGGTCGCAGTCGGCCCATTCGATCCTGACCGGGAAGCGGTTGACCAGCATCGGCGTCCTCTAGCGGGGCTGCATGCGAAGCGCGCCGTCGATGCGGATCGTCTCGCCGTTGAGATAGGCGTTCTCCGCGACGTGGACGGCGAGCGCGGCATATTCGCCCGGATCGCCGAGCCGGGCGGGGTAGGGGACGGCGCGGCCGAGCGAATCCCGCGCGTCCTTGGGCAGGCCGAGCATCATCGGGGTGAAGAACAGACCGGGTGCGATCGCGTTGACGCGGATGCCGAATTGCGCGAGTTCGCGCGCGATCGGCAGCGTCATCGCGACGACGCCGCCTTTGGAGGCCGAATAGGCGGCCTGACCGATCTGGCCTTCATAGGCCGCCACGGAGGCCGTGCTGACGATGACCCCGCGCTCGCCGTCGGTAAGCGGCTCCAGCCGGCTCGCCGCAGCGGCGAACAGGCGGATCATGTTGAACGTGCCGATGAGATTGACGCGAATGATCGTCTCGAATTCGTCGAGCGGCGCCGCGCCCTCGCGGGTGACGACCCGCTTGGCCAGCGCAACGCCGGCGCAATTGACCAGCGCACGGGCCGGCCCATGCGCCGCCGCGGCTTTGGCGAGCGCCGCCTCGGCCGAGGGGCCGTCCGCAACGTCGCAGGCCGCCGCCACCCCGCCGATCGCCTTGGCGACCTCCTCAGCCGCTTGCGCATTGCGGTCGAGCACCGCAACGCGCGCGCCGCGCGCAGCGAAGGCTTCGGCGGTCGCCTTGCCGAGGCCCGAGCCGCCGCCGGTGACGATCGCCGCCGTTCCCGCGAGGTTCATTGCGCCATCCTTCGTTCGGCCGGCCGAAGCGGGCCTCGACGATTCGTCGCGGTTCAGTCTGGCCGCGTCTTGCCGGCCCGCTTGTCGAGAAAGGCTTTCATCCGCGCCTTAGCCTCGTCATCGCCCTGCGCGATGCTGGCGACCAGCGATTCCATGAGATAGCCGACGCGCGGATCGCTATCGGCGATGCGCGGCAAAGCCTGGATCACGGCGAAATTTGTCAAAGGCGCGTTGCCGGCCATGGTCTCGGCGAGCGCCAGCGCCTTGGCGAAGCTCTCGCCTTCGCCGACGAGATATTGGGCGAAGCCAACCCGCTCGCCTTCCTCGGCGCTATAAATCCGCCCGGTCAGCATCATGTCGGCGACGCGGGCGACGCCGACCAGCCGTGGCAGGCGAACCGATCCGCCGCCGCCGACGAAAATGCCGCGCTGGCCCTCCGGCAGCGCGTAATAGGCGCTCGGCTCGGCGACGCGAATATGCGCCGCGGCGGCGAGCTCCAGCCCGCCGCCGATCACCGCGCCCTTCAGCGCCGCGACGACCGGCACGGCGCCGAATTCGATTCGTTCGAAGCAGCGGTGCCAGGCGCGCGAATGGGCGATGCCGGCCGCGACATCGCGCTTCGTCATTTCGCTGAGATCGAGCCCGGCGGAGAAATTGGGCCCGCGCCCGTAAATGACCGCGGCGCCGACGCCGGCGGGAATGTCGGTGAAGACGCGCTCGAGCGCGGCGAGCGTTTCATCATCGATGGCGTTGCGCTTGGCGTGACGATCGAGACCGACGGTCAGCACCTTGCCGCGCTGCTCGATGACGAGGCCGTCGACGGCCTTGGTCTTCGCGACCGGCTCTTTGCGCGTCTTCGCCACGCCCGATCTCTCCCGGCGGCAATCGTCGCGAGATAGTTATAGGAAATAACAATTCTTGCCGTCAAGCGCGGGCACGACGTTAGGCGGCTCTCTCCCTGCGCCGGGCGGACCCGCGCGGCGCTGGCGCCGCCTTCTCGTCGAACAATTCGGCGAGCTTTTCCGTCATCGCGCCGCCAAGCTCCTCGGCGTCGACGATCGTCACGGCGCGGCGGTAGTAGCGCGTCACGTCATGGCCGATGCCGATGGCGATCAGTTCGACTGGCGAGCGGGTTTCGATCTCTTCGATGACGTGACGCAAATGGCGTTCGAGATAATTTCCGGAATTGACCGAGAGCGTCGAATCGTCGACCGGCGCGCCGTCGGAAATCATCATCAGAATCCGCCGCTGTTCGCTGCGGCCAAGCAGACGCTGATGCGCCCAGTCGAGCGCCTCGCCGTCGATATTCTCTTTCAACAGGCCCTCGCGCATCATCAGGCCGAGATTCTTGCGGGCGCGTCGCCAGGGCGCGTCGGCAGCCTTGTAGACGAGATGGCGCAGATCGTTGAGCCGGCCAGGATTGGCCGGCTTGCCGGCCTGCAACCAGGCTTCCCTCGCCTGGCCGCCCTTCCAGGCGCGGGTGGTGAACCCGAGAATCTCGACCTTGACGCCGCAACGCTCCAGCGTGCGGGCGAGAATATCGGCGCAGGTCGCCGCCACCGTGATCGGGCGCCCGCGCATCGAGCCGGAATTGTCGATCAGCATCGTGACGACGGTGTCGCGAAAATCCATATCCTTCTCGCGCTTGAAGGACAGCGGCTGCTGGGCGTCGATGACGACGCGCGCCAGACGCGCGCTGTCGAGGATGCCCTCTTCGAGGTCGAACTCCCACGCCCGGCTCTGTTGCGCCATCAGCCGGCGCTGCAAGCGATTGGCGAGGCGGCCGACGACGCTCGACAGATTCTGCAACTGCTTGTCGAGATAATCGCGCAGACGCTGCAACTCGTCGGGGTCGCAGAGATCCTCGGCGTCAACGATCTCGTCGAAGCGGGTGGTGTAGGCCTTGTAGTCAGGCCCGCGCCGGTCGCCCAATGGCGTCGGCGGCCGGTTTTCGGCCGCCTCCTCGGATTCGCCGGCTTCCGTCTCTTCGGGCAATTCGGACGAGGGCGCCTGATCGGCCTCGATGGCGCCCTCTTCGAGTTCGTCGCTCGTCTCTTCGGAAGTCTCCTTCTCCATCGAATCGGCGGAGTCTTCCTGTTCGCCTTCGCCCTCGGCGTCCTCGGCGTTCTCCGGAGGTGAGTCTTCGTCGGAAGATTCGTCGTTCTCGTCCTCGTCGGCCTCGGAGTCGTTGGGCATGTCGAGCGAGGCGAGCAAACGATGCAACGAGCGGGCGAAGGCGCGCTGGTCGTTGATCGTCGTCTCGAGCTTGTCGAGCTCCGCCGAGCCCTTGCCCTCGATCACCGGCCGCCACAGTTCGACCAGCCGCGCTGCGCCGCTCGGCGGCGCCAGCCCGGTCAGACGTTCGCGCACCAGTAACGCCACCGCTTCCTCTAGCGGCGCGTCGTCGCGATCGCGCGCGTCCGCATAGGGGCTGCGATGGAAACGGTCATCGAGCATCGCCGTCAGGTTGGCGGCGACGCCCTCCATGCGGCGCGCCCCGATCGCCTCGACCCGCGCCTGCTCAGCCGCATCGAATAGCGCCCGCGCCGCTGGATTATGCGGGGCGTTGCGGCGATGAACTGCGTCATTGTGGCAGGCGAGGCGCAGCGCCATCGAATCGGCGAGCCCGCGCAAGATCGCCGCCTCACGAGCGCTCGGCTTGCGCGGCGGATCGGGCAGCCGAGCGCGCGCGCCGTCCGGCCCGCTGACCAGCGAGGGTTTGTCGGGCGCGAAAGCCACTTCGAGGTCGGGGCGGCGCGCCATCGCACGCGTGCAGGAGACCAGCGCGCGCTTGAACGGCTCGTTGGGCGCGTCGCTCTTGCCGGGTGGCCTGCGATTGGTGGGTTTGATGTCGACGGTCGCCATGGGGCCTCGTCACAAAGGCGCGAGCGCGACGGGCGCGGCCTGCGCCGGAATCGCGGCGATAAGCGCGTCGAGCGCCTCGCGCAGCGCCCGCGCGAGACGCGGATCGCCAAGGATCGCCTGCGCATCGACAATCTGGCCGGTCAGCGGCAGCGTGACAAAGGCTTCCGGCACAAGGCGTCCAGCCATTGTCGCCAGCGTCTCGCGCAGCGCTGTCTGGGCATGAAAGGCGCGCGGCGCCGCATTGATCAAGGCGACCGGCTTGCCGGGAAAGCAATCGCTCGCCACCAGCCAGTCCAGCGCATTTTTCAAGGCGCCCGGCACGCCATGCGCATATTCCGGCGCGGCGATGATGACGCCGTCGCAGTCCCGCACAATCGCGCGCAAGGCTGCGACCGCTGGCGGCGCGCGGCCCTCGTCATCCTCGTCGGGATTGAAGGCGGGAAGCTGTGCGAGATCGCGATACAGGATCACTTCGACTCCGGCCGGCGCGCTCAGCGCCAGAGCTTCCAGCGCCGCGCTATTGGTCGAGGCGGCGCGCAAACTGCCTGAAATCGCGAGGAACCGCGTCGCCATCGCTCTGCCGATCAGCTCAAGGCGACGTTGACCGCGCTTTCGGGCAGGTCCTGGCCGAAACAGCGCTGATAGAATTCCGCCACCATCGAACGCTCGAGCTCGTCGCATTTGTTGAGGAAGGTGAGCCGGAACGCGAAGCCGATGTCCTTGAAGATTTCGGCGTTCTCCGCCCAGGTGATCACCGTGCGCGGGCTCATCACCGTCGAGAGGTCGCCGCCGACGAAGGCGTTGCGGGTGAGATCGGCGACGCGCACCATCTTGTTGACGGTGTCGCGGCCTTCCTTGGAATTGCGGTAATGGGGCGCCTTGGCCAGCACGATATCGACTTCCTTGTCGTGCGGCAGATAATTGAGCGTCGAGACGATCGACCAGCGGTCCATCTGGCCCTGATTGATCTGCTGCGTGCCGTGATAGAGCCCCGAGGTGTCGCCGAGCCCGACCGTGTTGGCGGTGGCGAAGAGGCGGAAGCCCGGATGGGGACGGATCACGCGCTTCTGGTCGAGCAATGTCAGGCGGCCCGACACTTCCAACACGCGCTGGATGACGAACATCACGTCGGGACGACCCGCGTCATATTCGTCGAAGCAGAGCGCGATATTGTTCTGCAGCGCCCAGGGCAGGATGCCGTCGCGAAACTCGGTGATCTGCTTGCCGTCCTTGAGAACGATCGCGTCCTTTCCGACGAGGTCGATGCGCGAGACATGGCTGTCGAGATTGATGCGCACCAGCGGCCATTTGAGCCGCGCCGCGACCTGTTCGATGTGGGTCGATTTTCCGGTGCCGTGATAGCCGGCGATCATCACCCGGCGATTGAAGGCGAAACCGGCGAGGATGGCGAGCGTGGTGTCGCGGTCGAAGAGATAGTCGGGGTCGAGATCGGGAATGTGCTCGTCGGGCGCGCTATAGGCCGGGACCATCATGTCCGAATCGATATGGAACGCCTGGCGCACGGAAATCAGAGCGTCGGGCGCCCCGGGTTCGGCTGGCATTCGGGTCGACGGCGGAACAGGAGCGGCTTTCATCGGTCCTCCAGATCCGGCGCGGGGGCGCCGGTAGACAAGCTCAGTATATAGAGCGCACGCGGATGCGCGAAACGCCGATCGGTCCTTAAAGCGTTCTGCGAAATCCGCCCCTTGGACGCGGACGGTCAGACCAGCTTATTGACCCTAAGGTAGTTATAGGCCTGAATTATCTCGCGCAATTTGTCTTCCGAGGAGCGATCGCCGCCATTGGCGTCGGGGTGGTGGCGTTTCACCAGCTCCTTGTAGCGCGCTTTGATTCCGGCCCCAGTCGCCTTGGCGTCGAGGTCGAGAACGAACAGCGCCTTGAGCGCCAGCGCATTGTAGCGCGGCTCATCGACGGTCCCCGGCGCCCGGCGCGCGCCTCGCCGGCGCATCGAGCGCGCTTCGGCGTAGACCGTCTCGTCGACATGGGCGCCGCCGGCGCGAGCGCGCGCTCCCATCCGCCAAGTGGGGCGATGGCCGATAGTTTCGTCCTTGCGGAATTTGGCCAGCGATTCATCGTCCATGCCGCGGAAATAATCGTAAGTGGCGTTGTATTCGCGGACATGGTCCATGCAAAAACAGAAATACTCCCCCTCGCGGTCGCGTCCCTTGGGGGCGCGGAACACGCCTTCATTCTTGCAGCCGGGAAATTCGCAAGCCGCCGCCGTCGTCGGCGCGGGCTGTTGGTCGGCGCGCCGGCGCGGCTTCACGCGAATGCGATCAAAAAGACGCGAGTTGAGATCCATCGCAGAACCTTAGGCGCCCGTTCCGCCTGCCGCAAGACTCGAAAGCGAACGCGCCTGTCTTTGACAAGAGACCCGCGCCAAGGCAAGTCGGGAAAGAAAGGATTGCCCGGAACGCAAGGATTTTAGAACGCAAGGATTTTGGCCATGACGGGAACATGACGAGGCAGGAACGCATCGCCGCCGCGATCAACCGCGCGCTGAACCCAAGCGCATTGGAACTCGTCGATGAATCGGATCGCCATATGGGCCACGCCGGCGCTCGGCCCGGCGGCGAGACTCACTACCGCCTTTATATCGTCGCAGACGCCTTCGCCAGCAAGAGCCGGGTCGAGCGCCATCGCATGGTCAACGCCTTGCTCGCCGAGGAATTCGCGAGCGGGTTGCACGCGCTGGCGCTGACCGCCGCCGCACCGGGCGAGGGATGAGCGAGAACCCGCCGGAGGCGGCGTTCGGCCCCTATGTTTTCACGCTAACGGCCGAAGAGGCGCAATGCGCGGCGGCGCGCGCCGGGCTTCGGGGCGCCCTTGCAGGCGGCTTGATCGCGCGCCATCTCGCCCCGCTGGCCGCCTTTGTGCTGGCAATCCTGTTCACCGCCATTCTCGCCCTGACCGGCTTCATCCCGCGCCGGCCGGCCGAAGCGATCCTCCTTCTCGCCGCAGCGGGTTTTCTGACGCAGCGCTTGATCGACCGCCGGCGTTTTTTCCGTTTGCGACGCGTCGCGGCGAAGGAGATCGAAGCGCAACGCGTTGCGGGGCCACTGACGCTCATTGTCGGCGAGGCCGGGCTGCGCCTCGAGGGCGACGCCGCGCCAATACATTGGGAATTCGCCGATTGCATCGAGGCCGAAGACGCCGGCGGCCTGATCTATCTCTGGCCGCGCCTCGGCGCCCCGGCGATCGCGCCAACCCGCGTCTTTCACGACGCCGACGAAGCGGCGCGTTTCACGCGTCATCTCAAGGCGCGCCTGCCGCGCGCCCTTGCCCCTCCCGCCTCGGGACATTAGAACCCGCCTGCAATCAGGGGGCTGATCGATGCGCATCGCCATGGTCGGCGCCGGTTATGTCGGCTTGGTGTCAGGCGCCTGTCTGGCTGACTTCGGCCATGAAGTCGTCTGCATCGACAAGGACGAAGCCAAGATCGCCGCGTTGCGCGCCGGTCATTCGCCGATCTATGAGCCGGGCTTAAACGAATTATTGGCCGCCAATCAGCGCGCCGGCCGACTG
This sequence comes from Bradyrhizobium sp., assembly GCA_004799435.1. Taxonomy (GTDB): domain Bacteria; phylum Pseudomonadota; class Alphaproteobacteria; order Rhizobiales; family Beijerinckiaceae; genus Roseiarcus. Next base: position 32,077 of record SSMV01000190.1, read on the forward strand.
TCCTTCACCAACGACATTCGCGACGGCATGCGCGGGGCGCAGGCGGTTTTCATCGCGGTGGGCACCCCGGCGCTGCCGGACGACGGCGGCGCCGACATGCGTTACGTCCATCAGGCCGCCCGCGAAATCGGCGAAGCGATCGAAAGCTTCACCGTCGTCGTCAACAAATCGACCTCGCCGATCGGCGCCTGCGATGTGATTGAGCAGATCGTCGCCGAACGGGCGCCGCGCGGACGTTTCGCGATTGTCTCCAACCCGGAATTCCTGCGCGAAGGCGCGGCGATCGACGATTTCAAACAGCCGGATCGAGTGGTGATTGGCGTCGAGGATGACGCGGCGCAGCGCATCATGCGGGAAATCTATCGGCCGCTCGAACGCAACGGCAGTCCGATTGTCGTCACGACCCGCCGCACGGCCGAGCTGATCAAATATGCAGCCAATGTCTTTCTGGCGATGAAAGTCACCTTCATCAATGAAATCGCCGACCTCTGCGAGAAGGTCGGCGGCGATGTGATCGACGTCGCCTATGGCGTCGGCCTCGATCCGCGTATCGGCCGGCGCTTTCTCAATCCCGGCCCCGGCTTTGGCGGCTCGTGCTTTCCCAAAGACACGCTGGCCTTAACCAAGCTCGCGGTCGAAGCGCGCTCGCCGATGCGGCTCGTCGAAACGCTGGTGGACGTCAATGAGAAGCGCAAGGTGACGATGGCGGACAAGATCATTCGCGCCTGCGGCGGCTCGGTGAAGGGTAAGCGCATCGCCGTGCTTGGCCTGACCTATAAGCCCAACACCGACGATATGCGCGACGCGCCGAGTCTCGTCATCGTGCCGCTGTTGCAGCAGGCTGGCGCTTCGATCGTCGCCTTCGATCCGGAAGGGGCGAGACACGCGGCGCCGCTATTGCCGGGCGTCGAATTCGCCAGCGGTCCCTATACATGTCTGGAAGGCGCCGACGCGCTGGTGGTCATCACCGAATGGGACGCCTTCCGCGCCCTCGATCTCGACCGGGTCAAGGCGGCGCTGCGCGAGCCGGTGGTGATCGATCTGCGCAACATCTATCCGCAGGGCGCGATGCGGGCGATGGGCTTCCGCTATGAGGGAATCGGCCGCGGCGCCTGAGCCCGCCCGGCGGCCTGATTTCACTTCTTGCTGGTGACGGCCTGGCCAGTCAGGCGCTTCACCGCATCGGCGGCGCCGGCATAGCCCTGATCCGCGGCTTTTCGATAGAGAGCGACCGCCTGCGTGACGTCGGTCGCAACGCCCTGGCCATGTTCGAGCAGCGCCGCGAGGCTGAACTGGCCTTCGGAGTTGCCCTGATCGGAGGCCTTGCGATACCAACTCGCCGCCTGAGCATAATCCTGCGTTACGCCCTTGCCGTCGCGATAGAGATCGCCGATGTCAGTCTGCGCCTGCGCATTATTCTGATCGGCCGATTTGCGATACCAGTCCATCGCCTGCGCGTAGTCCTGCGCGACGCCCTCTCCCATGGCGTAGAGATAGCCGATATTGTCCTGCGCCGGAGCGCTGCCCTGCGCGGACGCCTTGGTGAACCAATCCATCGCCTGCGCGTAGTCCTGCGGCACGCCGGTGCCGTTCATGTAGAGGACGCCGAGATTATCCTGGGCGGTGACGTTGCCCTGATCGGCGGCCTTGCGATACCAGAGCGCCGCCTGATTATAGTCCTGCGGAACGCTGCGGGCCTTTTCGTAATAATAGCCGACATTGCTCTGCGCGACGGCGTTGCCCTGATCGGCCCCCTTGCGATACCAGCTCAGCGCCTGGGCATAGTCCTGCTGCACGCCCTGGCCATTGGCGTAGAGATCGCCGATGTCGGTCTGGGCGACCGCGTTGCCGAGGTCGGCCGCCTTGCGATACCAGCTCATCGCCTGCGTGTAGCTCTGCGGCACGCCGCCGCCGATCGCGTAGAGATAGCCAATATTGTCCATCGCCGCGGAATCGTTCTGATCGGCGGATTTGCGGAACAGCGCCAGCGCTTGCCCATAGTCGCGCGTGACGCCCTGAGCGTTCATGTAAAGCAGGCCGAGATTGTTCTGGGCGATGGCGTTGCCTTGGTCGGCGGCCTTGCGATACCACGTTACCGCCTGCGCATAATCCTGCGCGACGCCGCGGCCGCGCTCGTAGAAATAACCGACGCTGGCCTGCGACGGCGCATAGTTCTTTTCAGCCGCCTTGCGGTACCAGGCGAGCGCCTGCACGTCGTCATTGGCGACGCCCTGGCCATTGGCGTAAAGATCGCCGAGATTGTTTTGCGCGACGGCGTCGCCCTGGTTCGCGGCTTTGAGATACCAGTCCGCGGCTTGCAGGTAATCCTGCGCGCCGCCGCGTCCATTGGCGAGGAAAAAGGCGAGGTTGGTTTCCGCGTCGGCGTTGCCGAGGGCCGCCGCCTTGCGATACCAGGCAATCGCCTGATTGTCGTCCTTCGTCACGCCGCCGCCATTGGCGTAGAGATTGCCGACGCTGTTCTGCGCGACCGCATAGCCCTGATCGGCCGCCTTGCGATACCAGGTCATCGCCTGGGCGTAGTCCTGCGTGACGCCATGGCCGTTGGAATAGAGATCGCCAAGATTCGAGGCGGCGATCACATTGCCTTGATCGGCGGCCTTGCGAAACCACATGAGCGCCTGCGCATAATCCTGCGCGACGCCCGTTCCGGCGGCATACATTCGGCCGAGATCGGCCTCGCCGCCGGCGAAACCTTGCGCGGCCGATTTGCGATACCAATCGACCGCCTGCGCATAGTCCTGCGCCGCCCCCTGGCCGCGCTCATAAAGACCGCCGATATTGTCCTGTGCGATGGGTAGGTTCTGGTCGGCCGCTTTGCGGTACCAGCTCATCGCCTGGGCATAGTCCTGCGGTACGCCCATGCCATTGGCGTAGAGATAGCCGATATTGTTCTGCGCGGTGGGATTGTTCTGGTCGGCGGCCTTGCGATACCAGCTCATCGCCTGCGCATAGTCCTGCGATACGCCGTGCCCGTTGGCGTAGAGATAGCCAACATCGACCTCGCCCGCCGCGTCGCCCTGGTCGGCGGCCTTGTGAAACCAGAGCAGCGCCTGCCCATAGTCCTGCGTCACGCCGCGGCCCAGGGCGTAAAGATTGCCGAGGCTCGCCTGCGCCGCCGCGTTGCCCTGATCGGCGGCCTTACGGTACCAGGCCAGCGCCTGCGACAAGTCGACCGTCACCCCGCGACCATTGCTGTAAAGATTGCCGAGGCTGTTTTGCGCCGCTGCGCTGCCCTGATCGGCCGCCTTGCGATACCAGATCATCGCTTCGACCGGATCGGCTTCGACGCCCAATCCATTAGCGTAAAGATCGGCGACGTCGTTCTCGCCTGCGGGATCGCCCTGATCGGCCGATTTGCGATACCAGGTCATCGCCTGGGCGTAGTCTTTCGTGACGCCCTGACCGTTGCGGTACTGGTCGCCCATCAGATTGTCAGCGGCGTAAGTGTCCTGAGCCGAGGGGAAGAGCTTGCCCCTGAAGGCGAAACCAAGACCGGCGACCGCCACCGCCAGCACGCCGACTATGGCGAGAATTGCGACACGCAGGTTCCCCCGTGACGGAGGCTTGGCGGCAGCCGCGATCGCTTCGGCGGGCGTTGCGATCGGCGCGCTCGGCGCAGGCGGCGGCGGAGGCGGCGCGGGCTCGACTCTGGGCTGCGCGGGCGCGCTCAGGGCGGCTTCCGCGGCGGAAGCGGCGCGCTCCGCGGCTGCTTCCACCGTTTCCGGCTGAACGAATTTGGAGGCCAGCAGGCGCTTCACCGCGTCGGCCAGCCGTTCGAGATGATGCTCGAGCGGCGGCGTGAAGGCGTCGAGCCAATGGGTTTCGCTGATGAAATATTCGAGCGTCGCGCTGGGCGCGACATCCTCGACGCGAAACGGCACGACCGGCAGGCCCTTGTTGATCGCGCGTTCGACCTCGCGTTCGATCTGCGGCGACTTGTTGGCGTTGCTGGAATAGACCAGCACCATCACGCGGGCGTTATTGATCGCGCTGATCAGCGATTCCGCCCAGCCGACGCCCGGCAAAATGTCGCGCGGCGCCATCCAAACGCGGATGCCATTGCGCTCCAGCACATTGCAGGCGGCGTCGGCCGCAGCTTTGTCCTTGTTCGAATAGGAGATGAAAACGTCGTGAGCCACGGACCCGAGCATAACAAGCGGGCCGGGGGTGGCAATACAGCAAAGGCGATTCGCGACGCATTTCATGCTCATCCCGCTCAAACGCGGGAATTGGTCATGCGGACGTCATCTCGCGCTGCGGCGCGCCGGGTGGGTTGAGGGCCCCGTCGCGCCGCATTTTCGCGTCGATCAGGCCGGCGCCGCGGCCGCGCCTTTGCGCACGCCGATGAAGGCCCAGAGCGTCGCCGCGGCGACAAGGTCGAAAAGGAGCAACAGCGCGAATAGCGGATTGTAGCCGATTGTGTCCGCCAAAGCCCCGACCAGCAGCGTGAAGAGCGCGCCGCCGATATAGCCGAACATGCCGGCAATGCCGGTGGCGGTCGCGATATCAGGCTTGGCGAACACGTCGCCCATCAACGCATACATCATGCTCGACAGCATCTGGTGGGCGAAACCGCCGAGGGCAAAGCAGAGGATCGCGGTGATCGGGTCGACGGCGAAGCTGATCAGAGCGGGACCGATCATGCAGCAGGCGCCGATCGTGATGACGGCCAGCCGCGCATTGACAATATGCAGCTTGAACCGGCCCTGCAGAAAGGGCGCGAGATAGCCGCCGACAAGGCAGCCAAGATCCGAGCCGGCGAAGGTCAGCCATCCGAAGAAGGCGAACTGCTTGATGTCCATGCCGCGCACGCCGACCATGTAGAGCGGGATGAAATACTGGAAGGACTGCCATGCCGGCTCGGTGAGGAAGCGGGCGATGATGATGCCGAGAAACTTCGGCTGCGACACCACCGCCAACACATTGGGCTTCGCGGCGACCGGCGTCTGGCCGTCTTCGATATATTTGCGCTCGCTCTCCGACAGGCCCGGATGATTCTGCGGATCGCGATAGAGCCAGTACCAGACGCCCCCCATGACGACGCCCAGCACGCCGGCGATGAAGAACGCGGGCCGCCAGCCGTAGTTGAGCGCTACCGCAATCACCAGCGGCGGCGTGATCGCCGCGCCGATCGACGAGCCCGAATTGAACCAGCCGGTGGCGATCGAACGCTCGCGCGCGGGAAACCAGACGGTCGACACTTTCGTGCCGGTCGGAATCGCGACCGCTTCGCTTAAGCCCAGCAGCGCACGAAAGCTGGCCATCGAAACCCAGCCGCTCGAAAAGGCGTGCAGGGCGGCCGCCAGGCCCCAGACGAGCGCCGCGACCGCATAGCCGATGCGCGGGCCGATCAGGTCGGTGAGGAATCCGGCGGCTGGCTGGGCGAAGGAATAGACAATCTGGAACGAGGCGACGACGTAGGAATATGTTTCGGTGGTGAAGCCGAGGTCTTTCTTGAAGAATGGCGCCAGCGCGCCCAGCACGTTGCGCTCGACATAGATGAGGATCGTGCCGGCGAGCATCAGCGCCAGCATCTTCCACCGCAGCTTTCCAACTGACATCATGACGTCTCCCCCTCGGACTTCCGGCGCGCTCGCGTTCGCCGTCGCAACGTCCGGCGCGCCAGTCGCATCGCTTGCTCGCGTGCACTCGTCGCAACGGCGAGAACGCACAAATTGGCCTTACCACTTGACCAATAAGGCAATCTGAAAGAATGTCCAGTCTTGCTGCGCCGAACTGGCCTGCAGCGAGGGTGGCGGCCCTCCGATTCTCCTCTTTTAAATGAGCCATGCCATGAGCGAACGGTCCGCCGCTTTCGCGCTTCATCCCGACCGACTGTTCCCCGCCGACCGGGAGACGCGCGCGATCGCGCGCAATCTCTATGCGTCGGTGGCGGGCCTGCCGATTCTCAGCCCGCACGGACACACGGACCCACAATGGTTCGCCGACGATGTGGCCTTTCCCGATCCGGCCAATCTTTTCATCGCGCCCGATCACTATGTGACGCGCATGCTCTACAGCCAGGGCGCACGGCTGGAGGAGCTGGGCGTGCCGCGCGTCGACGGCGGCGCGATCGAGACCGATCCGCGCGCGATCTGGCGGCGCTTCGCGGCCAATTTCCATCTCTTTCGCGGCACGCCCTCCTGGCTGTGGCTCAATCACGCCTTCACCGAAGTGTTCGGCGTCGCCGAACGCCTGAACGCGGCGAGCGCCGACAGGATCTATGATCGCATCGCCGCCTGTTTGCGGACGCCGGAGTTTCGGCCGCGCGCGCTGTTCGAGCGCTTCAACATCGAGGCGCTGACGACGACCGAAAGCCCGCTCGACGATCTGCGTCATCATCGCAAGCTCAAGGCCAGCGGCTGGAAGGGACGCGTGCTCACCGCCTTCCGTCCCGACTCGGTCGTCGATCCGGCCTTTCCAAAGTTCGCCGACAATCTCTCGGCGCTGGCGCGCGTCGCCAATCGCGACATCTCGACCTGGGATGGCTATTTGGCGGCACTCGGCGAGCGGCGCGAATTTTTCAAATCGGTCGGCTGCACGTCGACCGATCACGGCCACCCCACCGCCCGCACCGCCGACCTGCCGCGCGACGAGGCCGCCGCGCTCTATCTGCGCGTGCGCAGTGGCCCGGTCTCGGCCGAGGACGCGGAAATGTTCCGCGCGCAGATGCTGACCGAAATGGCGAAGATGAGCCTCGCCGATGGTCTGGTCATGCAGATCCATCCGGGTTCGCGGCGCGATCACAATCCGTCGGTCTTCAAAGCTTTCGGGCGCGACAAGGGCGGCGACATTCCCGCGCCGACCGATTATGTCGCCGCATTGAAGCCGCTGCTCGA
>SSMV01000191.1 GCA_004799435.1 Bradyrhizobium sp.
GCGATTGGTCAGGAAGAAGGGAATGTTCTTATAGGCTTGCTCGGTCGAGGTGCCGCCGTCGCGATTCCAGATTTCGACCGCCTGGCCGTTGCGGGTGAAGGCGGTGAATCTTTCGCCCAGGCCATAGACAAGTTCGCCGACGCCGAGATCGAGACGGTCGAAGACATAGGTCTTGCCGTCGTCCAGCTTGACCGCATAGCCGCTTGCGCCCAACGCGCTGCCGGTGATGCGTCTGCCCGCGCGCAAGAAATCGAGGCGCCATTCGCCGCGCTTCTCCACCCGCGCGGTGAGATCGCCGCTGGTCAGGCTGACGTAATCCTCCGTCTCGACGATCGTCGGCTTGAACGAAGAATCGGCGGCGAGTTCGAAATCCGGGCCGCGCCTCTGCCGGCCGCGGAAATGCTCGAACTTCACGCCGATTATATTGGGCGCCGGCGAATGGAGGCGGACGGTGAAATATTTGGTCTCCTGATCCTCGAAGCGCATGCGGACGGGGCTTGAAGAGACGTCGATCTTTGCTTCGCGCTCACTGATTGTGACGCTCCAGCAATGATGGGAGGTCGCGACATTCATGTCGTCGGGCTTGCGCCAGACGCCGTCGGTGAACTTCATAAATTGCTCCCGCTATGCGCTTTCCCGCTGGCGCGGCTCGCGGCGGCGCGCCCTTGCGGGCGCGACGACGCGGCCGGTCGTCCTAGCGATATCGGATCTGGTTCCAGCGATGGCCGATCAGCGACAGGATGATAATCAGGCCGTTGAAGAACTGGACATAAAAGCCGGAGAGCCCGACGCCGACAATGCCAGTCTGGATGAACGAAACCGTCATTGCGCCGATCGCGCCGCCATAGACGGTGCCGATGCCGCCCCAGGTCGGCGTGCCGCCGACAAAGACCGAGGCCAGCACCGGCAGCAGATAGCCATCGCCGGCGGTCGGCCACCAGGTGAAATTGATCATAGTCGAGAAGACACCGGCGATCGCCGCGCCGACGCCGACGAAGAGAAACGCCTTGACTCGCACCCGATTGACGTTGACGCCCATTTGCGCGGCGCTGTCGGGATTGTCGCCGACCATATGGATATGTGCGCCGAAGCGGTGCCGGCTGTAGAGGAGGCTGGAAAAGATCGTGAAAGCGATCGCCCAGAAAATCTGCACCGGCACGCCATACACTTCGGACGAGAAAATCTTGAACGCCCATGTATCGCCAAGCGACACCATGGCGATCGATTTGCCTTCGGTGAAAATCTGAATGATCCCGCGCAGCACGAAATTCATGCCCAGCGTCGCAATCAGCGACGATAGATTGGCGTAGACGACCAGCGCGCCGACAAAGGCGCCCAGCGCCGCGCCAACGACAATTGCGGCGAGGAAGCCAAGGAACGGATCGTAACCGGCATGCACCACCAGCGCGAAAGCCCACGCGGCGAAGCCCATGGTGGAGGGAAAGGACAGATCGATCTCGCCGACCGTGACGATGAAGACCAGCGGTACGGTGAGAAAGATCGCCACCGGCAGCGTCGTGAACACCGAGCTGTAAAGCGTCCAGTTGGTGAAGACGCGTGGATTGGCGATCAGGAAAACCAGCAGCATCGTCGCGAACACGCCGAGCGAGCCGAGCGCGGCGCGATTATCCTTCAAAAGGCGACGCAGCGGATGATTGCGCGGATCGCGCCAAGTTTCGGCGAGGCTTGCGCCGGCCTCTTGCGCTTCGTCGATCATCGCCATCCGCCTTTCCCGAGATCCGCTTTCGCCCTCGCGTCGGGCCGGGCGACATGTTCCATGAAGCCGATCAGCTCTTCGGCCGATTGCAATTCGTCGCGCTTCTTGGCCAGCGCGACTTTGCCGCGGTCGAGCACGACGAAGCGATCGGCGATGTCGAACACATGATGAATATTGTGGCCGATGAACAGGATCGAGCGGCCGGAGTCGCGCACCTGGCGGACGAAGTGAAAGACCTTGTTGGTTTCGGTCAGCGACAGCGCGGTCGTCGGTTCGTCGAGAACGATGAGATCGGCCTTCTTGTAGAGCGAACGGGCGATGGCGACGCCCTGGCGCTCGCCACCCGACAATTGGCCGACAATCGAATGCGGCGTGAAGACTTTCGAGGTGAAGCCGATCTCGCGCATCAGGCGATTGGCCTCGCTGAACTCGCGCGCCGTGTCGAGGAAGCCGAAGCGATTGGCGATCTCGTTGCCCATGAAAATATTGCGCACGATCGACTGCTGGACCGCGAGCGCGCGGTCCTGGAAAACGGTCTCGATGCCGGCTTCGCGCGATCGCGCCGCGTTCCAGCCGCTAACCGGCTGCCCCCTGACGAGAATCTCGCCCGAGGTCGGCCGCACGGCGCCGGCGAGTATTTTGATCAGAGTCGATTTGCCGGCGCCATTGTCACCGATCAGCCCCAGCACCTCGCCTTCGTCGACCCACAGATCGACGCCGCCAAGCGCATAGACGTTGCCGTAGGATTTCTTGATGTCGCGTAGTTCGATCACGCGGCCGGACATGGTTTGCTCCCCTTGGAACAAGCCGCCCGCCTTCGCAGGCGAGCGGCTCTCCTTAGCCTTGGTTTTGGATCAGCGCAGGCCTTCCGTCGCCAGAGCGCCAACCTTCTGATAGTTGGCCGGCGTGACGAAGCCGGCGCCGGTGTCGACATTGATCGGGCCGAGGCCGTAGACCACCTGTTCGCACAGGTTGAGGATCGGCAGATAGCCTTGCTGGAACGGCTGCTGATCGGCGGTGAGCTGGACCCAGCCGTCCTTGAAGCCCTGGACGATTTGCGGGCTGGTGTCGAAGCCGAAGTTGAAAATTTCGCCGGGCTTCTTCTTGGCCGCCTGCATATAGGTCGGGACGTTGCCGAGCAGCTGGCCGCCGGGATAACCGATCGCCTTGACGCTCGGATTGTTGAGGATCGCCGCCGTCACGACCGGGATCGCCAAGTTTGGATCGGCCGCCCATTCCGGCGGCGAATTGATCTTGGTGACCTTGACGCCGGCCTCCTCCATCGCCTTCGCGGTGCCAAGCTCGCGGGCGCCGCGATTTTCAAGGTCGAATGGTCCGATCATGATCGCCGTGTCGCCAGCCTTCAGGCCGCCGTCCTTGACCGCCTCGACGCCGAGCGCATGGCCCTGCTCCGCCTGCTGCGCGCCGACATAGCCGCCGCCAAAGGCGGCCACAACCTTGGGAACCGGCACGTTCTGATACATCATCTTGATGCCGGCCTTGCTGGCCGCTTCGGCCGACGGCATGATCGCGTCGTCGCCGGGATGGCCCATCATCGCGATGCCGTCCGGCTTGGCGGCGACCGCCTCGCGCAGCTGCTGCGTCATCTTCTCGGCGCTCCAGCCCGAGAACACGAACTCGACCTGCGCGCCGGTGTCATTCTGCGCCTGCTTGGCGCCATTATAGACGATGGTTCCGAAGGCGTCGCCCTCGGCGCCGCCGACGAAGAAGCGCAGATGCACGTCCTTGCACCATTTGTCGCGCAACGCGGCCGCGTTGGCGTAGCTTGTGCAGGCGATCGCCAGCGCGATCGCAGTCGAACCCAGAACAACACTCTTCTTGACCATTCGCTCCTCCTCTTCGCCCGTTCGTTGCGGGCGCCAGTCCAATTCGCCAACTCTGGCGCTAAACGGGATTGCCAATCGCGCGCGCGCCGCCGCGGCAATCCTTCAAGTAATTCAGCGCGCGAACCTGACCTGTCATCTCGAGTTCTTCGCGATAGACAGGGTCGTGCCAGCCTTCGATGTCGATTGCGCCGGTGAAGCCGGCCAGCCGCAACTCGCTGACGATGCGCGTCCAGTCGCTGTCGCCGAAACCGGGCGTGCGCATTTGCACGAAGGGAAATTTGCCAAAAACGCCGTGCTCGCGAACCACGTCCCAGCGCACGGTCGCGTCCTTGCCATGGACGTGGAAAATCTTGCTCGCCCATTTGCGGATCTGCGGGATCGGATCGATCAGATAGACGAGCTGGTGGCAGGGCTCCCATTCGAGGCCGAGATTGTCGGCCGGAAGCGCGTCGAACATCAGCTCCCAGGCGTCGGGATTATGGGCGATGTTCCAGTCGCCGGCCTGCCAATTGCCGTTCATCGCGCAATTCTCGAAGGCGATCTTGACGCCCTTGTCCCTGGCGCGCTGAGCCAGCGGGCCCCAGACCTCGCGAAAGCGCGGCAGACTGTCCTCGATCGGCTTGCCGCGCACCCGCCCGGTGAAGCCAGTGACCATGTTGGCACCAAAGAGATGGGCGTTGTCGATCAGAACTTCCCAGCCGGCCAGCGTCTGGCGATCGAGGTCGCCGCTCTCCAGCGGATTGCCGAAGATCGCCAGCGAACTGACGGTAACGTCGGAGTCGCCGATCGCTTCGCGGATTTCGGCCGCCAGTCGCTTGATGTCGATGTTTCCCAGCGTCTGCCAGAAGAACGGCTGAATGCTCTCGAAGCCATGCGGCAAGATGCTGCGAACATAATCGGCCGGATTGGCGATGGCGCCGCGCACCATCGTGCCGATGCGGATATCGAGAAGCGAACGAGCCATACGACGACCTCAGATTGAAATAGCGACGCGCCGTTCGGCGCCGACGCTTTCGGCGGCGGCGAGCGCCATCGCCAGGGAGTTGATATTGTCGGCGCCGCGCGTCTCGGGCTCGCTCCCGTTGCGAATGGCGCGAATGAAATCCTCGATCACGCCGAGATGGCCGCCGACCCGGTCACTAGGGTCGAGGGGGGGAACCTCGACGGGCTCGACGGCGTCGAACAGCCCGTCGCGCGAACCCGACGCGCGCTCGGCGACGGGCGCGTTGACGCCGTCCCAGATAGCCCCGCCGCGTTCGCAAGCGATGCGCCAGTTCGCCTCCCAGCTCGTCTTCAGGCCCACGGCGCACCAACTGCCGCGATAGGTGAAGATGGAACGATCGGCGAATTCGAAGCCTGCGGCGACGGACGAGCCGCTGCGATACCAGCTATTGGCCGGCTCCCATTCGAAGCAGCACACCGACTTCGGCGCGGCGCCAACGAGATAGCGGGCGACATCGAATGTATGGATCGCCATGTCGAGGAGCAGAACGTGCTCCATATTCTCGCGGAAACCGCCGAAATGCGGACCGATGAAGAAATCGGCGTGAAGACTGGTGATGCGGCCAAGAATGCCCGACGCCAGCAGCCGACGCAGACGCCGAACGTCGCCGAGATAGCGCCGGTTCTGCATGACCGCATGAAGTCGCCCGTGACGGCGCGCGGCGGCGACCATCGCCCGCGCATCCTCCATCCGCATGGCCATCGGCTTTTCGCTCAGCACATGGCAGCCGCCCGCCAGGCCGGCGAGCACCACCTCGCGGCGGGCCTCGGGCGGCACAACGTCAAACAGAATGTCGGGCCGTCGCGCCGAAAGCATTGCGCCGAGATCGGAGTCGATCGTCGCGTCGCCCAGGCCGTGCCGCTCGGCGCAGGCCCGCGCCCGTTCGACATCGACGTCGACCAGCCCGACCAGTCGCAAACCGTCAATGGTTTTGATGGCGTCGATCCACCGGGCGCTCATCGCGCCGCAACCGGCCAAAACGGCGGTCAGCATCGGACGTCCTCCCCGGAACCTCACGCGCATTTCACCGACGCGCTGCGCTCCGTAAACGTTTACGAGACTTGCGCATCTCTCTTGCGCTGTCAAGACGGTTCGCCCGCCTGTATGAATGGACAGG
>SSMV01000192.1 GCA_004799435.1 Bradyrhizobium sp.
TCGCCGAGGACGACGCGCTTCATAGCGGGTTTCTGCGTGAGGTCATGGGCAATTGCGATATTGGCGAGGCGGAGCTGGTCCACGCGGAGGATGGCGAGGAGGCAATCCGGCTCGTCCGCAATCGGGCGCTCGACGGCGTGATCCTCGATTTGCAAATGCCGAAGAAAACCGGCGTCCAGGTGGCAAAGGCGATCTGGGAGGTCAATCCGACGACGCCGATTCTGTTTTGGTCGAACTACGCCGACGAAGCCTATGTTCGCGGCATCGCCCGCATCGTTCCGCCCCGCGCCACCTATGGCTATCTGCTCAAGACGGCCTCAAAGGATCGCCTGCGGCGCGCCGTGCAATGCGTTTTCGTCGAGGGGCAGAATATCGTCGATCGCGAAGTGCGCGGCGTCCAGACGCAAGGGTTGGAATCGGGCAACCTCACCGAGGCCGAATATGAAGCCCTGCTCGACATCTCGATCGGCCTCACCGATCAGGCGATCGCTCAGCGGCGCAATATATCGATGCGCAGCGTGCAGGGCCGCTTGCAACAGCTTTACGCGAAGCTCGGCCTGGCCGAAATGCCGATGACCGGCGATCGTCGGGCCCTATACAATATGCGCGCGCGAGCGGTCGCGGTGGCGCTGATGTCGCATCTCATCAACGGCAAAGCAGTCGAAACCGCCGAGGCCGATTGCAACCAGGAACGCGAATTGAAAGCGCGATCGAGCCGCTAGGAGAAAGCCGTTCGGAGCCGCCGGCGCTTTCTGCCGCAGCGAGGCGGCGTTCCCCTCTCCCCGCAAGCGGGGAGAAGGGACGCTGTCGCGCCCGTCATTGCGAGGAGCGACGCGACGAAGCAATCCAGAGGATCAAGCCGCCGATTTTGCGCGCCGTGGATTGCTTCGCTCCGCTCGCAATGACGGAGAGCGCGATGCGAACCCACGCCCGCCGCTGGCCTTTGCGCACATACACGAATCGGGGTCGATTGGCGCACCCGAAGGGATTCGAACCCCTGGCCTCTGCCTTCGGAGGGCAGCGCTCTATCCAGCTGAGCTACGGGTGCTTTGCGCGCGCGGACGCCGCCATTAGATAATGCATTTCTTGGCGAATGGAAACATCTGCCGATTGGAAATGCCGCTTCGCGGCGCCCTCAGGCGGCCAGCGATGCGGCCTGCCGCTCGGGCGCGAAATGATCGAGATAGCGCATCCCGATCGCCGCCACCGGCACGACGGCGAAGACATCGGTCGCGCCGAAGGCCTCATCGACCACGGCTTGAGGGCTGAACCTCGCGCCAAGACGCCAATAGCCCTTGATCATCGGCGGCAGGACGCGGATCGCTTCGCGCGAGGTGAGCGGCGCTTCGGAAGTCGGCGCAATGACCGCAGCGCGGCCGGCGACGGCTGCCACCCGCCAGTCGGCATCCTCGCCGCTTTCGCCCTGCAAAAAGCGCAGCGCCGCGGCGTGGGCTTGGGGGTCGGCGCCGGGGAAACTGGCGCAGCCGAACATCGCGTCGATACGGTGATGCAGCGCATAGATCCAGACGCCGCGCCACAGGAGTTCGAGCGCCCGCTTGCCGCGATAGGCCGGCGCGACACAGGAGCGGCCAAGCTCCATGAGCCGCTTGCCGGGGTGGCGCGCGATCAGCGCCGCGACGTCGAATTCGCCGGCGCTGTAAAAGCCGAAATTCGCGGCGGCGATCTCGCCGCGCAGCAGCCGATAGGCGGCGACGACGATCGGCGCGCCGTCGAGGCCGCGGCTCGAGGTATCGACGACGATCAGATGGTCGCAGACGCGATCGAAGCGGCAGACGTCGCGGCGGCTCAGCCGCGCTGTGGCGTCGGCTCGGGCGCCGCCCTCCTCGAAGAACACGCGATAGCGCAAGCCTTGCGCGCGGCGGATCTCGGCCCCGGTCGTTGCAAGCCGGACTTCGAGCGGCCCGCAGCCGGCAAGCTGGCGCGGCAGACCCATCAGATCGCGGATCGCTCGCCCGCCGAACGCTTTGCTCTCGGCCAAAGCGTGTTTCGGCAGCGCCATATTCATCGAGCGATCTCCGGTGCGATCCTTTCGAATCGGATAGAGACCGTTGTCGCACGAAATTATGACAGGCGCGCGCGGACCGGTTCGGCGTCGGCGGGTTCGGCGACCAGCCGCTCGATCGTCGCGGCGAGCCGCGCGACGTCGACCGGCTTGACGAGAAAGGCGTCGAAGCCGGCAGCTTCCGCGGTCGCCACGTCGGCGGCGGTGGCGCTGGCGGTCAGCGCGACGATCACCGAGCGCGGCGAGCCCGTCTCGCTCTCGGCGCGGCGAATGCGGCGCGCCGCCTCGAACCCATCGACGCCGGGCATTTTAATATCCATCAGCACGACATCGATCGGCGCGATGGCGCCGCGCGTCGCGGCCAGCGCAACCGCTGTCGCCTCGTCGCCGTCATGGGCGCGCACGACTTCGAAGCCGAGCCGGCGCAGCGCCTTTTGCGCGATGAGCGCATTGATGTCGTTGTCTTCGGCGAGCAGCGCCCGTTTGGCGGCGCCGAGGCCGGCATGAGATTTGATCGCGGCGGGGGCCGGGGCGGCGGGGGCGAATTCGCTCGCCAGCCGCTCATAGAGCGAGCGGGCGCGCACCGGCTTGACCAGCCAGCCGTCGAAGCCGCTGAGCGAGGTCTGGCCAAAGGCGCGCCGCTCGAAAGGCGAGAAGAGGACGAGGCTCTTGGGCGCGGCGACGGCGCGGGCGGCGGCGGCGAGCCGGTTGGTCGCCTCGACGCCGAGCGCGCAATCGACGATCACCAGATCGGGGCGCGGGCCGCGCTGCAGGGCGGCGAGGCCGTCGTCTAGCCCTTCGGCGCGTTCGACGACGGCGCCGGCTTCGATCAGACGCGCCGCGATCGCCGGCGCTTCAAAAGGAGAATGCGCGACGATCAGCGCGCGGCGACCGGCAAGCTGGCTTGGCGCGGCTTCCGCCGGCGCGTCGACGGCGACCGGCAAGGCGACCGCGAAGGAAAAGATCGATCCGCCGCCGGGATTGTCGGCGAGGGTCAATTCGCCGCCCATCAGCGCGACGATGCGCCGCGCGATGGCGAGGCCGAGGCCGGCGCCTTCGTGACGGCGCGCATTGGAGCCGTCGCCCTGCTCGAATTCCTCGAAGATCGCCGCGCGGCGCTCGGGCGGCACGCCCGGCCCGGTGTCGCGCACCTCGAACAACAGGCGCCCGTCGGCGGCGCGCGCGACCGTGACGCCGACGCCGCCGGATTCGGTGAATTTGACTGCATTGCCAGCAAGATTGGTCAGCGCCTGGCGCAGCCGCAGGCTGTCGCCGACGATGAGGCGCGGGATGTCGGCGGCGATCGAAGCGGAAATTTCCAGCCCCTTGCCCTGCGCCTGCGGCGCGAGCAATTCGACCATGCCCTCAACCAGCCGTTTCAGATCGAAAGGCTCGGCGACGAGATCGAGACGGCCGGCCTCGATCTTGGAGAAATCGAGAATTTCATCGACCAGGCCGGCGAGCGCCGCGCCGGAGACGCGGATCGCTTCGACATAGCTCGCATGTTCGAGATCATGCGGCGCGTCGCGCAGCAAATCGGCCATGCCGAGGATGCCGGCCAAGGGCGTGCGAATTTCGTGGCTCATCGTGGCGAGAAAACGCGATTTGGCTTCGCTCGCCGCTTCGGCGCGCTCGCGCGCCGCCGCGCCTTCCTTCAGCCGCCAGACCTCGTCGCGCAGACGCTCGGCCTCGAGCCGCGACCGCTCGGCCTCATCCGCGGCGCGCTGGCGGCTGCGCGAGATCGCCGCGGCGAGCGCCAGCGTCAGCGCCAGCAAAGGCGCCGCCTCGATGGCCAGAATGCGCAGATCGAACTGCGCAGCATGGGTAAGGGCGTCGATCACGGAGATTTCCAAACGCCGGGACGAAAGATTCGGCGCCCAACGATGACAGGACGCGGTTGAGAAAACCTTGCCCGGAAATGAAGAATTTTGCTTTTCAGGCGGCTTGGGGCGGACTTCAAGCGGCCGCCGCCGCGCGTTCCTGCGGCCCGCGATAGCTCAGCGCCTCGGCGATATGGGCGCGCGAAACGTCGCCGCCGCCGTCGAGATCGGCGAGCGTCCGCGCCAGTTTGAGCACACGGTGATAGCCGCGCGCCGAAAGCCGCATGCGCTCGGCCGCCTCATGCAGCAGCGCGAGGCCTGCCGGCTCGGGGGCGGCGACCGCCTCTACAACATTGGCCGGGGCGGC
This sequence comes from Bradyrhizobium sp., assembly GCA_004799435.1. Classification (GTDB taxonomy): domain Bacteria; phylum Pseudomonadota; class Alphaproteobacteria; order Rhizobiales; family Beijerinckiaceae; genus Roseiarcus. The sequence goes on from SSMV01000192.1 coordinate 4,211, forward strand.
GGCGTTGCAAAGGACAGAGGCGAGCCCGAGCGCGCGATAGCGCTCGATCTGGATCGCCCGGGCGGCGGCGACCCGCGCCGCCACTTCGCGCGAACCTTCGCTGGGCGCCGGCCGCAACAGATCGGCGGCGCCGACCGCCGGCACGTCGATCGTCAGGTCGAAACGGTCGAGCAGCGGGCCGGACAACCGCGCCTGATATTGGGCGGCGCAACGCGCATTGGGGCCGCGATGGCAGGAAAAACCGGGATCGTCGGCATGGCCGCAACGGCAGGGGTTCATCGCCGCGACCAATTGGAAACGCGCCGGATAGACGACGCGATGATTGGCCCGCGCGATCGCCACTTCGCCCGCCTCTATCGGCTGGCGCAGAGAGTCGAGGGCTTGCGGATTGAACTCGGGCAATTCGTCGAGAAACAGCACGCCGTGATGGGCGAGCGAGATTTCGCCGGGCCGCGCGTGAACGCCGCCGCCGACCAGCGCCGCCATGGAGGCCGAGTGATGGGGGGCGCGAAAGGGCCGCCGGTCGGTGAGCGCGCCCCCCGCGAGCTCGCCCGCCACCGAATGGACCATCGAGACTTCGAGCAATTCGCGCGGCTCGAGCGGCGGCAGGATCGAAGGCAGGCGCTGGGCGAGCATCGATTTGCCGGCGCCCGGCGCGCCGCACATCAGAAGATTATGGCCGCCCGCCGCCGCCACTTCGAGCGCGCGCTTGGCGCTGTCCTGGCCCTTGATGTCGAGGAGATCGGGTTGTGGACCGCCAGCGGCGCGCAAGGCGGGCGTCGGTCGCGACAGGGTCTGTGCGCCCTTGAAATGATTGGCGAGCTGGATCAGCGAGCGCGGCGCGAGAATGTCGAGATCGGCCGAGGCCCAGGCCGCCTCGGGGCCGCAAGAGGCCGGACAGACAAGACCAAGCCCGCGCGCATTGGCGGCGATCGCCGCCGGCAGGACCCCGGCGACCGCGCTGATCGCGCCGTCGAGCGCCAGTTCGCCAAGCACCGCATAGCCGTCGAGCGCATCGGCCGGCAGGGCGCCGATCGCCGCCATCACCCCGAGCGCGATCGGCAGGTCGTAATGGCTGCCCTCCTTGGGCAGATCGGCGGGGGCGAGATTGACGGTGATGCGCCGGGCCGGCAGCGCCAGGCCGGAGGCGATGAGCGCCGCGCGCACCCGCTCGCGCGATTCGGCGACCGCCTTGTCGCCGAGGCCCACGATGGTGAAGGCGACCGCACCATTGGCGACCTGCACCTGCACGTCGACCGGGCGGGTCTCGACGCCCTCGAAGGCCATTGTGGCGACCCGCGCAACCATCACGCCCCTGCCCCTTGCCGCCGCCTAACACGCGGCGCCGGGCGAGAACATTTGCAGAACATTGGCCTTCTGGCAAGGGGCCGCGGCATCAAAGCGGGCGGCAAGCGCGAGGTCTCACTCCCGCGCTGCGGCGAGGATCGGCCCCTGGCCGGCGCCCTGCACCAGCACTGCATCGACCAGCCGCGCGTCGTCCTTGGCGGGCAGGTCGAAGCGCGCGGGGGCGCCGCTCCAGCGGCCGAGCAGCGCCAGCCGCTTGACGATATTGACATGCGGCAGGGTGCGGCCGGCGTTTTCGCCGCGCTTAATCGCGACCTGGAGCACGTTGGGATCATATTGGGCGAGCCAGACTTCCGCGCCCCCGGCCGGCGCCGCGCCGGCCCCGATGGTCGCTGCGCCCGCCGAGACCGTCACCGCCGGACCGCCCGCGCCGCGGTCGACCTTTGCGGCGAGCTGGCGCAATTCCTCGTCGTCGAGACCCGTCGTGTCGGCGCGGCCGTTCAGAATGGCTTGAGGCGTATAGACATTCTCGCGTTGTAGCGCGCGGGCGTAGGCCCATTGCCGGGCGGTATAGGCGGGACTGTCGAAAATGTCTTTCCAGCCGAGGCTGTCCCAGTAATCGACGGCGAAATTGAGCGCCAGCACGTCGTCGCGCTTAGCCCAGTCGATCAGCAAAGCATTGGCAGGCGGACAGGAGGAGCAGCCCTGGCTTTGAAACAATTCGATCACCAGCGGGTGATGGGCGTCGGCGGCGCTCGCCGGAGCGGGCGCCAAGGCGGCGGCGATCAACGCCGCGCCGGCCGACAGAAGCGCCGAAGGGAGGGCAAGCGAGGCGAAGGCGGTCATGGGTTTGCTCCGCGAGCGCGACAGCGCGCATTCCTCTGTCTTTCGCGCCGGCCAGCCTTCCGTTACACGGCGAGGCGCGGGCGGCGACGCTATGCTGGCCCGCCGCTCAAAACAGCTTGCGCCGGAATCGCCCATGGCCCGCACCGATTTCGTCACGCCGCGCCTCTGTCTGGCGGGCGATCTGCGCCAGGGGGAGCGCGTCGCGTTGTCGCCCGACGAGGCCAATTATCTCGCCAATGTGCTGCGCCTGCGCGCTGGCGCGCCTGTGCTGGTCTTCAACGGGCGCGACGGCGAATTCGCCGCGACGGTCGAAACGGTCGCACGTCGCAATGTCGCGCTGACAATCGGCGAGCGGTTGCGGGTGCAGGAATATCCGCCCGACGTCGACTATCTCTTCGCGCCGCTCAAACATGCGCGGCTCGACTATGTCGCGCAAAAAGCGGTGGAGATGGGCGCGCGGCGTCTGCAGCCGATTCTGACGCGTCACACGCAAGTCAGCCGCGTCAATCTCGAACGCCTCTCAGCCAATGCGCGCGAAGCGGCCGAGCAATGCGGCGTGATCTGGCTGCCGGAAATCGCGCCCGAACGAAAGCTCGCCGATCTGCTGGCGGATTGGCCCGCCGAACGACTGTTGGTCTTCTGCGATGAGGACGCGCCGCTTACCGATCCGATCGCCGCGATGACGGAAGTGAAAGCTGCGGCCGGCGTGTCGCTGCTGATCGGTCCCGAGGGCGGATTCGACGAGAGCGAGCGGCGCGCCATTCTCGCTTTGCCGCGCGTGTTGCGTCTCAGCCTCGGACCCCGCATTCTGCGCGCCGATACGGCGGCGGTGGCGGCGCTCGCTCTCATTCAGTGCTGCTACGGCGATTGGAAATAAATTCGTCGTGTCATCCACGACGCCGATGCGCATACGCCATGTTGCCGCCACGAAGTCGGCGAAATGTCGCGGGCTCGAATCGAAGGTTTGGATAAGCGAAATGGCGCAGCGTGCGATTGTCCTGTCGACGCTTTCTCTGGCGGCCTGCTTGGGCGCCGAGTGCCTGACCGCAAACAACGCGCAGGCGGGCGACGCGCCGGTTGCGCAAAATGATACGCGCTGCCGCGCGCAGGGAGAGGGCTTCATCGCGGCGCCCGGTTCCGATGTCTGCGTTCGTTTCAGCGGCTATGTCGCGGCCGGCGCCGAATATGAGCCGCAGTCGCGGCCAAACACGATGCCGGCCCCGCTTCAGGCGCCGCTGCCGCCCGTGATGCAGACCAATGTCGGCGCAAGCATGGACGCGCGCACCGACACCGCAATGGGCCCGCTGCGCGCCTATATCCAGGTCGGCCGCACGCCCCCCGGCTCGAACCCCTAAGCGCAGTTGCTTGATTGAGGCCGAGGCGCGGGCTACGAAACCGCCCAGCCGCGCTTTTCGGCGCGTCGTCTCAACAGAGCTGTCAATTCCTGGCCATGCGAGTCGCGCGTCACATTCTGGCGATTGCTGTGGCGCTGGGGCTCGCCGCCGCGACGGCCGCTGCCGATCCGGTCGCCGCGCCGAGCTTCTGGGACCCCAATCTGCATCTCGAGCGGCCCGATCTCTCGGCTTTGCGGGCGATCCGTTTCCTCACCGACGATGATTATCCGCCGCTCAATTTCGCCCTCGCCGACGGCTCGCTGGTCGGTTTCAATGTCGAGATCGCGCGGGCGATCTGCGAGGAGCTACACATCGGCTGCACCATTCAGGCGCGCCGCTGGGACACGCTGATCGACTCGCTCGAAACCGGCAAGGGCGATGCGGTGATCGCCTCGATCACCGCCAGCGCGGCGACACGCGCCCGTATCGATTTCACCCAGCCCTATTATCAGACGCCGGCGCGTTTCGTCGTGCGCGCCGACTCGCAACTCGCCGATACGTCGCCAACGGCGCTTGAGGGCAAATCCGTCGGCGTCCTCGCCGGCTCGGCGCATCAGTCCTATCTGGCGACTTTCTTCCCCGCGGCGATCGCCAAGCCCTACGCCAATTTCGCCGCCCTGCATGACGCGCTGCGCGACAGCAAGGTCGACGCGATCTTCGCCGACGGGTTGTCGCTGGCGATCTGGCTGAGCGGCGAGGACTCGGCAGCCTGCTGCGCCTTCAAGGGCGGCCCCTTCACCGAGAGCCGCTATTTCGGCGAAGGCGTCGGCATCGCGGTGCGCAAGGAGGATGTCGATCTGCGCCGCGCAATGGACTGGGCGCTGGCCCGGCTCGCCGCCAAGGGAACCTACGCCGAGATCTATCTCAAATATTTCCCGGTCGGGTTTTACTGAGCACGAAATGCAAGCGAACGTTCAATGCCGTTGAATATAATCCTGAAGAACTTCCGTCGTTGACTCAGTGACCTCGCCGGCCAGTCGAGTTTCGATCTCGCGCCGGACATAGCGATTGATCTCCGGCGCGTACCATTCGACGACGTGACTTTCGAAGCGATAGCGCGCAACCGCCGGGCGCTCGAAAAACTCGATCTTCAAAGCCTCGACCGTGCGGCCATTGGGAAGATCGACGCGTTCGACGCCCAGCGCTTCGCCGTGGCCGATCCAATCCATCATGATCGGGCCGCCGTTGAGCTGGCGCTGGAAATTATAGCTCCACTCCTCGCCGACCTTCAGTTGCGGCTTGGCGCCCCAACTGTCCTGCGTTCCCTGGCCCGGGCCAATCGCGTCGGGCTCCCTGCGCCAGAACATGTCAAATGTCGCCGCACCGGTGCGAACCGCGCCGCTATTGGGATCGGTGACGCGGATGCGCACATCGATCGTGTCCGCCTGCTTTTCGACCACGACGATGTCGATATCGGAGAGCGTCGATCCGGTCAGGGAATCCTGGGCGATGTAGACCCATTCATCGCCACGCCCGACATCGACCGTCGCGACGGGCGTCTGAAGCATGGGCGGTGCCGAGGCCTCGTTGTCGTCGGCTCGGGCGACGCCACAAACCATACATGTCGCGGCAAGAATCAGTGCGACTGAGGGGTTCGACACTTGCACGACGAACGGGCCTCACGGCTGGCGGCGCTGATAATCTCTCAGCGTTAAATCCGTGGCCTCAAGCAATTTGCCGTTCGTACGACTTTCAAACGTGCTCTTGACGATGCGGTTGACCGCCGGCGCGTACCACAGCACGACTTTCGCTTCCAGCTTGCGATTGTTGACGACCGGGGTCAGCGCCGAGCCCAAGACGATCTTGAAGGCGTCATAGGAAAGACCGTTTGCGACGGCGACATGCTCCCAGGCTTCAACTTTTGCCTTGCCGGCATAGTTGAATGTGCCGACGGGGTTCGCTCGCAAAAGCTCGAAACGATAAGTCCATGTTTTGCCCACCTGAAGGTCGGCGGGGATTCCGGTTTCGTCATCCGCGGGACGGTAGGTGAAATTGCCATTTTCCTTGAGCCGCCAGCGCGGATCGAACACCTGCACGACATTCGATTCGGCGTTGGTCGTCGCATTTGTGAAGCGCACACGCGTGTCGATCTCGGAATCGGTCACGTCGGTGACAGCGACGTCGACAATGCTCTTGAGCTCATTCGTGATGTCGTCGCGAAGCTCGTAGATCCAGCGATCGCCGCGCAACACATCGACCTTGACTGTGTCGGGAGGATTCGGATCGCCGGTCTTCGCATCATCCGCGAAAACGGCGCATTGGCCGGCGAGCACGAAAGCCGTGGCCATCGCCAAATTGGCTAATCGAACCATCTGTCGTCTCCCCCTCGCAATGACATGCTCTCAGGTTTTTGGCGCCGGTCGATATTCGCGCAGCGTCTGCTCGCGCGCCTCGAGCAATTTGCCGCCGACGCGATTTTCGTCGATCCGCTTGACGAGCCGGTTGACCGACGGCGCGAACCACATGACGGTATGCAATTCGAGCTTGCGATCGCCGGCGCTCGAAGCGGGGGCGGCGGCCACGTCGATTTTGAACGCGTCGTAAACGGTCCCGTTCGGCAACGTCACCTTTTCCCAAGATTCGACTTTGCCGTTGCCGCGAAACTCCTTGGGCAGCTCCGAACCTTTTCTCACCACTTCATATTTAAACGCCCAGGTCGTCCCCACCTCCAAATCGTCCGGCACGCCGGTCGAGGCCAAATAGGGCTGAAAGGCGAACTTGCCATTGCTCTTCTGTCGCCAGCGCGCGTCGAAGACCTGGGTGGATGCGCTCTGAAGGTCAGTGACCTTCTTGCGCTGCGTGGATCGCGTCTCGATCTCGGTGTCGCTCGCTTTCGTCACTTCGAATGTCACGACGCCTCTCGCATCGCCGGTGATGTCGTCGCGGACGTCATAGGTCCAGGAATCGCCGGGCGAAACATGGATCGCCGGATTGACCGGAACGTCCGAAGCGACCGGCGGCGGCGACTGATCCGTTTTGGCGGCGTCGTCGGCCATGGCGGTTGTGGCCGCCACGGCGAGGAAGAATGCGAAGGGGAGCGAGGCGCTGCGGACCATTTCGCTTTTCCTCATCCCTTCAGGCTTCGAGCCGAGGACCGCGCCTATTTACCGGTTCTGAAGCGCCAAAGCCAGCCCGCAAACATGTCAGCGCAATCGCCGCAAGCGGCGGAGCGAACTGAGGTCCGCTCAGGTCTTTTTCTTCGGCTCCAGATGGCCGCCGAAGCCCTGGCGCATCGCCGAAATGATCTTCTCGGCGTAGGTGTGGCTCTGACGCGAGCGAAAGCGCGCGTAAAGCGCCGCCGAGAGCACTTCGACCGGCACGGATTCGTCGATCGCCGCCAGCACCGTCCAGCGACCCTCGCCCGAATCCTCGACATAGCCGGAATAGGATTCGAGCTTCTCTTCGCGCGCCAGCGCGTTCGCCGTCAGATCGAGCAGCCAGGAGGAGACGACGCTGCCGCGCCGCCAGACTTCGGCGATGTCGGCGACATCGAAGGTGAAGCGGTGGTCGGCGTCGACGCCGGGCGAGTCGGCGTTGCGCAAGACGTCGAAGCCCTCGGCATAGGCCTGCATCAGCCCATATTCGACGCCATTGTGGACCATCTTGACGAAATGCCCGGCGCCGCAGGGGCCGGCGTAAAGATAGCCTTCCTCGACGCTGGCGGCGCGGCCCTCGCGCCCCGGCGTCAGGGGAATGGAGCCGCGCCCCGGCGCGAGCGCCTTGAAAATTGGATCGAGCCTTGTCGCCGTTTCGCGCGGGCCGCCGATCATCAGGCAGAAGCCGCGTTCGAGCCCCCAGACGCCTCCGCTGACGCCGACATCCATATAGTCGATCCCATCGGCGGCCAGCGCCTTGCCGCGCCGCACGTCGTCGCGCCAAAAGCTATTGCCGCCGTCGATGATGCAGTCGCCGCGCGAGAGCAGCGGGCGCAGCGCTTCGACAGTCGATTCGGTCGGGCCGCCGGCCGGC
>SSMV01000193.1 GCA_004799435.1 Bradyrhizobium sp.
GCGGGTTGACGATCACCCCCAGCACGCAAAGCAGCCCCAGCGCCAGAAACGGCGCAACCGCGCCGACCTTGAGGCGCGAGGCAAACGCCGCCACCGGCGCTTTCGATGCGACCCCGCTCATGCTTGAGGACTCATGCCAGAAGACTCTGCGCTTGCGTTTCGACGCCGGTCGCCAGCACGACGATCGCATGTTCGGTCATGGCCTCGCCCGCCAGTTCGCCGACGATGCGTCCGGCGCGCATGACGATGATGCGATGGCATAGCCCGATCAGTTCGGTCATTTCCGAGGAGATGACGATCACCGAGCGTCCCTCCGCGGCGAGCGCGGCGATAAAGCGATAGAGCTGCTGTTTGGCGCCGATGTCGACGCCGCGCGTCGGCTCGTCGATGACGACAATCTCGGGATCGAGCAGGATCATCTTGGCGAGCAGCAGCTTCTGCTGATTGCCGCCCGACATCTGGCCCGCCATGATCTCGCGGTCGCCGACGCGAATGTCGAAGCGGGCGATCGCCAGCTCAAGCGCGCGGGCCTCCTTGGTCCGGTCGACCAATGGCCCACGACGGAAATCGTCGAGCGCGGCGAGCGTCAGATTGTTGGCGATCTTCTCCTCTAACAACAGCCCTTTGCTCTTGCGATCTTCGGTCAGATAGACCGCGCCGGCGCGCATCCCGGCGCGTGCATCGGGCCAATGCTGCGTTTTGCCGTGCAACCGGATTTCGCCGGAGCCTTTCCTGAGACCGAACAGCGCCTCGAACAATTCGCTGCGACCGGCGCCCACCAGTCCGGCAAAACCGAGAATCTCGCCCGGTCTGACCTCAAAACTGGCGCCAGAGGCGAAACCCGGCGCGCCAAAGCTTTTCACTTCCAACGACGGCGCGGAGGTTGGCGCTGGCGAACGCGGCGGATAGAGATCGAGCAGATCGCGCCCGACCATCAGGCGCGCCATTTCGACCGGCTGCAGATCGGCCGCCGGACGGGTCGCGACCCATTTGCCGTCGCGCAGCACGGTCACGATGTCGGCGACCGCCTTCACCTCTTCCAGGCGATGCGAAATATAGACGACCGCAACCCCCTGGCGTTTGAGATCGCCGATCAGTCTGAGCAGCGCGGTCGTCTCATATGGCGTCAGCGACGCCGTCGGCTCGTCGAAAATCACGATCCGATGCGGCGTCGCCAGCGCGCGGGCGATCTGCGCCAATTGGCGTTGCGCGATCGACAGACGCTCGACCGGTTCGTCGATCGCGACTTCGACGCCGAAGGCCTTCATCGCCTCGCGCGCCCGGCGCTCCATCGTCCGGTCGTCGACCGTCAGGCCATTTCGCATCTCGCGGCCGAGAAACATGTTCTCGGCGATCGTCAGATGCGGCGCCAGCATGATCTCCTGATGCACCAGCACGATGCCGCGCCGTTCGGCGTCGACCGGACCTTTGAAAACCAGCGGCGCGCCCTCGAAGACAAGCGTCCCGCGCGTCGGCTCGATATGGCCGCTGATGATCCGCATCAATGTCGATTTGCCGGCGCCGTTTTCGCCGATGATCGCGTGAACTTCGCCGGGCCGAAACGCCAGGCTGATATTGGAGAGAACCTCCACCGGACCGAAGGCTTTCGTCACGCCGCGCGTTTCAAGCAGCGGCGCGCTGACGTTCGGTGAATTTCCGACTTCATTCGCGGGCGTCACGACGCACGCCTCGCAAACCGCGCGGCGGCCAGCCAATTCCGACACGACAAAAGGTCGCCGAAATCTCCAGGCTGCTTCCTCGCCATACCGCCCCCTCAGAGAGCGTCGCTAGCGCCCGCTGATCCGGGCTGTCTCGCGATCAGCCGCAACACATATTGTCTTGCGGTCGATAGATTTGTTACATTGTTAGAAAACGTTTTCAGGCGAGTCAAGCAACGGCGCGCGCCATGCGGCGCAGTGGATTTTGTGGTTGGTTGAGCTTGGCGCCGGTTCTTGTAAAAGACCGGTTTCAGCGATGGGGCCCCCGCCGCGGCGGCCTCGAACGCGCGAGGGGACGATGCTGAAGCGCCTGGGCGGAAAGCCGAAGGGCGACGCGCATAAGCCGACGCGGCGCAAGGCGACGATGAAGGATGTCGCCGATCTTGCCGGCGTTTCGCTCGCCACCGTGTCGCGCGCGCTGTCGTCGAGCGCCGATGTTTCGCCGCGTCTGTCGCATCGTGTGCAAGCGGCAGCGCGACGGCTCGACTACGCAGTCAACATCAATGCGCGCGGGTTGCG
>SSMV01000194.1 GCA_004799435.1 Bradyrhizobium sp.
GGCTCGGCCGGCTGGAAATGATGATCCTTGAGCGAGAGCTGCAGATGGATCGGTTCGTCGGCCAGCGCCGGGGCGCCGACAGCGAAAAGCCCGATCGCCAGGGTGGCGGCGGAAAATTGCGGCAGAAACCTCATATCGCGTCTCCTTATCATTTGCGGCCAGATCGTTTGCGCCAAGTTGTTTACGGCTTTCGCGCGTCACTCCGACACGATCACGCCCTGCGCGGTGTCGGCGTGATATTCGCCGGTGAATGGGAAGCGGCCCGGCCCGAGCGGGCGAATGCGCACCGTTCCTTCGCCGCCGGGCGCGATCACCTTCTCGATGGCTGGCGCATGCATGTCGAACTCGTCGGCCGTGTCGTCGAGATTCTTCACGCTGACCAAGAACGCCTTGCCGGTCGGCACATGGATTTCGGCCGGCGTGAAGCGATGGTTCTTTAGCGTCAGCGAATAGGTCGTCAGATCCTCGGCGCTTGCTGCGCCGCCAAACGCGAGCGCCGCGGCAAGCGCGAGGCTGAGGACTCCGGCGTAACGGGGCAGGGGGTGCGTCACGGTTCTTTCCCGATTCCTGTTCATGTCGCCGCCTCGAACAGCCGCTGGCCGATGTATTCGCCCTTCGCCGCGCCGCGGGGAATGGCGAAATGGCCGCCCCCGACATTGGTGACGAACTGGTTCATCATGTCGAAGCGCGACATCTTCGAAAAAATCTTGACGAAGCCATTGGCGAGATCGCGCTGGTGACAAATGAAGATCAGCCCGGCGTCGAATTCCATGCCCTGACGCCAGGGCGGCCAGCGCTCGGCGGTGAAATTGGCGCCGTCATTATAGGAATAGGAACGCCTGAGGATTCGCGATCCGTCCTGCGCCATGCGATGGGCGATCGCGACATGCGAATTCTCCGGCGTCGCCGGATCGCCGTTGGCGTCCTTGGCGTCGAGGTCGAGCGGATCGAATTCCGATTTGGCGCCGAGCGGCGCCCCCGACATTTTCTGGCGACCGAAGGTCTGCTCCTGGAACGCGACCTTCATGCGGTCCCAGTGCTCGAGCGCGATGCGGGCGCGGCGCACCACCGTATAGGCGCCGCCGCGCATCCATTCCGGGCCCTCGTCGCCGACCCAGACGACGGCGTCCATTTCCTTCGGGTCGGCAATCGCCGGATTGCCGGTGCCGTCCTTAAAGCCCATCAGATTGCGCGGCGTCTTGCCGGGGCCGAAATCGGAGACGAAGCCCGCCTGGACCCAGCGAACGTCGGCGACGCCATAGGCGAGGCGGGCAAGCTGGCGCACGGCGTGAAAGGCGATTTGTGGATTGTCGGCGCAGGCCTGCACGAGAAGATCGCCGCCGGTGCGCGCGGGAACCAGTTGCTCGCCGGGGAAATGCGGCAGATCGATAAAGGCGGCCGGGCGCTGAGCGCGCAGACCATAGCGATCGGCGCCGTCTTTCTCGAACAGGCCGAGACCGAAGCCGAAGGTGATCGTGAGACGCGCCGGCGACAGACCCGCCACATCTGAAGGATCGGCCTGCGCCTCGTAGTCGTCGCCCTGGGCCGGAATCTCGACCGGCCGGCCTTCGCTGAGCGCGGCGGCGGCCTCGGTCCAGCGGCGCAGCAGCGCCGCGAGATCGGCGCGCTTCGTCGTGGTGAGATCGAACGTCGCGATATAGGTGTTGGTCTGGGCGGGCGTGACCACGCCGGCCTGATGCGCGCCCCAGAATGGCGTGACATCCGAGGCCGCGTCGGCGATGGGCGGCGCATCGAGCGCGCGCGCGCTCGCCGGCGCGAGATTGGCGCCGACAAGCGCGGTCAGACCCGCCGTCCCGGAAAGGAAGCCGCGTCTGGTCGGGCGCGGCCGATCGTTCTCGCCAGTCGTCATGGCGTCGCCTTGGCCAGCATGTTCACGTCATCCTCGACGTAGTAGAAGCCGCTGCCGTCCGGCGCCATGGCGAGGCCGAAGAGATCGCCATTGCCGGGAGGGGACTGGGCCTGATTGGAATCGATCCATTGCGCGGCAAGCTGCTTGCCGGAGACCGGATCGAATTCGACGACTTCACCATTCTTGCCATTGGTGGCGAGGATATGGCCGTCGGGCGTGGCGCAGAGCGCCAGCGCGCGTTGCAACTGGCCGTCCTTGGCGACGGTGGCGCCCGTGCCGGCGCTCCCAGTGCGCGACAGCGCATCGGGGATGGCGACGATCCGGTTTTGGATTGCGTCCGAGACATAGAGCGTCGAGCCGATCAGGGCGAGACCGGTCGGGCCGATGAGAAAGACATCCTTGTCGGCGCGCTCGGCCAGGCCGTTGGCGACGACCGTCTGGCTCGTCACCTTGGGCGGCCCGCTTGTCGGGATCGCGAGCTGGATGCGCAGCACGGTCGCTTTATTGACGACGACCGGCACGCCGGTCGCCGGATCGATCGTGCTGGGGCCGGGAACGTCGTAGCCCGACATGCTGACGAACAGCGTCGCGCTGGCGCCATTGTCGACAACCGCCATGTTGCCCCACGGATCATTGATATGCGAACCCGACCAGACGGTCGCAAGTTCGCCATTGGCGTCGAACACCAGCATGCAGCCGGGGCCCTTGGTCGCCGTGGTGCCGTCGCGGCTCGGCGTGCTGCCGACGATGACCCAGCCGCTCTTCAGCACCGCCATCGCGGTGCTCAGGCCAATGCCGCCCGGGCATTGCGGCAGGGTCTGCGGCAGTTTGGCGAAAAGCGTCAGCGCATGGGTTGAGGGATTGTAATCGACGATCGTGCCGCCGGTGCCCTGCAGGTTCGACTGGTTGTTGAAATTATCGACCAGCACATCGCCCTGATGCAGCTTGCCGACCGTCGCCGGAGCGACAAAGACCGCGTAAGGGTTGAGATCGCCATTGTCGGGAATGGTCGAGGCCAGCGTCACATGATGGCGCAGGCCGGCGAGCACGCCCTCGGCATGGGCGTCAATCGCGCCCGCCATAAGCGCCGCCGCGACGCAGCCGGCCAAGAATGCGCGATCAGGCTTGCGAGATTTCACCATGTCGTCTGCCCTGTGATGGATTGAGAACTCAACACGACCGCGAGAGCGAACCGCTCAGAATGTGATGTTGGTGCGAACGCCGAACACGGCTTCGTTCTTCACCTTCTCGGTTTGATCGTAGATGTTCACGATCCCGCCGCCGGGATTGAACACGTACTGAATGTCAGGCTGAACCTGCCACCAGGGCGTGACCTCATATTGATAGGTCGCCTCGATCACCGTCTCGTTGCGGCGCACCGGCGAATAGACCCCGGGGCTATAGAAGGCGGTGTCCTGATCGAGGCCGGTCGCGCCGCTGCTCACTTGCGCGAAATTGACGCCGATGCCCGCCGTGTCGTCGTCGCGTCCGAAGATCGGCTCATGCATCGTCAGGCCGGCGTTGACGCTGAAGGCGACGAGATTGCGGTCCTGCAAAGGCGTGAACATCGGCCGCGCGAAGATGCTGATGTTGCGGTCAGGGTCTTCCGATCGCCAGATCATCTGGTCGGCGACCGCGTAGACGGCGAAGTCGCCGCGATGATTGGCCGGGGTCTGATCGTTGGCGGGATTGCCGAGCGGCTGGCCGAGCGTGTTGTAGCGCAGGTCGGCGAAGTCCTCGCTGTCCCACCACATGCCGAGCTTATAGGTGCGCGCCAGCGGGTCGGATTCGCCCGCCTGCACGAGCGTGCCGGGGCCGGGATAGACGAATTGCAATTCGGCGATCGCCAGCACGCCGCCGTTGAGCGGGAAGCTCACACCATAGGGATCGAGCTTCTGCGGATCGCCATTGTTGTTGGGCGCCGGGCTGCCGTTATAGACGCCGGCCAGCAGGGTGAGATTGTCGGTTATATGCGCGCGACCGCGCACGCCGAGCGCCGACAGCGGATAAGCGGGGCCGCCGCCCGGCATATCGGCCGAGGGCAGCATCGGCCAGCCGGCCATGGTGTTGATGAAGTAGCCGGAGTTCTGGCTGACCATGAACTCCTGGTCGATGCTCTGCTGACCGACCTTCACATCAAAACTGTCGCCGAACTTCTGCTGGTACCAGAGCTCCCACAGGCGCGTCGCGCGATCGGCCTCGATGCCGCTCGCCGTCTGCAGCGTGCCGAGGTTCGAGGCGCTGAGATTGCCGCCATGGATCTGTAGCGCGCTGACATTGAACGTGCCGCCGGGCAGGCCGAAGGCGCGCTGCGTATCCATCTGCAGCGTGCCGGTGGTCAGGCCTTCATAGGCGAAGCCGCGCTGATAGCCGCCGGTGACATTGCCGAACTCTTCGCTGTTCTCGACGACGCTCAGCGTCATGCCGTATTTGGCCAGCGCCGTGCGCAGCCCCCACATGTCGCCGAAGAGATTGGCGCTGTGGCCGAGATTGTTGAGAAAGCCGAACGGGCCCGAACCAGTCGGCGCCGTAGCGTCAGCCGGCTGCGCGGCGGTCGCGGCAGAATTTCCCGCACTCGGCGCAGCGGCAGGCGCGGCGGCTGCGGCCGGGCCGACCGGCGTTTCGACGAATTCGCCCGATTGATCCGCCGCTGGCGATGCGGCGTCGGGCTTGGCGCCGTCGGCCGTCTTCTTGGAGTCGGCTACCCTCTTGGAATCGGTCGCTGGCTTTTTGGCGGCGTCGGCTGGCTTGGCGGCGTCGGCGGGTTGCGCGCTGGGAGGTTGAGAAGAGTCTTGCGCTCTCGCGCCGACCGACAGACTGGCGGCGTATAGGCTCGCCAGCAGCATCGAACCCAGCACACGCGCCAAACGCCCAACGGGCGGCCTGTCGTTCATCGCATCCTCGCTAACCGACGGGGTTAAGGGCCCGCTGTCGCTGCGAGGTCTATAGCCAAGAAAAAACCACGTCGCAATCAATATTCGACAACTTGGAATGTTTCTAAAAAGGCAATCATCCAACAATTACGAGATTAAAACGATTCCAACTTGGCGAGATATACTGTATATATCCAAATAGAATTGCGGTTTTGCTGATTAGTTGTTCTAATATTCGCCCCAGATGATACATGCCAACTTCGCTCTGGTTCTTCGCGCGCTCGCGCCCACGCGAGCCTGTCGGCGGCGAATTGCTCGCCGCGCGCCGCTTGGGCGAGCAACGCGGAGACGCCGGCGCGGCCAATGGTTCCCGCGAGACGGCGGTCCGTGGCCGCGCGGCGTTTGTGACTCATTTGCGACACTGCGCGAAAAGCCAGCTTCGGGCGAAAATAATGCTTGCAATCGAAGATGATTCGCCCAAATAACGATCTGCCCAATACGCACGTGCCTGTGGTCGTGTGTCGGTCGGTGGGGATCTGGACAAGAGGCCAGTCAACCACCCTCGAAAGACCGGCAGCCGGAGGCAAACCGGCGCACCCCGCCAAACGGGGGACGCGACTTGAAGCAACGACGGACCGGGCTTTTTTGGTCTCTGTCGGCCCTCCAAAGGTCGGCGCACCGAAGAGGCTTGTCTATCTTGCCGGGCGTGCGGAAGGGATTTCCCCTCCGAACGATGGCTGCGAACACTGAGCAGGCGAAGTCCTGCGAGGCCTAGCGGCTACGGCGTAGCATCCGACCGCGTAAAACGCGCCGA
Organism: Bradyrhizobium sp.; assembly: GCA_004799435.1. Classification (GTDB taxonomy): domain Bacteria; phylum Pseudomonadota; class Alphaproteobacteria; order Rhizobiales; family Beijerinckiaceae; genus Roseiarcus. The sequence goes on from SSMV01000194.1 coordinate 5,558, forward strand.
TTGCGGCTCTCCGCCGCGTTAGGGCGCGCGATGTGCGGTCGCGGCGGCGGGTCAACGCCGACGCTCCGCGTCTCCATCGCGCGGTTCGTCAAGCGCATCGCCGACGATCCCTTCTGGCTGGACGGCTTCGGCCGCCCTCGGAGATGCCGCTATGACGGATCGTATCAAGGAATTCCTTGCTCGCACCAAGGACGACGGACCGCGTCTGGTCGTCGATCTCGACGTCGTGCGCGAAAACTACTTCGCCTTCGCCAAGGCGCTGCCCGACACCCGCGTCTTCTATGCGGTCAAGGCCAATCCGGCGCCCGAGATCCTCGATCTGCTGGCCGGCTTGGGCTCGTGTTTCGACACCGCTTCGGTCACCGAGATCGAACAGGCGCTCGCCGCCGGCGCGTCGCCCGAACGCATCAGCTACGGCAACACGATCAAGAAGGAGAGCGACGTCGCGCGCGCCTATGCGCTGGGCGTGCGGCTTTACGCCGTCGATTGCGAGGCCGAGGTCGACAAGATCGCCCGCGTCGCGCCGGGCTCCAAAGTCTTCTGCCGCATTCTGTGCTCGGGCGAGGGGGCCGAATGGCCGCTGTCGCGCAAATTCGGCTGCGCGCCGGACATGGCGGCCCGCGTGCTCGAACACGCCCACGCCAAGGGTCTCGTGGCGCATGGCCTGTCCTTCCATGTCGGATCGCAACAGCCCAATCCGCGCGTCTGGGACGCGGCGCTGAAGGCTTCGGCGGCGATCTTCAAGGATCTCGCCGAGCGCGGCATTCAGCTTGGGATGATCAATCTGGGCGGCGGCTTCCCGACCCGCTATCTCAAACCCGTGCCGGGCGTGCGCGCCTATGGGCAGACGATCTTCCGCGCGCTGCGCAAGCATTTCGGCAACCGCATTCCGGAGACGATCATTGAGCCCGGCCGCGGCATGGTCGGCAACGCCGGGATTATTGAGGCGGAAGTGGTGCTGATCTCGCGCAAATCGGCCGAGGATCCGCAGCGCTGGGTCTATCTCGACATCGGCAAGTTCAACGGCCTCGCCGAGACGATGGACGAGATGATCCGCTATCCGATCCGCACCGATTATGACGAGGACGTCATGTCGCCCTGCGTCATCGCCGGCCCGACCTGCGACTCGGTCGACGTGCTCTATGAGAAAGAGCCGTATCTGCTGCCCGTCAGTCTTGAGATCGGCGCCAAGGTGCTGATCGAGGGCACGGGCGCCTATACGACGACCTATTCGGCGGTCGGCTTCAACGGCTTTCCGCCGCTCAAATCCTACGTGATCTGACGCGCTTTCCGGATCGAATGGCGCGCCCCCTCCACCGCGCTACCGCGCGGTCCTCCTCCCCCGCTTCGCAGGGGAGGATGATCAACGCCTTCGCTTGCTCCCGCCGTGGCGCTGTTGAAGGCGTCGCGCCTTCCTCCCCAGCTATGCGGGGGAGGGGGACCGCGCGGTAGCGCGGTGGAAGGGGCTTTCCGCTGTCATTGCGAGCGACAGCGAAGCAATCCAGCCTAAGCCGCCACCTCATCCTTAAGTCTGGATCGCTTCGCTTTGCTCGCGATGACGGGCCGGGCGATTGGGCCACACGATGACGCGCTCCGCGCTTGTCTCCATCCTGCGCCCCTGCTAGGTCAAGGCCCGAATTTCCCCGCTTTTCAAGGATGTTCCGCCCATGGCCGGCCGCCAGTTTATTTATCACATGCGCGGTCTCAACAAGACCTGGCCGGGCGGCAAGAAGGTGCTGGAAAACATCCATCTGTCCTTCTACCCGGACGCCAAAATCGGCGTGCTGGGCGTCAATGGCTCGGGCAAATCGACGCTGCTGCGCATCATGGCCGGACTCGACGCCGAATTCACCGGCGACGGCTTTCTCGCCGAGGGCGCGCGGGTCGGCTATCTGCCCCAGGAGCCCCATCTCGACCCCGATCTCGGCGTGCGCGGCAATGTGATGCTCGGCGTCAAGGAGAAACAGGCGCTGCTCGACCGCTACAACGAGCTGGCGATGAATTATTCCGACGAGACGGCCGACGAGATGACCCGCCTGCAGGACGAGATCGAGGCCAAGGGCCTGTGGGATCTCGACAGCCAGGTCGAACAGGCGATGGACGCGCTCGGCTGCCCCTCGGACGAAGTCGAAATCGACACGCTATCGGGCGGCGAACGCCGGCGCATCGCGCTTTGCCGGCTGCTGCTCGAACAGCCGGAACTGTTGCTGCTCGACGAACCAACCAATCATCTCGACGCCGAGACGGTGAACTGGCTCGAAGGGCATTTGCGCCAATATCCCGGCGCGATCCTGATCGTCACCCACGACCGCTATTTCCTCGACAATGTCACCGGCTGGATTCTCGAACTCGATCGCGGCCGCGGCATTCCCTATGAGGGCAATTATTCCTCCTGGCTGAAGCAGAAGCAGAAGCGCCTCGAACAGGAAGGCCGCGAAGAGGCGGCGCGCATGCGCGCCATCGCCGAGGAAAGCGAATGGATCGCGGCCTCGCCCAAGGCGCGCCAGTCGAAATCCAAGGCGCGCATCGCCGCCTATGACGAATTGGTCAAGAAGCAGAACGACAAGGCGCCGAGCGCGACGCAGATCGTCATTCCGGTCGCCGAGCGGCTGGGCCAGAACGTCATCGATTTCGCCACTGTCGCGAAGGGCTTCGCCGACCGGCTGCTGATCGACGACCTCAATTTCAAATTGCCGCCCGGCGGCATTGTCGGCGTGATCGGCCCCAATGGCGCCGGCAAGACGACGCTGTTTCGCATGATCACCGGTCAGGACAAGCCAGACTCAGGCGCAATCGCCATCGGCGAGTCGGTGCAGCTTGGCTATGTCGATCAGTCGCGCGACGCGCTCGACGCCAAGAAGACCGTGTGGGAGGAAATCTCCGGCGGCAACGACCTTCTTTCTCTCGGCAAACGCGAGATCAATTCGCGCGCCTATTGCGGCGCCTTCAATTTCAAGGGCGCTGACCAGCAGAAGAAAGTCGGCATGCTGTCAGGCGGCGAGCGCAATCGCGTGCATCTCGCCAAGATGCTCAAGTCCGGCGCCAATGTGTTGCTGCTCGATGAGCCGACCAATGATCTCGACGTCGAAACCCTGCGCGCGCTCGAAGAAGCGCTGCTCGATTTCGCCGGCTGCGCGGTCATCATCAGCCACGATCGATTCTTCCTCGACCGCATCGCGACCCACATGCTGGCCTTCGAAGGCGACAGCCATGTCGAATGGTTCGAGGGCAATTTCGCCGATTACGAGGAAGACAAGAAGCGCCGCCTCGGCATCGACAGCATCATCCCGCACCGCCTGAAATATAAGAAGTTTTCGCGGTAGCAGCGGGCGGCCGGGTCGGTGAATATCGTCACAAGCGAGTCGTCGAAATCGCTTGAGAAGTTAGGTCGGTCGAATGGCCAGCGAATTTTGATGACGGCTTGAGCGGGCAATTTCTAAAAGGCCAAAAAAGCGATTCTCATCAACAGTTTGGCCTCCGTTGACGCAAGGTCTTGATTATGCTATAAAAAGCACCGTCACCCGCGCCTAACTTAAGCTCGGTCGCGGGTGACGGTTCCGTTCCCTCATACCAAGAGGGTGGCGTTGGCTAGGTCTGTCTCCCAGCCATTTGGACCCGAAGAGCAAGTTCGGTATCCAAACTCATAATCTTCATGAGGCCCCCATCCTTAGTTGGCGGGGGCCTCAATGTTTCTGACCCTTGACACCAGGGCAACCTGAAACCCTCTGCGGACGATATGGCCGTCGTCCTTAAGTTTAGTTAGAAGCGGAGAGATCGACGCCAGTGGCGTCTCCTCTCCTCGTTTGGCCGAGAATTCTTCTCGAATCTCGTTCGCCGTCATCCACGGATTTCGCGACTCCCTGAGAACCTCAAGAGCAAGCGCGGCCTTCGTCGTCGACTTTCCCACTATTTCTTCGGCTACGGCGTATTTCATAAAGACGCGCAATGCTGCCTGAAGCTCTTGCTCTTCAGCATCGAGCCTTGCGCGATTTAGCTTTATCTCTTCCAGGCGGGCGCGAATCTTCGCAGTCGGTTCCAGCATGGAAGCCATTAACCATAAATTTAGGGTGAGCGCAAGGGCGGCGATTGGAGCGGGGCAGCAATTAAGCACTAAATTATTCTGCTGTATAATCTCAACGCTCGCTTCGTCCCGGG
>SSMV01000002.1 GCA_004799435.1 Bradyrhizobium sp.
ACGCAATGGGGATGAACGATGTCGAGCCGCAGCGCGAGCATTGTGGCGAGCACATCCGCCGGATAGTCGATCACATCGACGTCGATCCACAGCACCCAATCCTCGTCGCGCAAGGCGCGAAACAGCAATTGATTGCGCGCCCGCGCGAGCGTGGTGCGGCGCAAGCGCTGAAAGGCCGGGGTCCAGCGGGGCAGGCCTTTGGGCGCCTTGAAGCCGAAATCCCGTTTGATCAGCGCGACGCGGCTGGCGCGATCCTCGAGGCGAGGCGCTATCGCGGATAGCCGCGCCCAGGTGTCGTCGTCGCTGTCGCTCTCCAGCACCCCGATCGACAGACGCTCGCGCGGCCATTGCAGGCGCTTGAGCCCCGTCATCCAGCTATCGATATAGGCTCGGGCGTTTTTGGCCGGCGTCAGCACGAGAATGCCGGGCGGCGAATTTACCGCGAGCGTATCGGAGGGCATGGCATCGGCTCCGCTTGTGCGCCGTTCGGGTATTGGCCTCAATCTCGTCAGAATGGGCGCAATGCGCTATGGGGCAGGGCGATTGAGGCTGCAAGCGGAAAATCGGCGATGAGCGGAGACGAAGACGCCGGCGCAGACGCCAATTTGCGCGCACGCGTGGAGCGCCGCGTCGTAACGCTATCGGACGCGCTCGCCGATGTGCGTTTTGACGGCCGTGGAATTGTCGTCGCCGCCGGCGGTGTCCGCCTCTTTGTCAATGTTTACGTGCTCGCGCGCGTGCTGCGCCGACAGCTCAATTGCACGACGCCGATCGAGGTCTGGCATTTCGGCGAGAGTGAACTCTCACCGCGCATGCGTTCGCTGCTTACCGAACTCGATGTGACGAGTGTCGACGCTGCGCCGATCGCCGCGCGCCTCGGCGTGTCGATTCAAGATGGCTGGCAGCTCAAGCCCTTCGCGCTGCTGCTGTCGCGCTTCGCTGAAGTTCTGATGCTCGACGCCGATCAGGTTCCCGTTGTCGATCCGAGCGTTGCATTCGATTGGCCGCAGTTTCGCGAGACCGGCGCGCTGTTTTGGCCCGACATCGTCGATCTCAAGGCTGACAATCCGATTTGGGCGGCGCTGGGACTGCCGGCGGAGCGCCGCATCTCGCTGGAGAGCGGCCAGTTGCTGGTCGACAAGCGCCGTCATCGGCGCGCGGCGATTGTCACGATGGCTCTGAACGAGATGGCCGAGTCCACTTATCGCTATGTCTATGGCGACAAGGACACGTTTTTGCTCGGCTGGATGATGAACGGGTCGCCTTTCGCCGTGGCGCCCCATCGTCCCTTCATGGAGGAACGAAGCCTGACGCAACGCGACTTCGACGGTGCGCCATTTTTGCAGCATCGGACCGGCGCCAAATGGAGCTACATGGAGCCGCAATATCATTTCGACGGCGCCGTCCATAAAGAAGCCTGCGCGGAGGCGCTCGCCGAGTTGCGCGCCGCCTGGAGCGGCAGGATTTTTCTTGCGCCGCCGCGCAGCCTGCGCGCGCGCAGCGCGGAATCGGCGCTGGTCGTGACGAAGCGATTGCGCTGCGAGATCGAGGGTGAGCAGAGTTTCGATCTGGAGTTTCTCTCCTACGGCGAGATCGGCGCGGGCCGCACCGCCCATTGCGCGAATTGGAGCGTTGTCGACGATCCGGCTCGTCCGTCGGGCCTGGCTCTGCGGATCGAAGACCGCAATGGCGGACTGACCCTCGATCTCTCCCCGCAACCGCAGGGCGACTGGGCGGGCGAGCGTCGCCGCAAGCCGCGCGCGCAGGTTGTCGCGACCGCGCCTTCGGCGTTGCCGGAGATCGAGCCGGTCGCCGGCTCGCGCCGCGGATTGGTCGACGATCTCATCGCGGCGGCCGATCTTTCCGAGCCGGAGGCGAAGGACGAAGCCGGTCTTTGCGCCGCGCTTCTCTTGTTGTCGAGGCTAGAGCCGGAGATCGCCGAACGTCTTCGCTGGCTCGCAGAAGCCTCAGAAACGCCCCGACCGCTGGCGGTCCGATTGACGAGGCTCGCCGCTGCGGTCGAGGCGGCGCGCAAGCCCGATCTCAGGGACGTTCGCCGCCACGACGGCGTGCTCGGGCAATATTATGTCAGGGTCCCCGACCCGGCCGTCGATTGGCAGACCTAGCGCCTCGGATGCGTCTTGCGGCGCAAGGACGGAAGCGATGCGCATTCTGATGATCGCGCCGGCGATGCCCGCCCTCACCGGCAACGGTCTGGCGATGCGGCTCGGCGTGTTTCTGGAGGCGCTCTCTCGCCTCGGCGCGGTCGATCTCGCGGTGCTGCCGGTTGCCGGCCAGTCCGATGCGTCACCGACGTTGCCGCAAGCGCTCGGCGCCACGGTCAACCTGCTGCCGATCGCTGGGCAAATCGACACGCATTTTTCGCTGATCGCCCGGCTGCGCGATCCGCAGGAACGGTTGCGCGCCTTTCGCCAATATGGCCGCAGTTCGCTCTCGGCCCGGCTGTCGCCTCACGCTCTCGGCGCGTTTGCCGCGGCTTTCGCGGGACGCGACTACGACCTCGTCCATGTCGGGCGCGCCTATCTGGCCGAGGCCGGGCTCGCCGTCGCCGGCGCGCGTCGCCGCTCGCTCGATGTGGATGAAGACGACGCCGTCGCCTGGCGCTCGCTGGCGAAGCGCCGCCGCCGGCGTGGCGAATTTGACGCCGCCGCGATGTTAGAGGCCGACAGCGCCGCGCTCGAACGCGAAATGCGCCAGAACCTGCCGCGCTACGATCTTCTCTTCGCCAGCAGCGCCGCGGAGCGGGTGAATGTGCGGCGCCTGGCCGCCGAGAGCCCAATTGCAATCGCCCATAATGCTGCGCGCGTGCGGGCGGGGCGGCTCCATCGCGGCGACGGACCGATCCTGTTCGTCGGCGGGCTTGGCTATTGGCCAAATCTCGACGGCCTTGCCTGGCTGCTCGGGCAAGTCTGGCCGCGCGTTCTGGCGCGCGTTGTGTTGCCGTCGCAGCTCTGGATCGCTGGCGACGGCCTCACCGCTGGAGTTCGCCGCCTCGCGCGCCAGCCGGGAATCCGCCTGCTCGGTAGGGTCGCCGATCTCGACCCGCTTTATCGACGGGCGGCGCTCGCCGTCGCGCCGCTGCACTGCGGCGGGGGAACACGGATCAAGGTGATCGAGGCGGCGCTGGCCGGCGTCCCGATCGTCTCGACGCCGTTCGGCGCTGCCGGCCTACCGCTTAGCGACGGTCGCGACCTCTGGCTGGCCGATCGTCCCGACGACTTCGCGGTGGCGCTTCGCCAGGCGCTCGCCGATCCGACCGAGCGGTTTCGCCGCGCCGCCTCCGCGCGAGGACATTTGGCCGTTCGATATGAGCGTAGTCGCGTCGTTGCGCGGCTCGCTTGCCAATTCTCGGCGCTGCAACTAACAAGCTCGCCGGTTTGACGCGTATTCATGGGGTGTTGCGGTGGAGGGCGCCGAGGCGCGCGCATTGGATCTCGACGAGACGTTCCTCGCTGCCGAGGGGCTGGAGATCACCCATGCCCCGGATGGCTGCGTCGTCTATGACGCGTCGCGCGAGAAGGTTCACTATCTCAATCCGACCGCCGGCATTGTCTACGAACTTTGCGACGGCGCGAATTCGCTGCGCGCCATGAGCGTCTTTCTCGCCCAGGCCTATGGGCTCGATCAGGATCCAGTCGAAGCGACGCGCGACTGCCTGGCGACGCTGATCGCCGAAGGGCTGGTGCGTCCGTGCACGAAATCATCTGCAGAAGCCTGAAGCGCGAATACCGGCTCGTTTGCCCGAACGGGCAAACCGCGCGCGCGTTCGCTTTTATCGAGTCAAATCCGGAGATCGTCGGCGCCGCGCTCGAATCCGTGCCAATTCCCATATCGGCCGAGGGCGGCTTTCTGCGCATGACGCTGCCCAATGGCGCGTTGATCGAGGGCTCCGCGACGCATCTGATGTCGGCGCTGCATAGCGTCGTTTACCGGGAAGCCTTCAGCGAACCCGGCGCGGCGCTCATTCATTGCGTGACGATGGTTCATCCGGTCAGGGAAGAGGCGCGCATCCTGATTGTCGGCGCGCCAGCGGCGGGCAAGACGACCCTGGCCCTGCGCCTCCTCAGCGAGGGTTACGCGATTGAGGGCGACGAACATTTCGCAATCGGCGCCGAGCGGTCGATTGTCCGGCCCCGCACGTTGCGGGTGAAGGCGGGCAGTCTGGCCTTTGCGCTGGGTCTCGCGGCGGCGATCGAAGCCTCGCCGAAAATCCTCTTCTGGGACGGCGCGCCGCTCTATTCCGTCAGCCCGGCGATCGCTGGGCGGCCTTGGCGTATCGTCCCCGGCAAGGTCGAGAGCATCGTCTTTCTTGAGGCCAATCATGGCGGCTTGTCGCGCCTCAAGCCGATCGGGGTCGACGAGGCGATGCGCCGACTGATGCGGGAGACCACGCTTCCCCAGACCGGCGTCGGACCGGCGGTCGCGCGGCTGCGCGCCATGCTTCTGGCCGCCAACCGCCACACCCTGCTGCTGGGCGATCTCGAGCGCGCGATATGGCAATTGAGCAAAACGCTTTTTTGAGCGTTTTCAGGCGCTCCCATGTCGTTCCGTGGTTGACAGGGCTTCGCGACATTCCTTAGAGAAATAGGCAGGACTTAGCCGCGCGGGCCTTATCAGCGCGGGGGTTCTGGTGTTTGAGGGGCGATCATCATGTCGGAAGCAGAAAATCACGGCGGTCTTGGCGATGTCGAAAGCGCGCTGGCCTCGGTTGACGCCGCCAAGCGCGAGACACTGCGCAAGCTCATTCTCGGGGCGGCCTTCGTTGTCCCGGTCGTCGCCTCGTTCTCGATCGACGGGCTGACCTCCTCGGCCAATGCGACTGTCTGCAGCAACATGCTGCATTCCGGGAAGTGCGCCCCGATTTGACGCCGGTTCGCTTGGCGAAGGCGATGATTTAGTGGGGTAGACGTCATGTCGGGAATGGAAGACCGCAGCCTGCCGGCCGATGTCGAAAAAGCTTTAACCTCGGTTGACGCCGCCAAGCGCGAGACGCTGCGCAAGCTCGTTCTCGGCGCGGCATTCGTCGTCCCGGTCGTCGCGTCTTTCTCGATCTACAGCCTGACCTCTTCGGCGAGCGCCGGCTCCGTCTGCAGCAACATGCTGCATTCCGGGAAGTGCGATCTGAAATAAAATTTTGCCGGCCGGAGGCAGGGTTCGGAATCGGACCTGAATGGTCAGCGGTGGCGCGACTTCTGCTGGACCGCATTGCTTCTCTGGCGCAGATTGACGGTTTAGAGGGATAAACGTCATGCCGGCGACGGAAGACCGCAGCACGCCGGCCGATGTCGAAAAAGCCTTGGCCTCGGTCGACACAGCCAAGCGCGAGACGCTGCGCAAGCTCGTTCTCGGTGCGGCCTTCGTAATCCCGGTCGTCGCCTCGTTCTCGATCGACGGGCTGACTTCCCCGGCCAATGCGATCAATGTTTGCAACATGCTGCATTCCGGGGGGACGTGCCCCAAGACCTGAGCATTGCGCGGGCCGGAGATCGGGTCCAGGACGTGGCCTGAATGGGCAGTGGCGACAAAGGGAAGATTCCGCGTCCGGTTGGAGTCAGCCATCGGCCGCAAGTCTCCGCCATTCTGATCGTCCGCGACGAAGAATGGTTTCTCCCCGATTGCCTGGCCTCGCTGACAGGCGTGGTCGACGAGATCGTCGTCGTCGACACAGGCTCCAGGGACGCCACAAAGGCGATCGCCGTCGCCGCCGGCGCCAAAACCCTTGATTTTCCCTGGATCGACGATTTCGCCGCGGCGCGCAACGCCGCCATCGACGCGGCGAGCGGCGATTGGCTTCTCTATATCGACGCCGACGAAAGGCTGAGCGGGCCTCAGGGGCTCAGTCTCGGCGAAACGCTCGCCGATGCCACCGCATTCGCCGCGACGGTGCGTTTTCGTCCCCGCCTACGCGCGACGCCCTATCGCGAGCATCGGCTGTTTCGCAAAGATCCGCGCATTCGCTTCGTCGGCGCGATTCACGAAACGATCATGCCGGCGCTCCATGCCTTAGTCGAGGAGGGCGCGGGGCGGATCGTCGAGTCGCGCTTCGCCATCCAGCACCTCGGCTATGAGGGCGAACTCTCGCATAAGCATCGCCGCAACTTGCCGATGCTGCAAACCATGGTGAAGCGCTGGCCGGAGCGGCTCTATTATTGGTGCGATCTCGCCCAGGCGCTCAAGGGGACCGGGCGCAATGACGAGGCGATCGCCGCCTGTCGCGATGGTCTTGAGGCGGCGCGCGTGCTTAGGCTTACGCGGCCCGACCCGGTCGCGGCGCTGATCGCCCAGACGCTCGCCGAATTCACTCGCGAGCGCGGCGAAGATCCTTTGCCGCTCGTCGCCGAAGGGCTCGCCTATTATCCCGAACATTGGGGATTGCGATTCCTTGAAGCCCGCGCGCTCGTCGACGCCAGCCGCTTCGACGACGCGCTGGCGATTCTCGATCTCCTGCTGGCCGTCGACGTCGCGAGTTACTGCGACCCACATGTCAGCTATGACGAGCGGCTGTTCGGCGTCGACGCGCTCGAACTCAAAGCCGTTGCGCTGCTGCGCGCCGGCCGCCGGCTTGAGGCGGGACGCGCCTTTGCTCAGGCGAGCGCCTTGGCGCCGGAAACCCTCTCCTATCGCGTCAGGGCGCAGGCGCTGCTCGGCGCCGCAGGCCCCAATCAAAGCTAGGCGATCTTCGGCGCCAGGCTGATCGCCGCGCGCCAGCCCAGCGTGACGCGCGCGACCGGGCTATCGCCTCCGGCGCGCTTCGCGCGATCGCGGTCAGTGGCCATCGCCAGATCTTCCGCATAGCCCGGATATTTCCATTCCTTGCGCCGCATGCCGGTCAATCGCGCCAGCGCGCGCCGCCAGCGCTCGGCGGCGTCGGCGCAGACAAGAAGCGGCGGGCCAACGGGCAGGGCGAAAAACGCATTCGCCGCGGCGATCCACAGATCGAGCGCGACGAGCAGTCTCGGATGACGGCGCGCGCGTGCAAGCAGCGCATCGCGGTCCTGCTCGTCCAGCCGCGCGATTTCAGCGGCGAATTCATAAAGGCCCTTGAGATCGACGAGGCCGCGCGCCCCGGAGCTATGGCCGACGTGGTGATGGACGAGACTATGCAGGAGATGAAGCGGCGCCGGCAGGATGCGCGCGCGCGCGCCGCTATCATGCCGCCACACCGTCGCTGCCGCCTCCAGCTCCGCGGTCGTTATCAGCGGCTCGGCCTGGCGGTTGCCGCCGCGCTTATGAACCTCGATTGTGCCCGGCGAGTCGCGGCGCGCCAATGGCGTTAGATGATGATGGGCGGGGCGCTCGTGCAGATTGGACGGATCGACATAGCCAATCGCCCGCAACTGGCTCTGGATCGCTTCGGCGCGCGGGCTTGCGGCAAGCAGATCGAGATCGAGCATCGCCCGCCAGCGCGAGCCGCCGATCCATAGCGAGCGGGCGCCCTTGATCAGCAAAGGCTCGATCCCGATGCGGTTGCATGCGGCGACAATCTCCGTGAGCCGCGCGGTCAAGGCGGCGCGGCGCTCGTCATGCGCGGCGAGTTCGTCGGCGATGGTCCTGGCGATCGTGCGCCGGCCATCGGGCAGCGTAATTGGCGGCATGTCGACGAACAGCGCCTTGTCCTGCAGCGCCGAAGCGAGCGCCGGCGTGAGGCGCAGCGTGTCGGTCAGCGCGAACAGCCGCTCGGCGCCGACCCTGGCGATGTCAGCGCGCAACGCCGCCGCGTCGCCCGCCGGCCCCAACGCCAGACAGGCGCCCAGAACGCCGACCGCGTCCGGATCGAACGGCCCATAGGTTGAGGGCGCCGAAGCAAGTCGAATGTCGCCCGATTGGTCCATGGCGGGGCAGTCCTACACGTCCGGCGGAGCCTATGACACCCACCAGCCAATCCCCGGCGTCGTCTTCGAAATTTTGGGTCTAAGACCGCCGGGCAAGCCGCCGCGCGGACTGTGGCGGTTTGGCCACGCTCCCGCCCATTTTCGGCCATCCGCCGCATCCGCCAATTGAGATGATTGCGCGGCGGCCCGGAATTTAGGATTGTCGGACATCCCAGCGAGTCGGCGGCAGCCTGCGGCGGTCCGCCAGATTCGCCGCCATTCGTGCTGCGAGGTCGCCCGATGCGCCGTTACGCTCTCATTATTGCTGGACTGGCCGCAGGATGGATCCTGTCGTCAAGCTCGGCCGCTCTTGCCTGGGGCAATGGCTTCCCCAACAACGGAACGATGGTCGGCGGCGGCGATGTCGCCGTGTCGCCGATTCCGCGTGAGACGGTAAGCTACAACGGGCCTTACGAGCCCGGCACGATCATCGTTTCGACCAAGGAACGCCGGCTCTATTTCGTGCTGCCCGACCATCAGGCGCTGAAATATGGCGTCGGCGTTGGCCGGATGGGCTTCACCTGGGCCGGGGTGACTTTTGTCGCCAATAAGCGCGAATGGCCGGATTGGACGCCGCCGGCGCCGATGCTGCTGCGTCGCCCCGATCTGCCGCGCCACATGGTCGGCGGCATCGAGAACCCGCTCGGCGCCCGGGCGCTCTATCTTGGCTATACCGAATATCGGATTCACGGCTCCAACGAGCCGGAGACGATCGGGCAGGCTGTGTCGTCGGGCTGCATTCGTATGACCAACGCCGATGTGACCGACCTCTACGGTCGCGCCGCGATCGGCGCCAAGGTGGTCGTCGAGCAAGAGTAATCGCGGAGAGGGGCTTCGCCCCGCTCCGATCTTCCCGTTGTCAACGCTTTCATTCGCGCCGGGAGAGCCTTATCTTCCGGCGATGGACGCTTGCGCTTCCGCCATGACGCCGCCGCTGGTCGACCCGTTCGGTCGGGCGATCCGCTATGTGCGGGTCTCTGTCACCGACCGTTGCGATTATCGCTGCGCCTATTGCATGCCGGAGGACATGAATTTCCTCCCCAAGCGCGATGTGCTGTCGCTTGAGGAATTGGATCGGCTCTGTTCGGCCTTCGTGCGTCTGGGCGCCCGCAAGCTGCGCGTGACCGGCGGCGAGCCGCTGGTGCGACGCGAAGTGATGACGCTGTTTCGCAAACTCGCGCGCCATCTCGATTCCGGCGCGCTCGACGAACTGACGCTTACCACCAATGGCTCGCAGCTTGCCCGCTTCGCCGCCGAACTCGCCGATTGCGGCGTGCGCCGGATCAATGTTTCGCTCGATACGCTCGATCCCGCCAAGTTCCGCGCCGTTACCCGCTGGGGCGATCTCGATCAGGTGCTCGCGGGCCTGGAGGCGGCCGAAGCGGCGGGGCTGAAGATCAAGATCAACGCCGTTGCGCTCAAGGGCTTCAATGACGAGGAAGCGCCGGATCTGGTCGCCTGGGCGCATGGGCGAGGTTTCGATCTGACTTTCATCGAAGTCATGCCGCTCGGCGCCGTCGAACGCGATCGCTTCGATCAGTTCCTGCCCTTGACCGTGCTGCGCGCGAGTTTGGAGCGGCGTTTCACCTTGACCGCCTCGTTGCATGAAAGCGGCGGCCCGGCGCGCTATTTCGATGTCGCCGAGACCGGCGGCCGGCTCGGCTTCATTACGCCGCTCACCCATAATTTCTGCGAGCGCTGCAATCGCGTGCGGCTGACATCGGTTGGCAAGCTCTATCTGTGCCTCGGCCATGACGCCGGCGTCGATCTGCGGGCCCTTCTGCGCGCGTCGCCGGACGATGCGCCCCTTGAGGCGGCGATCCGCGCCGCCATCCGGCTCAAGCCCGAAGGCCATGATTTTATCGTCGAGCGGACTGGCAGCCACGCCTCGACCGCTCGTCACATGAGCGAGACGGGGGGCTGAGGGCGACTGGCGAGCCGGGACCCGCTGCTCTATATGAGGCGACACACGGCGCGGGCGGGGCCTTGACCCTCGTTAAGAAAGGTAAAGCCATGGCGAATGTCCAGGATCGCATCCAGAAGCTGATTTCCGAGAATCCGGTCGTCCTGTTCATGAAGGGCACGCCCGAGTTCCCGCAGTGCGGCTTCTCCGGTCAGGTGGTGCAGATGCTCGATTACCTCGGCGCGCCGGTGGTCGGCGTCAATGTGCTCGAGGATCCAGAAATCCGCCAGGGAATCAAGGACTTCGCCAATTGGCCAACGGTCCCGCAGCTCTACGTCAAGGGCGAATTCATCGGCGGCTGCGACATCGCGCGCGAGATGTTCCAGTCGGGCGAGCTGGCGGCCGTTCTGGCCGAGGCTGGCGTCCCGACCGCCCAATCCGCCAAGGCCTGACGCCCACCTCAAGACGTTAAGATCGGACGGTCATGCCCGCCCGCGAAGCGCGACGGGTCGGTCTGTCACGCTTGGCAACGATTTTTGAATGAGCCTCGTGCGATAATCGGCTATTGGAACAAACCGAGTATCGGCGTGGGGGTTTTCGGGATGGCGCGTAGGTATTTCGGCACCGACGGCATTCGCGGTCGCGCCAACGGCAAGATCACGGCTGAGCTGGCGATGAAAGTCGGCCAGGCCGCCGGGCTGATGTTTCAGCGCGGCGACCATCGTCACCGCGTTGTCATCGGCAAGGACACCCGCCTTTCCGGCTACATGATCGAATATGCCTTGGTCGCCGGCTTCACCTCGGTGGGCATGGACGTTCTGCTGCTTGGCCCGGCGCCGACGCCGGCGGTGGCGATGTTGACCCGCTCGATGCGCTGCGACCTCGGCGTGATGATTTCCGCCTCGCATAATCTTTACGAGGACAATGGCATCAAGCTGTTTGGGCCGGACGGCTTCAAACTGTCGGACGACATCGAGGCGCGCATCGAGTCGCTGATCGATGTCGATCTCGCCGGGCGTCTCGCCAAATCGCCGCAACTCGGCCGCGCCAAGCGCATCGACGACGTCCATGCGCGCTATATCGAATACGCCAAGCGCACGCTGCCGCGCGACGTCACCTTCGAGGGCTTACGCGTCGTGGTCGATTGTGCCCATGGCGCCGCCTATAAGGTCGCGCCCGAAGCCCTGTGGGAACTGGGCGCCGAAGTGATTCCGATGGGCGTCGAGCCCGACGGCGTCAATATCAACCTTGACGTCGGCTCGACGTCGCCGACGGCTCTGGCCCAGAAAGTGCGCCAGATGCGGGCCGATGTCGGCGTGGCGCTCGATGGCGACGCCGATCGCATGATCATCGTCGATGAAAAAGGCCATGTCGTCGACGGCGACCAGATCCTCGCCGTCGTCGCCGAAAGCTGGCAGGCCGACGGCCGCCTCGCCAAACCGGGCATCGTCGCCACTGTGATGTCCAATCTCGGGCTCGAGCGGCGCCTCGCCGCGCAGGGCCTGACGATGGAGCGCACCGCGGTCGGCGACCGCTATGTGCTCGAGCGCATGGTCGAGAAGGGCTATAATGTCGGGGGCGAGCCTTCCGGCCATATTATTCTTACCGACCATTCGACCACCGGCGACGGGCTCGTCGCCGCGATGCAAGTGCTGGCGGTGGTCAATAAGCAGGGCAAGCCGGTGAGCGAGGTCTGTCGCCGCTTCGAGCCGCTGCCCCAGGTCATGCGCAATGTGCGCTTCAAGGGCGGCCGGCCGCTAGAGGATCAATCGGTGGTCACCGCGATCGCCGCTGCGACGGCGCGGCTCGGCGATCACGGCCGGCTGGTTGTGCGGCCCTCGGGCACCGAGCCCGTGATCCGCGTGATGGCGGAGGCGGACGATCGCGATCTCGTCGATTCGCTGGTCGCCGACGTATGCGACGCGGTCGCCAAGGCGGCGGCCTGATCCCGAGGCGCTTGTCGCTCAATTCACATTGCCGCGACGCCCAAAATCGGCGCTTTGAATCGGCGCGAATCACCGTATTCTGTTCTGGTCGTCAACATCCAGAAAGGAGGTGATCCAGTGTCTCATTGTCACTCGCCATGCGAGTCCGTTAGGGCCTGGAGCATTGTCCGCATGGCGGAATTCCGCGCATAGCAGACGCTTTGACTCCAAACCCTCAAGCGATCTCTGCGTGGTCGCGACAATGGAAGAGCCGCTCCGCAAGGGGCGGCTCTTCTCGCTTATCTGACCCCGCCATAATCTGCGCCCGATCGTGAAGTCGTCATGACCCTCGCCCATCTCGCCGCGCCGATCATTCTCGTCCTTGTCTATGGCGGTCTCGCCGTCGGCCGCATTCCCGGCCTGCGCCTCGATCGCGCCGGCATCGCCTTTCTCGGCGGCGCGGCGATGATCGTCGTCGGCGCCGTCAGTTTCGACGACGCCTTTCGCGCCGTCGACTGGGACACGATTGGCCTGCTTGTCGGCATGATGATCATCGTCGCGCATCTCAAGGTTTCGGGCGTCTTTCGCGCGCTGGGGGCGCTGGCTGTCGAACACGCGCATGGGCCGTTTGCGCTGCTCGTCGCGACGACCGCGCTCGCTGGCGTGCTCTCGGCCTTTCTGGTTAATGACGCGATCTGTCTGGTCATGGCGCCGATCGTCGTCGATACGACGCGCGCGATGAACCGCAATCCCCTGCCCTATCTCGTTGCGGCGGCGACCGCGTCCAATTGCGGCAGCGTCGCCACCATCACCGGAAACCCGCAGAATATGGTGATCGGCGCGCTGTCGGGAATTTCCTATCCCGCATTCGCCGCCGCGCTGGCGCCGATCGCGGTGCTTGGCCTCGTGCTGGTGGTCGTCGTGGTGCGGATCGTCTATCGCGAGGAATTCACCCGTGCCGCAGTGCTCGATCCGCATGTGCTGCGCGGCCGCCCCCATCCCGGCCAGATGCTAAAGGCCAGTCTCACCGGCCTCGCAGTGGCGATCGCCTTCTTCCTCGGCGTGCGGCCGGCCGAAGCGGCGCTGATCGGCGGCGCTTTCCTCATGGTGACGCGATCGCTCAAACCGGCGCGCATCTATCGCGAACTCGACGGCCCGCTGCTGCTGCTGTTCGTCGGTCTGTTCATTGTCGTCGCCGGCGCCGAGCGCACGTTGTTGACGCCCGATCTCGTCGCTTCGACGCGCGCCCTCGGGCTTTCCGATCCCTGGCGGCTTTCCGCGCTGACCGCGATCCTCTCCAACCTCGTCAGCAATGTGCCGGCCGTTCTGGCGCTCAAGCCCTTCATCCCGCCGCTCGCCGATCCGCATCGCGCCTGGCTGGTCGTTGCGATGAGTTCGACGCTGGCGGGAAATTTCACGCTGATCGGCTCGGTCGCCAATCTGATTGTCGCCGAGCGGGCGCGCGCGGCCGGAACGCCTATGAGCTTCCTTGCCTATTTCAAGGTCGGCCTGCCTTTGACGGCGCTCACCGTCGTCGCGGGCACCGCCTGGCTCGCCTATGGGCCGGGCGCGCCTTGACGGGCGTGGCGTCGGGAGGCCTGCTGGCAAAGCGGGCAAATGGAATGAAGTGAATGGAATCTCGATCTCTAGCGCGCGTCGCGGCGGTGCTTCTCTTCGCGCTGGCGTCGTCTTTCCCGGCCGGCGCGGCCGAGCGCGTCCGCTTTGGCGGGGTCGAGGGCGATCTTGTGCGCCCCACCGGGTCAGGGCCGTTTGCGGCGATTGTCGTGCTTCATTCCTGTCTCGGCCCGCGCGCCGATCGCGAGGCGCTCGGCGCGATGTTGGCGAATTGGGGTTACGTTTCGCTATTCGTCGATGATTTCACGCCGCGTGGTCTGAGAGAGACCTGTACGGTCGATTTTCCCGAGGAGAGCCGCGACGCCGTCGCTGCGGCGGCCCATCTGGCGACGCGTCCCGACATCGACGCCGCGCGCATCGGCGCGCTCGGCTTTTCCCAAGGCGGCGATTCGGCGCTGACGATTGGCGCCGGCGTAGTGGGAGCGGGGCGGTTTCGCGCTGCGGCGGCGCTTTATCCGCCTTGCGCCAATCTCAACGGCCGCGCGCTGCGTTACCCGACGCTGGTCATTGTCGGCGCCGAGGATTCGGTGACGCCGGCCGAGGATTGTCGCCGTCTTGCGCAAGCGCAGCCCGCCGGCGGATCGCAACTTAAGCTCATCGTCGTCCCAGGCGTAGCCCATGGTTTCGACGATCCCGCCTTCGCCGGCGGCGTCGACACGCTCGGCATGCGGCTCGCCTATGACGGCGCGGCGGCGCGCCGCGCCTCAGTCGAATTGCGGCGATTTTTTTCGGCCAATCTGTTGCGCCCATAGCATGGCGATTGACGGCGGCGCGCCCTTGCGAGAGGTTCCGCGCCGCAGCGGCAGCCTTCGTCCTCTTTCCGCCGATGTTTCGAGCCTGAATAAGATCGCCCGATTTCCGCCGCGGAGGCTTTGATGCTCAGACGCGAGTTTCTCATCGGCGCGGCCGCCGCGCTTGTCGCGGCGCCGGCGCGCGCCGATCCGCCCGGCGCCTTCGATCCCGGCCTCTTTCCGCCGATGGGTTCGCGCGCCGAATTCATCGAATGGATGGTCGCCCATCGCGGCGAGGACGCCGTTCAACTCGGGCGACGCTACGATCGCTATCTCGAAGTCATCGCCTTCAACGATCTGTGGACCCCGCGCGAGAAACGCGCCTTCCTCTTCACGCCGCGCGAGGAATTTGTACTGCCCGAGGATCGCGACAACGCCTATGTCGGCCACTATCTCGACATCGGCTTTGGCGTGACCATCACCCCGCCGGGAACCATGGGCCGCATGACCAGCGCGTTGGTGGTCAGGCCCGGCGATCATGTGCTCGAGATCGGCACCGGCTCAGGCTATCAGTCGGCGCTGCTGACCTATCTGACCGACAATGTCTATACGATCGAAATCATTCCCGAACTGGCGGCGCGCACGCGCGGCGTCTACGACCGGCTAATCGGGCGGGGCTACAAGGAATTTTCATCGATCAAGACCAGCCAGGGCGACGGCTATTACGGCTTCGCCGCCGCGGCGCCCTTCGACAAGATCATCGTCACCTGCGGCATCGACCACATCCCGCCGCCGCTGCTGCAACAGCTCAAGCCCGGCGGCATCATGGTCATTCCGGTTGGGCCGCCCGGCGCGCAGCGCATCCTCAAGGCGGTCAAGACTGTTGGCGCCGACGGGGCAACGACGGTCGCCCGCTCGGATATTTTCGGCGGCAAGATCATCCCCTTCGTGCCGCTGTCGGGCGGCCATCAGCCGCCGTCGTGAGACGGCGCGCTGGCGCTTCGACGAAAGGACTTTAGGACGCGATTCTGGCGCGGATAGCGTCGCGCGCCTGATAGAGCCGCCAGAAATTATCGGCGATCGACTTGCTCTCAAGCGTCGCCGTGCCCGCGGTGTCGAAACGGGTGCCTTTGACCGTGCCGGCGACCATCACTTCGCCGACATAGACGCCCTCGCCTTTCAGCCGCTGCGCCAGCAGACCGACCAGCTTGTGCTTTGCTCCGTTGGCGAGCGCGAGCCCCATGAATTTCGCGCTGGCCGCGTAAGCGTCGATCTGTTCCGAGATTTCGCCGAAGGCGCCATTGGTGACGAGAACCGCGCCGGTCTTGGCGTTTTTAAGATCGGGCAGCGCTTCCTGCACCGCCGCGAGAAGCCCGACTATGGCGACGTCGAAGACGCTGCGCACGCTCGCTGGGTCGGCGGTCGCCAGATCGCCGAACTCGCCGCCGCCATAGGCGTTCCAGTGGACGACGCCGATCGGCCCAAGCTTGCTCCGCGCGTTGCCGATCGCGGCGCGAACGGAGATGGGATCACTGGCGTCGGCGGTAAAGGCGGCGGCGGCGACGCCCTTGGCTTTCAATTCAGCGACGCCCGCGTCGAGGCGCTCGCGGCTTCGCGCCACCAGGGCGACCGAAAAGCCTTCCGCGCCAAACTTTTCGGCGACGGCGGCCGAGATTCCCGTGCCAAATCCGACGATCACAATGGTCTTGGACATGATGTCTCCGATGCTGTGAGACGACTTTCCTCGACCCGCGCCGGGGGCGAGGACAAAGCGGCGGCGATTTCGAAAATTGGAGCGGGCGAAGGGATTCGAACCCTCGACCCCGACCTTGGCAAGGTCGTGCTCTACCCCTGAGCTACACCCGCGTCCTGCGGCGGGCCTAAGCCCGTCGGCCGGGCCTTATGGCGCATGCGGACAAAGATTGCAACACCCCGTGGAACGCCTTGCAACACCCGGCTTATTGTCGGAACATCGCGACACGAGAGCGTGAATTGAAGTCGCCGTTGGTCTGTGCGAAGCGCAGGTTCCGCGAGGCGAGGCCCGCATGAACGAAAACGTGGACATGCAGCAGGTCGACTCGCCCCGGCCAGCCGAACTTGGCGCGCCCGCGCCGGCCCCCCGCCGAGGGCTGCTGTTCTGGGTTCTCGTCGCGCTCGCCGTGATCGCGGTTGTGCTGCTCGCCTGGCGCTATTTTGAAGGCGGCGCGCCTGCGTCCAATCCGCAAGCGGCGACCGGCACGCCCCCGCAGACCGTGCGCGACGCGCCGGCGGCGACCGGCGACATGCCGATCATCATCGACGCGCTCGGCGCGGTGACGCCGCTTGCGACCGTCACCGTCAAGAGCCAGATCGCTGGTCGGCTGATGGAAGTCGGCTTCCAGGAAGGGCAGATGGTCAAACAGGGCGATTTTCTCGCCCAGATCGATCAGCGCCCCTATCAGGCGGCGCTGGCCCAGGCGCAAGGCCAACTCGCCAAGGACAATGCTCTGCTCGCCCAGGCTCAGTCCGATCTGACCCGCTTTGAAACGCTGCTGAAACAGGACTCGATCGCCCAGCAGCAGGTGTCAGACCAGCAGTTCCTCGTCACTCAGGACAAGGCCGCGATCGCCTCCGACCAGGCGCAGATCGACACCGCCAATCTCAACATCGCCTATTGCCGTATCGTGTCGCCGATCGCCGGCCGCGTCGGCCTGAGATTGGTCGACGCCGGCAATTATGTGCAGCCGTCGGATGCGACCGGCATCGTGGTCATTACCGAGATCGATCCGATCAGCGTCGTCTTCTCGACCGCCGAAGACAATCTGCCGCAGATTTCGGCGCGCATGAAGAGCGGTGCGCAATTGCCGGTCACTGTCTACGATCGCGCCAATGTCAGCCAGCTCGGACAAGGAACGCTGGCGACCTACGACAACCAGATCGACGTCACCACCGGCACGTTCAAACTGCGCGCGATGTTCGACAACCCGAACGCCGTGTTGTTCCCCGACCAGTTCGTCAATGTTCGCCTGCTGGTCGACACCATGACCGGCGCGGTGCTGGCGCCGAATCCGGCGATCCAGATCGGCGCCAATGGCAGTTTCGTCTATGTGGTCGGCGCGGATTCGACCGTCTCCGTGCGCAACGTGAAGACGGGGCCGACCGATTCCAAGAACACCGTGATTGTCTCCGGGCTCGCGGCTGGCGAAAACATTGTCACCGACGGCGTCGACCGGCTGCGCGACGGCGCCAAAGTCACCGTGCGCAACACGGTGGCGACGCCGGGCGCAACGCCGTCGGGCGGCGCCGGTCAGCATCGCAAGCGCGATGGCGCCGCGACGCCAGGAGCAACACCCACGCCGACGACGGGCGATGCGACCCCAGGCGCAACCAGCCCGAGCCCGACGCCGGACGCCAATCAAACGCCCGCGCCGGCGCCGAGCCCGAAACCGTGATTGAAACGCGGCGGAGCGCGCTTCGATGAATCCGTCCCGCCTGTTCATCGAACGGCCGGTGGCGACGACGCTGTTGATGCTGGCGATTCTGATGGTCGGCGTCGCCGCCTTCAAATTCCTGCCGCTGTCCGCGCTGCCCGAGGTCGACTACCCGACCATCCAGGTCCAGACTTTCTATCCCGGCGCCAGTCCGGAAGTGATGACCTCCTCGGTGACGGCGCCGCTCGAGCGTCAGTTCGGCCAGATGCCGAGCCTTGCGCAAATGATGTCGCAAAGCTCGGCCGGCTCGTCGGTCATCACGCTGCGTTTCAGCCTCGACCTCAGCCTCGACATCGCCGAGCAGGAGGTGCAGGCGGCGATCAACGCCGCTGGCAATCTGCTCCCCTCCGACCTGCCCGCGCCGCCGATCTACGCCAAGGTCAATCCAGCCGATGCGCCGATCCTGACGCTCGGGGTTACGTCGAAGACGCTCAAGCTCACCGACGTCGAGGATATTGTTGAGAGCCGTCTTGAGCCCAAATTGGCGCAGCTTCCCGGCGTCGGTCTCGTTTCGGTCTCAGGCGGCAATCGGCCGGCGGTGCGCATCCACGCCAATCCGCTGGCGCTCGCCGCCTATGGCGTCAATCTCGACGATTTGCGCACCACCGTAGCCAATCTCAACGTCAACACGCCCAAGGGCAATTTCGACGGGCCGGCGCAGGCCTTCGCGATCAACGCCAACGATCAGATCCGCGATCCGGGCGACTACCTCAAATCCATCGTCGCCTATCGCAGCGGCGCGCCGGTGATGCTCAGCGATGTCGCGAGCGTCGAGATCGAGGCGGAAAATTCGCGTCTTTCAGCCTGGATGAACAAGACCCCGGCGCTCATCGTCAATATCCAGCGCCAGCCCGGCGCCAATGTCATTCAGGTGGTCGACAGCATCAAGGCGCTGCTGCCGTCATTGACCGCCTCGCTGCCGCAGGCGATCACGATTACGCCGCTGACCGACCGAACGATCACCATTCGCGCTTCGGTGAGCGACGTGGAGTTCGAGCTAACGCTCGCCGTCGCGCTGGTCGTGATGGTGATCTTTCTCTTCCTGCGCAATATCCCGGCGACGATTATCCCGAGCCTCTCCGCGCCGCTATCGTTGGTCGGCGCGCTGGCGATCATGTATCAATTCAATTTCAGTCTCGACAATCTGTCGTTGATGGCCTTGACGGTCGCCACCGGCTTTGTCGTCGATGACGCGATCGTCGTCATCGAGAACATCTCGCGCTATCTCGAGGCTGGCGACACGCCGCTTGAGGCGGCCCTCAAAGGTTCGCAGCAGATTGGCTTCACCATCATCTCGCTGACCGTGTCGCTGATCGCGGTGCTGATCCCGCTCCTGTTCATGGGCGATGTGGTCGGCCGTCTGTTCCATGAATTCGCCATCACGCTGGCCTCGACCATCGTTATTTCGGCCGTGGTCTCCCTGACCCTTGTGCCGATGATGTGCGCCAAGCTGCTGCACGCCGAAAAGGAGGGCAGTGGCGGCAAGCGCCGACATGCGAGCGGCGGCCGCTTCTTCCAGAGCCTGCTCGCCGGCTATGGCCGGGCGCTCAACGTCGTGCTCGATCATCAGCCTCTGACGCTGCTGGTCGTGCTCGGCACGCTGTTCCTCACCGCTTATCTCTATGTCACGATCCCCAAGGGCTTCTTCCCGACACAGGACACCGGGTTGATCCAGGCGATCACCCAGGCCTCGCAGGACATCTCCTTCGACAAAATGGCCGAGCGCCAGCAGAGCCTGGGCGCCGCCATCCTGTCGGACGCCGATGTCGACAGTCTGTCGTCCTTCATCGGCGTCGACGGCTCCAACATCACGCTCAATTCGGGGCGTTTTCTCATCAATCTGAAGCCGCATGATCAGCGCAGCGCCACGGCGAGCGACGTCATTCGCCGCCTGCAACGCGAGACCGCCGACGTCACGGGCATCGCGCTCTATATGCAGCCGGTGCAGGATCTGTCGATCGACACGCAGGTCAGCGCGACTCAGTATCAGTTCACACTCGACAATCAGGATCTCCCGACCCTGCAGACCTGGACGCCGAAAGTGCTCGAACGGCTGGCCAAAATCCCGGAGATCGTCGACGTCGCCAGCGATCTGCAAACCAACGGCCGGTCGGTCGAGGCGGTGATCGACCGCGCCACGGCGGCGCGTTTTGGCGTCACCCCGGCGACGATCGACAATGCGCTTTACGACGCCTATGGCCAGCGGATCATTTCGACCATCTTCACCCAGTCCAACCAATATCGCGTCATTCTTGACATCGATCCGGCGATGACCCGTTCCGTGTCGTCGCTGAATTCGATCTTTCTACCGTCGTCCGGCTCGACGTCAGGGCAAGTTCCGCTCAACGTCATCAGCTCGCTCGCCATTCAGCAGTCGCCGCTGCAGATCTCGCATCTCAAGCAATTTCCGGTGACGACGATTTCGTTCAACCTTGCGCCGGGCGCTTCGCTCGGCGCGGCGGTGGACGCGATCAACGCCGCGCTGGTCGACATCAAGATTCCGACGAGCTTCGGCATCAATTTCCAGGGCGCGGCGCAGGCGTTCCAAGCCTCGCTATCGAACGAGGCGTTTCTTCTGCTCGCTGCGGTGTTGGCGATGTATATCGTGCTCGGCGTTCTCTATGAGAGCTTCGTTCACCCGATCACGATCCTCTCGACGCTGCCCTCGGCCGGCATCGGCGCTCTACTCTCGCTTGAATTGGCCGGCGCCGGTCTCGACATCATCGGCGTCATTGGCATCGTACTCTTGATCGGCATCGTCAAGAAGAACGCGATCATGATGATCGACTTCGCGCTCGACGCCCAGCGCAATCAGGGACTGCCGGCGCGCGAGGCGATCTATCAGGCCTGTCTCCTGCGGCTGCGCCCGATCCTGATGACGACGGTCGCTGCGATGTTTGGCGCGCTGCCGCTGATGGTCGGCACCGGCGTCGGCTCCGAGCTGCGCCATCCGCTCGGTCTGGCGATCGTCGGCGGACTGGCGTTCAGCCAGGCGCTGACCCTGTTCAGCACGCCCGTCATCTATCTCTTTTTTGAGCGGATCGCCGTGCGGCTGGGCGCCGGCTCGACCGGCGGTCCGCAGACGGCGGAGGCGCCGTGAACAATCGCCTCTCCGAACTGTTCATTCGCCGTCCGGTGGCGACCACGCTGCTGACGATCGGCATCGCGCTCGCCGGCCTGCTCGCCTTCAGCCGCCTGCCGGTGTCGCCGCTGCCGCAGGTGGATTTTCCCAATATCTCGGTTCAGGCCTCGATGGCGGGGGCGAGCCCCGACACGATGGCGAGTTCGGTCGCCTCGCCGCTCGAGCGGCATCTGGGGCAGATCGCCGACGTAGACGAGATGACCTCGTCGAGTTCGCTCGGTTCGACCCGCATCCAGTTGCAGTTCGGCCTGGATCGCGACATCGACGGCGCGGCGCGTGACGTGCAGGCGGCGATCAACGCCGCGCGTGCCGATCTGCCAACCAGCCTGCGCTCCAACCCGAGCTATCATAAGATCAACCCCGCCGACGCGCCGATCATGGTGCTGGCGATGACCTCCACGACCCGGACGCCCGGGCAGATGTACGACATCGCCTCCAATGTCCTTCAGCAGCGGCTCTCGCAGCTCGACGGTATCGGCGAAGTCGATGTGGTCGGCAGTGCGCTTCCGGCGGTGCGGGTCGAGCTCGATCCCGGCGCGCTGTTCAAATATGGCGTTGGCCTCGAGGACATTCGCGCCGCGCTCGCCGCCGCCAACGCCAACAGCCCCAAGGGCGCGGTCGAGGACGACGATTTTCACTATCAGATCTACGCCAATGATCAGGCGACCAAGGCCGATCAATATCGCGATCTGGTCGTCGCCTATCGCAACAATGCGGCGGTGAAGCTCAGCGATGTCGCCGAGGTCGTCGATTCGGTTGAGGATCTGCGCAACGCCGGCCTTTCGAATGGCAAGCCGTCGGTCGGCATCGTGCTGTCGCGCCAGCCCGGCGCCAATATCATTCAGGCGGTCGACGGCGTGAAGGCGGAATTGCCGCAGCTTGCGGCGTCGCTGCCGGGCGATGTCGATCTCAATGTGGTCGTCGATCGTTCGATCACGATTCGCGGTTCGCTCGCCGACACCGAGCGGACGTTGATCACCGCCGTCGTGCTGGTGATCTTCGTGGTCTTCGCCTTTCTGCGCAATGTGCGCGCCGCGGCGATCCCTTCCATTGCGGTGCCGGTGTCGATCATCGGCACCTTCTCCGTGATGTATCTGCTTGGCTACAGCCTCGACAATCTCTCCCTGATGGCGCTGACCATCTCGACCGGCTTCGTGGTCGACGACGCCATCGTCGTGCTCGAAAACGTGACGCGCCATATCGAGGCCGGCGAGAGTCGCTTCCAAGCTGCGGTCGCCGGCGCGCGCGAGGTCGGTTTCACAGTGCTGTCGATCAGCCTGTCGCTGATCGCGGTCTTTCTGCCCTTGTTGCTGATGGGCGGCATCGTCGGGCGTCTGTTTCGCGAGTTCGCGATGACGCTTTCGGTCGCCGTGCTGATTTCGCTCGTCGTATCGCTGACGACGACGCCGATGATGTGTTCGCTGATCCTGTCGAAGACCATCGCAACCCGTCATGGCTGGCTCTACCGGACCACCGAACGCGGCTTCGAAGCGATGCTTGATTTTTACCGCGTCACGCTTAAGGGCGCGCTGCGCTTCCCGCTGGCGATCGTTGGGATCTGGGTCGCGATGATCGTCCTCAATGTCTTTCTGTTCGGTCAGCTGAAATACAGCCTCTTTCCCGTTCAGGACACTGGACTGCTCATCGGTTCGATCCAGGGCGACCAGAGCATCTCGTTTCAGGCGATGAAGCAGAAGCTCGCCCAGCTTCAGGCGATCGTCCAGGACGATCCCGCTGTCGCCACTGTCGAAGGCGTCACGGGCGGACGCCAGACCAATTCCGGTTTCGTCTATATTTCGCTCAAACCGTTCGCAGAGCGCAACGTCACCGCCGATGGGGTGGTGGCGAGGCTGCGCGGCAAATTGGCGGCCGTCGCCGGCGCGCGGCTCTTCATGGTCGCGGTCTCGGATCTGCGCACCGGCGGCCGGCAGAGCAACGCCACCTATCAATATACGCTGCTCTCCGACGACACCGCGCAACTCTACAAATGGGCGCCGCGGCTGCTCGCCGCGCTGCAATCGAGCAGCGTGCTCAAGGATCTCAATTCCGATCAGCAGCAGGGCGGATTGGAGGCGGACGTGAACATCGACCGCGCCTCGTTGAGCCGCCTCGGCCTCACCGTCGCGGCGGTCGACAACACGCTCTACGACGCCTTCGGCCAGCGTCAGGTCTCGACGATCTACAATGCGCTCAATCAATATCACGTCGTCATGGAAGTGGCGCCGCGCTATTGGCAGAGCCCGACGATGCTGCGCAACATCTGGATTTCGACTTCGGGCGCCAATCCCTCTGGCGTGCAGCAGAGCAACGCCGGCGCCGGCCTATTCGCCGCTTCGCTCTCCGCGGCGAGTTCGGCGGCCTCGATCGCCGCCGATTCGGCGCGCAATCTGGCGATGAACGCGCTCGCCGCCAGCGGCCATTCCAGCGCCTCGGCCGGCGCGGCGGTGACGACTTCGGCGGAGACGATGGTCCCGCTGTCGGCGGTGGCGAGCCTAGGCCGGGGCCAGACGCCGCTCGGCGTCAATCACCAGGGCGTGTTCGCCGCTTCGACCATCTCCTTCAATCTCGAGCCCGGTCATGCGCTCAGCGAAGCGCAGCAGGAAATCGCCGCGGCGGTGGCCAATATTCGCATGCCCTCGACCGTGCGCGGCGTCTTCGCCGGCACCGCCGCGACTTCCCAGCAGTCGCAATCAGCGCTGCCGCTGCTCTTCGCCGCGGCGCTGCTCGCCGTCTATGTCGTGCTCGGCATTCTGTATGAGAGCTACATCCACCCGCTGACGATCCTGTCGACGCTGCCGCCCGCCAGCGTCGGCGCGCTGATCGCCCTGTGGGCTTTCAGCACCGAGTTCACCATCATCGCGGCGATCGGCATCATTCTACTGATAGGCATCGTGAAGAAAAACGCGATCATGATGATCGACTTCGCGCTGCAGGCGCGACACGAAGGTTTAGAGAGTCGCGAGGCGATCACTCAGGCCTGCCTGCTGCGCTTTAGGCCGATCATGATGACGACCTTCGCGGCGATGTTCGGCGCGTTGCCGCTCGCGCTGGGGACTGGCGAGGGGTCAGAATTGCGTCATCCGCTGGGGATAACAATCGTCGGCGGCTTGCTGTTTAGCCAGGCCCTGACGCTCTATACGACGCCGGTCATTTTCCTCTATCTCGACCGGTTCGGGAATTGGCTGGGCCGCCTGTGGCGCCGCTTCTATGTTGGGGGCGGGGCTGTGCGCCTAGCGGAGTCCGGGTCATGAGCTTCAGTCGCGTGTCCACGCCGGCGGTCGCCGGGCTTGTTCTGGCGCTCGGCGGTTGCAACGTCGGTCCCGACTATCTGCGCCCCTCGGCCATCGTTTCCGACCATTACAAAGAAATCAAAGGCTGGAAGCAGGCGACGCCGCGCGACGACTTCGCCAAGGGCGAGTGGTGGAAGCTGTTTGGCGATGCCGAACTCAATAAGCTGGAAGCTCGCGTCGCGATTTCAAACCAGACCCTCAAAGAAGACGAAGCCAATTATCGCCAGGCGGTGGCCTTGATCGCCGAAGCGCGCGCCGGCCTCTATCCGGTCATCAATTTCAATCCGTCGCTGACCCGTCAGTCGATGGGCGGCAAGATCGACGATACGCTCGACGCCGAGCTCAGCGGCAGCTGGACGCTCGACATCTGGGGCAAAGTGCGTCGCGCCGTCGAACAGCAGGGCGCTGCGGCGCAAGTCAGCGCGGCCGATCTCGCCAACGCGACGCTCTTGGCGCAATCGGCGCTGGCGACCGCCTATGTCCAGTTGCAGGAGGCCGACGCGCTCGACGATCTGCTGCGCGACACCGTCAAGGAATATCAGCGCGCGCTCAGCATCACGCAAAACCAGTATACCGCCGGCACCGCCGCAAAATCGGACGTCATCACCGCGCAGGCGCAAGTGCTTGCCCAGCAGGCGCAAGAGATCGCGGTCAATGTGACGCGAACGCAGAACGAACACGCCATCGCGGTGCTGATGGGCCGGCCACCGGCCGATCTTTCCGTGCCGCATGAGGCGCTGCCGCAGGACATTCCCAACGTTCCGGTCGGCGTGCCGACCGCCCTGCTTGAGCGTCGTCCCGACATCGCCGCGGCCGAGCGGATGATGCAGGAGCAAAACGCGGCGATCGGCGTCGCGATCGCTGGCTACTATCCCGATTTCACTCTGTCGGGCGCGGTCGGCTATGTCGGCAATCCTTTCATCAGGCAGATCGCCGGCGCCAATCCGGTCTGGTCTTACGCCGCGTCGATCGCCCAGCCTCTGTTCAATGGCGGGTTGACCGACGCCCAGGTCGCCGCGGCTCGGGCGACTTATGATTCGAGCGTCGCCGCCTATCGCCAGACGGTGCTGACGGCCTTCCAGCAGGTCGAGGATCAATTGTCGGCGGTGCCGACGCTTACCCAGGAACTTGGGGTGCAAAGCGACGCCGTCAGCGCGGCCAGGCAATCGGTTCAGATCGCGCTCAACGAGTACAGCGCCGGCACTCAGAATTTCACCACGGTGGTGACCGCCCAGGCGACCGAACTCAGCGATCAGGAAAATGCGCTCTCGACGCGCGCTCAGCGTCTGATCGATGTCGTCGCGCTGATCGTCGCGCTAGGCGGCGGCTGGGACGACAGCCAGTTGCCGGGGATGGCGAAGATCGCCGCCGAGGCGCCCGCCGCCCACTGAGCCGAGCGCTTAACCGGGCAAGCGCTCAACCCGGCAGGGTGTAGCGAGAGGCGACCTCCCAGGCGGACTGCGCGTCGGCGAGCGAGATCGCGCCGCCGGCGCCGCGCGCCGCGTCGATCGCAGCGACAAGCGACGGCGGCCCGGCAAGATCCGCGAGATAGGGGCCGTGGCCGGCGAGCGCCTCGCGGATCGCCGCCAGGGCGGCGCGATCGCCGCCAAGCCGGACCGCCAGCATCAAGGCGACGACAGGTCGCGGCGCGCTTGAGGCGCGCGAGACGCGATAGGCGTTGAGGAAACGCTTGACCGCGCGCGGGCTTGAACCGGCAAGCGGCGCCAGCGCAGCAAGCAGTGCGGTCTCGCCGGGCGAGAAGGGCTCAACGATCGCCGAGCCGCCCGCGTCGGCGTGGCGATGGGCCCGGGTGACGGCGTTGGAGCCGATGAGCCGCGCGACGAAACGGCCACTGTCGGCGGGAACGAGCGTCGCCACATTGAAGACGATCGGGAAGAGCTTCTCGATGCGTCGCCGCACGGCGTCGCCTTCGCCCTCAAGACGCGCAAGAAACGCCGGATTGCAGGCGACGGCGCCGACCGAGCCGGGCCCCAGCATCGCATGGGCCGTCTCCAGCAATTGCGCGGCGGCGGCTGGGGCGAGCGCGTCGAGATTGTCGAAGACGAAGACGAGCCGCTGCGGCGCCGGCGTCGTCGTCGGACTGGAGGCGCTCATCAGGCGGCCGAGCTGGATAAAGAAGGCATTCGCCGCTTGCCGGGGAGTCTCCGGGCCGCTGGTGAAGATCGGGCCGGGCGCGCGATCGGAACGCCTGACGGCGCCGACCCGCTTGGTCGCGGCCTCGGCGTGGCGGGCGGCCGCATCGACCTGCGCATCGAGGGTTGCGACGCGTTGATTGAGTCGCGCCGAACTGAGATCGAGCTCACGACGCCGGTCGCGCAGATCCTGGGTGAGCAGGCTTTGCCCGCGCAACAGCATTGCGGCGAAAGCGAAGGCGCGCCAGAGGTTGATCGCCAGAGCGACGAAGCCGACGATCGTCAGCCCTTCTTCGAGGCCGGCGAGCCATGCGTCATGCGCGGCGAGCCAGTCGGCGAAGGGCGCAAGAAACGTCGCCAATCCGCGCAGGCCCTCGCCAGCCGATCCGCGCGCCTCGCCAAGCGCGAAAGCAAGCAGGAAGGCGACGAAGGCGAGCGTCAGCCAACGGAACTGGCCGCGATAGGCCCAGATGGCGCGCAGGAAGACGCTGGCCCGGGCGGCGGGACCGGCGGCGTCGAAATCGCGCACCAGATGGCGATAGTTGAGCGCCGGGTCGCCTTCGGCGAGATCGAACTGGCGCAGCCGCGTGTCGATCGCGCTGCGCTTGGCGCGAATATAGCCGTCGACCCGCGAACCGGGGGTTTCGTAGAGCAGCGCCTCGGTGAGGCGCGCGCGCTTGGCTTCGACTTCGTCGCGCGACGCCCTTTCGGTTTCCAGGCGCCGGACGGCTTCGTCGTGACGCTCTGCGGCGGCGGTGGCGGCGCGCAGCGGGTCGGCGCCGGCATGGGCCGCCTCGTCGGCGAGTGCGGCGTAATTGACGCCGTCGCGATCGCGCTCAAGCGCGGCGAAGGCGGCTGAAGCGATCGCGCTCGCCGGATCGTCGGCAACGCTGGCCGCGTCGATCGTCGCCACCACGATGTTGGAAACGAAAGGACTGCCGGAGGTCCGCGCCGCGGCGGCGGCCAGCGTCTCAACATTCTCGCGCCATCGGCGCAGCGCGAAGCTCGCCCCCGAGCCCGATGGTCCGAGGAAGCCGATCAGGAACGGCGACTGGGCGTCAATCGCCAAGCAAAGCTCGGCGAGCGGCCAGGTCGCTTCGCCAGCGTTCAGCAGATCGGCATTGGCGGTTGAATCGGCGTAGAGCAGCGGTTCGCGCGGCGCAGCAGCGGGCGCCGAGGAGACGGGCGGCTCGATCGCGACCGGCGGAGCGGCGAAGACTGCCTCCACGGTCTCCAGCGGCGTCGCGGCGACAACCGGGACGACGGGCGCTTCGCTATGGTCGGGAAAGAGCCGGGCCAGCCGATCGTCAATCTTGCTCTCACTCAAAGCAGCCTCCGTCGACCCTGCGGCGGCGCGCCGACGATCGGCTCGGCGATCCCACCCGGCGCGCGGATTTGACCGCGCTATTCTTCTAGGTCAAGCCCAAAGCGTCGATATGACGCCGCGATTCAAGAAACGACTCTGTCAAGAAACGGCCTTCCGCCCAGGAGCGCCGACCAACAAACGACGCGCCTGCGCGACGCTTGCCTGTTTGGGTAATTTTTCCGCGATGCCATAGACGCGCTGGCGGCGATCGATCTCGGCAAAGACGTCGTCGGGCGCGATGCCGCATTCGGCCCAGATGACGGCGAGCTGATAAAGCACGTCGGCGCTTTCCAGGATCGCCGCTTCGCGATTCATCTGCACCGCGTCGAGACCGACCTCGATCGCTTCCTCGATCAGCTTCTTGGCCATTTTCTGCACGCCGTCGCGAAACAGCTTGGCGGTGCGCGAAATCGACGGGTCGCGCCCTCGGGCGGCGACCACGGAAGCGTAGAGGCGTTCGAGCGAATCACTCATTCGGCGTAAAATCCGTCCGACAGACATTGTGCAACGGAGACGGCGACATCAAGGCGGACCGAGGTCAGGCCGCCAGGCCATCGAACATGCCCCTGCCGTCGATTCCACCGACCAGCGGGTCGATGAGATTCTCAGGGTGCGGCATTAGGCCGAGCACATTGAAGCGCGCGCTATAGACGCCGGCGATGGCGTTGATCGAGCCGTTCGGATTGGCTTCGCCGCCCACCGCGCCGGCAGCGTCGCAATAGCGAAATGCGACCCGGCCGTCGCGCTCAAGCTCGGCAAGCCCGGCGGGGTCGATGGTGAAATTGCCTTCGCCATGAGCAATCGCGACCTTGACGATCTGGCCCGCCCGATAGCGCCGCGCGAAAGGCGTCGCAGCGTTCTCGACGCGCAGATGCTGCATGCGGCAGACGAAGCGGCGGCGCGCGTTGCGCATCAACACGCCGGGCAGCAGCCCGGCCTCGCACAGGATCTGGAACCCGTTGCAGACGCCGAGCGTCAGCCCGCCGCGCTCAGCGTGAGCCCTGACGGCGTCCATGATATGGGCGCGCGCGGCGATAGCGCCGCAACGCAGATAGTCGCCATAGGAGAAGCCGCCCGGCAACACGACCAGATCCGTGCCCGGCGGCAATTGACGGTCAGCGTGCCAGGCGAAGGCCGGCGCCTCGCCGCTCGCCTGACGTAGCGCGCGGGCGATGTCGCCTTCGCGGTTGGAGCCGGGAAAGACAACGACCGCGGTGCGCAGCGGCTTACTCATAGGCCACCGCGTAATCTTCGACGATGGTGTTGGCCAGCAGCTTTTCGCAAGCCTGCGAGAGCTGGCGCTGCGCGGCGGCCTGGTCGCCGGCGTCGAGCTCAATATCGAAGACCTTGCCCTGCCGGACCTTGGCGACGCCGTCGATGCCGAGCGCCTTCAGCGCGCCTTCGATCGCTTTGCCCTGCGGATCGAGAACGCCCGACTTCAGGGTGACGGTGACGCGCGCTTTCATCTCTGTCCCTTGCCTCGAGAAATTCGTCACGCCGCGTTGGAGGCCGGCGTCAGCGTCAGCAGCGAATAAATCGCCGAAGCGTCGCGCGTCGCCCGCAACTGCGCCGCCAGATCGGGCGCTCGCAAAACGCGGGCGATCGTCGCCAGCGCCTTGAGATGATCGGCGCCTGCCGCTTCCGGCGCCAGCAAAAGGAAGATCAGGTCGACCGGCATGCCGTCAAGCGCCTCGAAGTCGATCGCGCGTTCGAGACGGGCAAAGATGCCGAAGATGCGCGTGCATTTGGCGAGCTTGCCATGCGGAATGGCGATGCCGTCGCCGACCCCGGTCGAGCCCAGGCGCTCGCGCTGCAGGAGCACGTCGAAAATCTCGCGCGCCGGCAGGCCGGAGAGCTGCGCGGCGCGCTCGCTCATCTCCTGTATCGCCTGTTTCTTGCCGTTGACGCGTAGCGCGGAAAAGATCGCGTCGGGCGAAAGGATGTCGGTCAGAGCCATAGATCGCTCGGAAAGGGGGAAGCCGGCGGGTCGCGTCGGCGAACTAATGCGGATCGAGCCAACCGATCGCGCCGTCGGCGCGACGGTAGACAATGTTCACGCGCGCGCTGCCGGCGTGTTGAAAGACAACCAGCGGCGCGCCGCCGAGATCGAGCTCGGCGACCGCCGAGGCGACGGACAGGCTCTTGAGCGGTCGCGAACCTTCGGCCACCACGACAGGCTTATAGTCCTCGACGACGTCCTCGGCCTCATCCGGCGCCTCGATCTTGTAGCCGACGATCTGCATCGCGGAATCGTCGCTCTCGCTCTCGCTCGAGGCGCTGCGCGCCTTGAGGCGGGTCTTGTAGCGGCGAAGGCGCCGCTCGATCTTGTCGAGCGCCGCTTCAAAACTGACATAGGGCTCCTGGGCCTTGCCCTCGGCCTGGAGATCGACGCCCGAACTTAAATGCAGCGCGCAGTCGGCGCGAAAGCCGGAGCCTTCGCGCGAGATGACGACATGGCCGCTGACGCGCCCGTCATGATGGCGCGCCATGATGGCTTCGATTTTTTCCAGAACATGCGCGCGCAGCGATTCGCCGATGTCGAGATTCTTGCCGGACACTCTCAGGGGCATCGATCCGCGGGCCTCTCTTGACCATTCCAAGTCTTGATCGATTCAAGTCCATCCCGCGGCCATCTTCTGCCTCGCGCCGTCGGGATGTTCGACTAGTTTCTTGATGCTCGATCGGTCTCTTGGCGCCCTATCCGCAACGTCTGGAATCGCGCCAGCCATGCTTCGCTTGGTTCGCGCGCGTAGCGTTAGAAGCCTCTCCGGGCGAAGTCAATCTTGCACGTTGGTCCCGCGCGACCGCGCCGGGAAGCGTTTGCAGATTAGAGACTTAGAGGCTCCGCCGACGCGCCGATCGGACGCAGGTCGCCCATTTTGACCCGGCGGCGTTCCAC
Organism: Bradyrhizobium sp.; assembly: GCA_004799435.1. Taxonomy (GTDB): domain Bacteria; phylum Pseudomonadota; class Alphaproteobacteria; order Rhizobiales; family Beijerinckiaceae; genus Roseiarcus. Next base: position 30,407 of record SSMV01000002.1, read on the forward strand.
CGAGGAGGGAATGCGCAGACTGTCGCGGTATTTTGCGACGGTGCGTCGCGCGACGACAATGTCGGCCTTGCGCAAACGCGTAACGATGACGTCGTCCGACAGGATCTCCGCGGGGTTCTCGGCGTCGATCATCTGCTTGATGCGGAAGCGCACCGACTCGGCGGAATGCGCCTGGGCAGGCCCGCTCGCCACTGACGCGATCGAGGTTGTGAAGAAATATTTCATCTCGAACAAGCCGCGCGGCGTCTGAATGAATTTGTTCGATGTGGCGCGCGAGACGGTCGATTCATGGACGCCGATCGCGTCGGCGACCGCTTTCAGATTGAGCGGCCGCAAGCCCGCAACGCCCTGAATGAAAAAACTGTCCTGGCGACGCACGATCTCGGACGCAACATTGAGGATGGTTCTTGCGCGCTGCTCGAGACTCTTGGTCAGCCAATTCGCCGTCTGCAAATTGGCTGAGATGAATTGCTTGTCCTCGTCGCGCGTCGCGCCGCGCTTGATTCGCGCCGCATAGGTCTCGTTGACCAGAACGCGCGGCAACGCGTCGCTGTTGAGTTCGATGCGCCAGGAATGGTCCGGCGCGGCGGTGACGAAGACGTCGGGGATCGCCGGGGGCTCGGGCGGCGCGCCGAAACTGCGGGCGGGCTTGGGATCGAGACGGCGGATCTCGCCGATCATATCGGCGATGTCGGCGTCGTCGACGCCGCAAGCGCGCCTGAGCGTTGCGAAGTCGCGCCGCGCCAGGGCCGGCAGATTGGCGATCAGCCCCTGCATCGCCGGGTCGTAGCGATCGCGCTCGATGAGCTGCAGCGCCAGACATTCGGCGAGGTCGCGGGCGAAGACGCCGGTCGGCTCGAGGCCATGCAACAACGTCAATACAGCCTCGACGCGCGCGAGCGGCGCGCCGATCCGCTGCGCGATCTCGTCGAGCGGGGCGCTGAGATAGCCGGCCTCGTCGAGCGCGTCGATCAAAGCCGCGGCGATCATGCGGTCGCTCGGATCCTGCACGACCATCATCGCCTGACGGGTGAGATGTTCGGAAAAGCTGATGGTCTGCGCCACATAGGCGGCAAGATCGGGCGCCGCTTCATCGCCGCCGCGTCCCGTCGCGCCGCTCCAGGCGCTCGACGACAGGCCCTGACCCTCGTCGGTTGCAGCGGCTGGCGCGGAGGTCGGGCGCTCAAGTTCGAAGGCGTTGTCGATTTCCGTGCCGAGATTGCGCGCCAGAGCTTCCGGGTCGGACTCCAGCGATTCGGAAGCCCAGTCCCCCGGCTCGGCGGTCGCCGGGGCGGCTTCGACCTCGTGGGATTCGCCGGCCGGATCGTGGGCGGGAAGCTCATCCGCCCGTTCGAGCAAAGGGTTGCGCTCCAGCTCGGCTTCGATAAAGGCCGACAGTTCCGCGTTGGGCATCTGCAGCAATTTGATCGCCTGCAGGAGCTGCGGCGTCAGGACCATGGACTGGCCCTGTCGCATCGCGAGTCTATTCGCCAACGCCATTCCCACCCACCAGCCGCTTGACGCCCCACGCTCGCCCGCTTTACGGCGCGTTTCTTGCTTATAGCATGTGTCGGCGCGGCGGCGACAAGGCCCGGCGCCTATCCCCTGAGCAAAGTTAATTTCGCCGAGCGCCTCGGCGCGCGCAGAATTCGCGACTTTCGGGCTCATATAAAGATTTGCTTATATCTTTATTGCGATTTGCGGGCGGATTTGCTAAGCGACCCGCCATACTCGCAACCCGCAGGAATATCCCCGCCATGAGCAAAGCCGCCGATTACGCCGTCGCCGATCTGGGCCTTGCCGCATATGGGCGGAAGGAAATTTCGATCGCCGAGACCGAAATGCCCGGTCTGATGGCGACCCGCGCCGAATTCGCGGTCAGCCAGCCGCTGCGCGGCGCCCGGGTCGCCGGCTCGCTGCATATGACGATCCAGACCGCGGTGCTGATCGAGACGCTGAAAGCGCTCGGCGCCGACGTGCGCTGGGCTTCTTGCAACATCTATTCGACGCAGGATCACGCCGCGGCGGCGATCGCCGCTTCCGGCACGCCGGTCTTCGCGGTCAAGGGTGAGAGCCTCACGGATTATTGGGACTACACCCATCGCATCTTCGAATGGGCCGACGGCGGTTGTCCGAACATGATCCTCGACGACGGCGGCGACGCGACGTTGCTGATCCATCTCGGCCTGCGCGCCGAAAAGGGCGACACCGGTTTTCTCGACAAGGCGACCAACGAGGAAGAGGAAGTTCTCTTCGCTTCGATCAAGAGCCGCCTCAAGGCGAAGCCGGGCTGGTACGCCAAGAACGCCACGGCGATCCGCGGCGTGACCGAGGAGACGACGACCGGCGTGCATCGCCTTTACATCATGGCGAAAGAGGGCCGCCTGCTGTGGCCGGCGATCAACGTCAATGACAGCGTCACCAAGTCGAAATTCGACAATCTCTATGGCTGCCGCGAGTCGCTGGTCGATGGCATCCGTCGCGGCACCGACGTGATGATGGCGGGCAAAGTGGCGATGGTCGCCGGCTTCGGCGACGTCGGCAAAGGCTCGGCGGCCTCGCTACGCAACGCCGGCTGTCGCGTCATCGTCTCCGAAGTCGATCCGATCTGCGCGCTGCAGGCGGCGATGGAGGGCTATGAAGTCACGACGATGGAGGAGGCCGCGCCGCGCGCCGATATTTTCGTCACCTGCACCGGCAATGTCGACGTCATCACCCTCGATCATATGCGAGCGATGAAAGACCGGGCCATCGTCTGCAACATCGGCCATTTCGATTCCGAGATTCAGGTCGCGAGCCTGCGCAATTTCAAGTGGAACAACGTCAAGCCGCAGGTCGACGAAATCGAATTTCCCGACAGCAAGCGCATCATCCTGCTCTCCGAGGGTCGGCTGGTGAATCTCGGCAATGCGACCGGCCATCCCTCCTTCGTCATGTCGGCCTCTTTCACCAATCAGACGCTGGCGCAGATCGAGCTTTTCACCAAGCCCGGCCAATATGACAAGCAGGTCTATACGCTGCCCAAGCATCTCGACGAGAAGGTCGCGTCGCTCCATCTCGCCAAGGTCGGCGCCAAGCTGACCAAGCTGACCGACGCGCAGGCGACCTATCTCGGCGTCGCCCAGCAGGGGCCGTTCAAGAGCGAGCAATATCGCTACTGACTACGTCTCTGTGCCCGTCATGGCCGGGCTTGACCCGGCCATCCACGTCTCGACGCGTTATGCTCGTTTGCGAAAGAAGAACGCGCCGTCAGACGGCCATTCCGCCCAGCGCACATGGATGGCCGGGTCAAGCCCGGCCATGACGCGGTGACGGCGCGAAACGAGACTCGACGCGCCG
>SSMV01000020.1 GCA_004799435.1 Bradyrhizobium sp.
GAACACGGCATCGGCGTCCTCAAGCGCGAATTGCTTAAACAGGTCAAAGACCCCGTGGCGCTCGATCTGATGCGCAAGCTCAAGGCGGCGCTCGACCCGACGGGCCTCTTCAATCCGGGCAAGGTGCTGTGATGAGCCGCGGCGCGCCGGGCCTTGCGACGTGCCTCATCGCCGGCGCCCTGCTCTCTTCGTCGCCGGCCGGCGCAGCGCCTGCCGCCGCGCCGCCCGGTTGCGCATCGCGCACATTCGATTCGGCGCAATATACGGTCTGTTCCTTCGACGTGCGCCATGACGACATCCGCCTCTATTGGAGCGGGTCGGACGACAAGCCCTATGGCAATTTCGCTCCGCTCGCGACAGCGCTCGCCGCACGCGGGCGGACGCTGCGTTTCGCAATGAACGCGGGGATGTTCGGCGACGATTTCGCCCCCGTCGGCCTCTATGTCGAAGATGGCAAGCAATTGCGCAAAGCCGACACCCGCGCCGGCCCGACCAATTTTCATCTGCTGCCCAATGGCGTGTTCTGGATCGGCGACGGCCTCGCCGGAGTCGAGGAAACCTCGCGCTTCCTCGCCGCGCCGCCGGCCGCCCGTTTCGCCACGCAATCGGGACCGATGCTGGTCATCGACGGCCATATCCATCCGAAAATCCTGCCGACCGGCGCCTCGGAGAAGATTCGCAATGGCGTCTGCGTGCTCAATGGCGTCACGGCGCTGTTCGTCATTTCCGACGCGCCGGTGACTTTCCACGGTTTCGCGCGACTGTTCCGCGACGGGCTCGGCTGCGCCAATGCGCTGTTCCTCGACGGCTCGGTTTCGTCACTCTATGCGCCCGAACTCGGCCGCGACGACGAACTCGCGCCGCTCGGCCCGATGATCGGCATCAGCGCGCCGGCGCCGCACTAGCGCCGGGAAGCGGCGGCTCGTCGCCTGGCCCTAATGCGCGCTGCATGATTGGCACGTCGACCCAGCGGCCGAATTTGAATCCGACCGAACGCAGCGCGCCGACCCATTCAAAACCAAAGCGGCGATGCAGCGCGATCGACGCCGCGTTGCCGCTGTCGCCGATGACGGCGACCATCTGCCGCCACGGCCCCTGCTCGCAGCGGGTAATCAACTCGCCGAGCAGCGCTGCGCCGACGCCATGCCCGCCCATGCCCTGCGCGACATAGACCGAATCTTCCAGCGTGTAGCGATAGGCCGGCCGCGCATGATAGAGGCCGGCGTAGCAATAGCCGACGATCGCGCCCTCAAATTCGGCGACGAGATAGGGCGCGCCGCAATCGAGCGCCTTGCGGCGACGCGCCTGCATCTCCTCGACGCTCGGCGCGATCTCCTCGAAACTGGCGATACCGGTCTCGACATGACGGGCGTAGATGCGGGCGACAGCCGCGATGTCGGCTTCGGCGGCGTCGCGGACGACGGCTTTATGCGGCACGGTTCCTCTTTCCCTCTCGCTCATCGTCAGCAGGGCTCGCCTCTTGCGACACTGCCCGCTAGGCTAAGACCAGCGCGCGACGCCGCCCGCGCCAAACCCGAGGCCCCTTCATGCCCCATCTCGCCGCCTGGCTTGGTTTCGCGCTTGTCGCCCTCGGCATGGTCCTGACGCCCGGCCCGAATATGATTTACCTCGTTTCGCGTTCGATCTGCCAGGGGCCGCGCGCCGGGCTGGTGTCGCTCGGCGGCGTCGCGCTCGGCTTCGTCGTCTATATGCTCAGCGCCGCGCTCGGCATCACGGCGCTGGTGATCGCCGTCCCCTATGCCTATGACGCGCTGCGCATCGCCGGTGCGCTTTATCTGCTTTTCCTCGCCTGGCAATCGGTGCGGCCGGGCGGGCGTTCGCCATTTCAACTGCGCGATCTGCCGCGCGACAATGCGCGCAAGCTCTTCGCGATGGGCTTTGTCACCAGCCTGCTCAATCCGAAGATCGCGGTGCTTTATCTCTCGTTGCTGCCGCAATTCATCGACCCGAAGATCGGCCACGTGCTCGGCCAGTCGCTGACGCTGGGCTTCACGCAGATTGCGATCAGCGTCACGATCAACGCCTGTATCGCGATGACGGCCGGTTCGATCGCGCTTTTCCTTGCCGGACGGCCGTTCTGGCTGGCGGCGCAGCGCTGGCTGATGGCGACGGTGCTGGCCGGCCTTGCGCTGCGGATGGCGACCGAGGCGCGGCGCTAGCTCCTCATCGCGCGCCGAAATCGTCGGTCGCGCGGATTAGCTGGTCGAGAATGCCGGGCTCGCTCCACGCATGGCCTGCGCCTTCGACAAGATGAAACTCGGCCTCCGGCCAGGCCTTGTGCAGCGCGTAAGCGTAACGCGCCGGACAGGGCATGTCGTAGCGTCCCTGAATGATCGCGCCGGGAATGTCGGCGAGCTTGTGGGCGTCGCGCAGCAACTGCCCCTCCTCGAGCCAGCAATTGTGGGTGAAATAATGGTTCTCGATGCGCGCGAAGGCGAGCGCGAAATCCTCTTCGCCGTGCACGGTCGAAAACGCGGGGTTGGGCAACAGCGTGATCGTCTCGCCTTCCCACAGGCTCCAGGCCTTCGCGGCGCTGACGCGCGTCGCGCGATCCTCGGCGGTGAGGCGCTTGCGATAGGCGGCGATCATGTCGCCGCGCTCGGCCTCCGGGATCGGCGCCAGAAACTTCTCCCATTTGTCGGGAAACATCTCCGAGACGCCGAACTGATAATACCAGTCGAGCTCGGCCCGCGTGACCGTGTAGACGCCGCGCAAGATGAGCGCGCCGACGCGCTGGGGATGCGTCTCGGCATAGGCGAGCGCCAGCGTCGATCCCCATGAGCCGCCGAACACCAGCCAGCGCTCGACCCCGGCGGCTTCGCGTAGCCGCTCGATGTCGGCGACCAGGCGCCAGGTGTCGTTGGCCTCCAGACTGGCGTTGGGCGTCGAGCGGCCGCAGCCGCGCTGGTCGAACAGTGTGACGTCGTAAGCCGCCGGATCGAACAGCCGCCGATGATCGGGAGCGACGCCGCCGCCCGGCCCGCCATGGAGAAAGACCGCCGGTCTGCCGCCCGGCCGGCCGCAGCGCTCCCAATAGACCCGATGGCCCTCGCCGACATCGAGCATGCCGGTCTTATAGGGTTCGATCGGCGGGTAGAGGCGGCGCAATTCACTCATCCGGCCCTCGTGGGTTGCTGAGGCGCAATCCCAAGCAAAGCTTAAGAGAAATCGCAAGCTGGAGCGGATCGCCGGCATGAGCTAACGCCTTGACTTCCGGCGCTCCCCGACTATGGTGCCGCGCAACTGGCGCTGGCGGGTGACCCCCATGGCGCTGTTTTCATTTTTCGGCGCTTGGCGCCGCTCAACGGATTATTCGCCATGGCCAAGGCCGCCTCGCTCAAGATCAAGCTGCTGTCCTCCGCCGACACCGGCTATTTCTACGTCACGCAGAAGAACGCGCGCACCAAGACCGAGAAGCTCAGCTTCAAGAAATACGATCCGGTGGCGCGCAAGCACGTCGAGTTCAAGGAAACCAAGATCAAGTAAGCGGCTTCGCCGCTTCGCTTCGGTGAATGAAGGGCGTCCCTCGGGACGCCCTTTTCATTTTGAGCGCGGCCCTCGCCCTTCGAGACGCTCGCTTCGCGGGCTCCTCAGGACGAGGGCGACAGGCCAAGTCAGGAGAGAGTCTTCTCCGATCCCCCTCATCGTGAGGAGCGCCGCGTAAGCGGCGCGTCTCGAACGATGAGGGCGCAGAAGCGGCCACCTGAAGCAACCACGAAGCGCCTATGGCGGGCTTGACACATCCGCCGGCGCCTCGGCCGGGTCGGCCGGATCGGCGCCATGGCTCGCGCTCTGGCCCGGCCGCACGACGCGCTCGGAGCGCGGGCGTTTGGGGGCCGGCGACCAGGGACGATCTTCGAGCGGCGCGCGTTCGGCGGCGGCGACAAAACGCGTCCCGTCCCAGGTGAGCCCGACCGCCCCGCTCGTCGCCAGCCTGCGCGCGTCATAGGTCACAGCGGCGCAATCGGCTGGCGCGGCGAGGGCGCTGACCACGACATCGGCGCGGGCGCAATCCTCCTCGAAAGCGGCGGGGTCGAGGACGAGACTTAAGGTCTGGCCGTCGGTCAGCGCGGCGACGCAGCCCAGCCGATCGCAGGGCGCATCGGGATCGCGGGCGGTTTGGGGATCGCGTTCGTCGCCGTCGGCGCTGAGCCATTGCTCGGCGGCGAAAGCGTTGAAACGCTTGCCGACAATCTGCAACCGCCCGTCTTCGTCGCGCACCGCGGCGAGATCGCCGGTCGGCGCAAGGATGGCGTCATAGCGCGGGCCGTTCAACGCCCCGAGAACGCCGATGAGCGCGAAGGGAATCGCCATGGCGCGGAAAGTCCAGCTTCGCCACAGCGTCATGCTCAGCACCGCGAGGCTGAGAAAGGGCAGCGCATAAGGCGCGAATTCGCGCAGATGCAGGGTCGAACCGGGCGCGGCGGCGATGTAGCGCGCCGCCCAGAGGATGAAGCGGATGCCCTGCCCGACATAGAGCCAGACCGGCGCGTCGAGGCCGAGCGGATAGAGCGCCGCGCCGAGCAGCGCGCCCGGCACGGCGAAAAGCTCGATCACCGTCAGCGTCAACGGATTGCCGATCAGCACATAGGGGCTGAGATCGTGAAAATGATAGGCCATGAAGGAGGCCGTCGCGCTGGTGGCGCAGAAAGTCGCAAACAACAGGCCAAGCGGCCGTTCGA
>SSMV01000021.1 GCA_004799435.1 Bradyrhizobium sp.
GCGCCTGCGCGCTCAAGCTTCACGAGGACTGGGGCACCACGCCGGCGGCGATCGACTGCTGTCTGTCGGTCGCCGACGATTACGACATTCAGGTGATGATCCACACCGACACGCTCAATGAATCGGGCTTCGTCGAGGACACCATCAAAGCGTTCAAAGGCCGCACCATCCACGCCTTTCATACCGAAGGCGCGGGCGGCGGCCATGCGCCCGACATCATCAAGGTCGCCGGTCTGCCCAATGTACTGCCGTCCTCGACCAATCCGACGCGGCCCTACACCAAGAACACGCTCGACGAACATCTCGACATGCTGATGGTCTGCCATCACCTCGACGGCGCCATTCCCGAAGATCTCGCTTTCGCCGAGAGCCGTATCCGCAAGGAGACGATCGCGGCGGAAGACATTCTCCACGATCTCGGCGCGCTCTCGATGATGTCGAGCGACAGTCAGGCGATGGGCCGCGTCGGCGAAGTGATCATCCGCACCTGGCAGACGGCCGACAAGATGAAGCGTCAGCGCGGGCCACTCGATGGCGATGGGCCGAATAACGACAATTTCCGCGCCAAGCGCTATGTCGCCAAATATACGATCAATCCGGCGATCGCCCATGGCGTCGCCAAGCACATCGGCTCGATCGAGAAGGGCAAGCTCGCCGATCTCGTGCTGTGGACCCCGGCTTTCTTCGGAGTGAAGCCCGATCTGGTCGTCAAGGGCGGCGCCATCGCCTCGGCCCAGATGGGCGACCCCAATGCGTCGATCCCGACGCCGCAACCGGTCCATTATCGGCCGATGTTCGGCAGCTTTGGGCGCGCGCGGACGGGAACCTCGCTGACCTTCGTCTCCGGCGAAGCGATCGAGAAGGGCCTGGCGCGCAAGCTGAAGGTCGGCAAGCGACTGGTCGCGGTCGAGAACACGCGCGGCAAGATCGGCAAGAAGAGCCTGATCCACAATGGCGCGACGCCGAAGATCACGGTCGATCCGGAAACCTACGCCGTCACCGCCGATGGCGTGTTGCTGGTCTGCGAGCCGGCCGACAAGCTGCCGATGGCGCAGCGATATTTCCTGTTCTGACGGCGGATCGGCGCAGCGCGCCTTTCGCCGTCATCGTCATTCCCATCAAGGCCAGAGGAACTTTCCGCCCGTCAGGTTCGTTGATTGAATCCTGGCGCACGGAGGGCTCGGCTTTGCGCATCGGTTCAATCGAGCATCGCGCTAGGAGATTGGCGCTCCTTACCGCTCTGTCTCTCGTATTGGCCGCCTGCTCGGCGAGCTCCTCAGCCTTGTTGGCGCCGATGGAGCCGAGCCGCGGGTCCATCGCCGCGCCGCGCCGGGCGCTGAGCGAGGCCGAGAAGGCGATGATCGCCGACGCGGTGTTGACGAAGCTCAGCGATCACGACCATCACGACTTCAGATGGCTGCCGCTTGTCGTCGCGCCGCATGACCGCGCGATGGATTATTGCGCGCGGGTGAGCGGCTATCTCGCTGGCGAATATGGCCTGCCGAATGACGATGCCGGATTTCGTGATTTCCGCGCGCATCTGACATTCGACCGCAATGGCGCACTCGCCAAAGTCGAGATCGTCGCGCTGGGCAAAGCGCGAAGCGACAACACACTGACGATGGTCGACTCGATTTGCATGCAGGGCGGCTACGACATATTTCAGTAGCGTCTCGCCGCGCGCGAGCGTGGCGGAGGAGGCAGGCCGATGACGCCTGAAGGAATGATCGTCGCACCAAGCGATTTCGAGCCGCGCGAGACCATGGACCGGCTTGCGGCGGCGGTGACCCGTCGCGGCGCCAGCGTGCTTGCCCGCATCGATCATGCCGGCGCGGCGGCGAGCGTCGGCCTGACGCTCCGCCCGACCGAGGTTCTCATTTTCGGCAATCCGCGCGCCGGTACGTCGCTGATGCAGGCCTCCGCGACGATGGGGATCGATCTGCCGCTGAAAGCACTGGTGTGGCGCGACGAGGCGGGGCGAACCCAGCTTGGCTACGACGATCCCGCCTGGCTCGCCCGCCGCCACGGCGCGGAAGCCGCCAATGCGCCGGTTCTCGCCGCCATGGCCAATTTCCTCGCCGC
>SSMV01000022.1 GCA_004799435.1 Bradyrhizobium sp.
CGCGATCACGCGACCGCCGCCATCCGTATAGGCGACGGCGTCCGAAGCAAAGAGCGCGGCGAGTTCGTTCTCGTCCGTCGCCAGGCTGGCCTTGGCGAAGCGCGTCAGCAGGTCGCGATGTTTCTCGGCCGAGGCGGAAAAGCGCGGACGCTCGGCCTTGACCCGCTCGCGCGCGCGGCTGACCAGCTTGCGGCTCGCGGTCTCGCTCTTGCCGAGCGTCGCGGCGATCTGGCCATATTCAAAATCGAAGGCGTCGCGCAGAATCAGGGCCGCGCGCTCTTCAGGCGTCAACCGTTCGAGCAGATGCATGAGCGCCAGGGAAAAATCGGAGGCGATCTCCGCATGCCTTAACGGCGAATCGTCGGTGAAGGCGCGAGCGTCGTCAGGCAGAACCGGCTCGGGCAACCACGGGCCAACGTAGCTTTCGCGCTTCGCCTTGGCGGCGCGCAGGGCGTCGAGCGACAAGCGTATGGTCACCGTCGACAGCCAGGCGCGCGGATCGCGAATTTCCGCTTCCTCGGCGCCGCGCCAGCGCAGCCACGCCTCCTGCACGACATCCTCGGCCGCCGCCATTTCGCCGATCATTCGATAGGCGATGTTGAGCAGGCGAACCCGATGGCGTTCGAAAGTCGCGGCGTCGTCTTTCATGCGGCCCGTCTTATGGCGATCGCGTCGCCGGCGACAATCAGTTTCTGGCAGGCGGCGCCATGTCCGAGGCCGCGCTTCAGCGTCGGATAGACGCGGGTCGTCGCCACCGCCATGGCGAGCGAAACGAGGCCCCGCCTGCCGAATCTCGCCTCAGCCTCGGCGGCGAGCGCAGTCGCCTCGGGGGCGTTTTGCGCGACCGCCTGGCCGTAACGATAGCCGAACGCTGCATCCTCACCGGCATGGACAAGATCGCCCCGCGCCAGGGCCGCGACGATTTCGGGCGCAACGCCCGCCCTCAGGGCCATATCGACATTCAATTGCGCGCAGGGTCCGCAATCCTCGTTTATCACTGCGGCAAGTTTTGCGGCGAACCAGGCTTCGCGCGTCACGCCGTCGCGATGGCCGGCCATTTTCTGAAACAGTACGAACTTCAGGAAAGCCGGGGTCGAGGCTTCGAGCATCTCGTGGAGGTAGCTCGCGTCATAGTTGAACGAGCGGGCCTGCAATTCGATTTTCCGATGGAGAAAGGACTTCAGCATCATAGGACTCCTTCACGCCGCGCCCGCCCATAGGCGAGCGCCAAGCCGCAATAACCGATCAGGACCACGCCAAGGACCTCCGCCGCAGCGACGCGCGGTTCGCGCGGGAAGCCTTCGGCAAGCCATTGGAAAATGTGGAAACAGGCGTGCAGCCCCGGCCAGACAGAGCCAGCCAGGGCGAAGGCCGCGGCCGCCGCGCCCGCGCGCAGGCCCATCAACATCCCGGCGCCGCTGGCGACAAAGACCAGGCCAATATCGACGATGAAATGGTGATTCATCGGCCCGGTCGCCGGGACGCCCGGAACCGCCCAATACCAATCATGGGCGTCGACCACCATAAAGAGGCCATTGGCGAGATGAATAAGGCCGAACAGGCCGAGCGCTATGCGGGAAAACATCATGGAACCCCCTGTCGTGGCTAAGACGCGCGAGCCCGGCGGTTTGTGACCGGCCTAAAAAATCCTCCCGGCCAATCACTAAAGCAATTGCTTTTCTAATGGCCAGATGTTACTTAAGCATATGCTTAACCAACTCGACCCACTCGATCTCGCTTTTCAGGCCCTCGCCGACCCCTCCCGCCGCGCCATTGTCGAACGGCTGACGCAGGGGCCAGCCTCGGTCAGCGAGCTCGCCCGCCCGCTGGCGATGACATTTCCCGCCGTCATGCAGCATCTCGCCGTGCTGGAGGGCGCCCATCTGGTGCGCTCCCAGAAGGTCGGCCGAGTGCGGACATGCCGCATCGACGCTTCAGCGCTCGGAAGAGCGGAGGCTTGGCTAAACACGCAGCGCGCCGAATGGGAGCGCCGTTTCGACCGGCTCGAAGCCTATCTGACCGAACTCAAGCCCCATGGAGACGACGATGACTCTCGCAAATGACGCCAAGGCGCCCGCCGATTCGCTGACAATCTCCCGCCTCTTCGCCGCGCCGCGCGAGACATTGTTCAAGGCCTGGAGTAGCGCCGAGCATATCAAGCGCTGGTTCAGCCCCGAACATCTCAACGTCCCCGAAGCCGAGATCGACTTTCGACCGGGCGGCGTCTTTATCGTCTGCATGCGCATGCCCGACGGGAGCGAACATTGGATGCGCGGCGCGTTCACCGAGATCGTCGCGCCCGAACGCCTGGCTTTCGATTGCGAGGTGAGCACCGGCAAGAATGGGAAACCTGGCTTCGCCGTACACACGATCGTTCATTTCGCGACCGAAGGCGCGAGCACGCGGATGACCGTCAATCAGAGCTATAAGATCCACGACCCAGCCTTCCGCGCCGCCGTCGGCGGCGCCAACGAAGGCTGGCGCACCACGCTCGACAAGCTGGAGCGCGAGGTGGCGCGCGAACTCGTCGCCGCCGGCGTCGCACGCGGCGTCTTTACCGTCGAGCGCAAATTCAAGGCGACGCCCGCCCAGGTCTTTCGCGCCTTCGTCGATCCTGCCGCCAAGCAGCGCTGGTTTGCCGGCGGCGACGATATGACGATCATCGAGCGGACCATGGATGTGCGCGTCGGCGGTCGTGAGCGCGTCGTCAACCGCTGGGCGAACGGCGTGACCAGTTACTTCGACGCAATCTATTTCGATATCGTCGCCGATCGACGGCTGGTCTACGCCTATGAGATGCATCTCGACGCCCGCAAAATCTCGGTGTCGCTCGCCAGCATCGAGATCGAGCCCGATCCCGCCGGCGTGCGCCTCAAGGTCAGCGAACAGGGTCTGTTCTTCAACGGCTATGAGGATGGCGGTTCGCGCGAAGGCGGCACCAATTATCTGATGGACAAGCTGGTCGCCTCGCTGACCGGCTGACGCGCAAGGCTCGGCGACGGCGCGGATTCGACTGGCTCCGGCTCGGCGGCGCGGCTACGATGCCGCCCGTCGCCGTGAAAGGACCCATCGAGCATGCGCGTCAAACCGAGCTTGACCTTGTCGGACGTCAGAAAAATGCTGACGGCCTGCGAGGCCAGGGCCAATGAAAATCATTGGGCGGTGGCGATCGCCATTGTCGATGACGGCGGCTTTCTGCTCGGCTTTCAGCGGATGGACGGCGTCGCGCCCATGTCGGCCGAAGTGGCGGTCGGCAAGGCGCGCGCTTCGGCGCTGACCAAACAGCCGACCAAGCTCTTCGAGGACCGCGTCAAGGAGCGGCCGGCTTTCGCGACCTTCCCTGCCGGCGTGCTCATTCAAGGCGCCGTGCCGCTGTTTCACCAGAACGAATGCGTCGGCGCGATCGGCGTGTCGGGTGTGAAATCGGCCGAGGACGAACAGATCGCGCAGGCCGGCGCGGACGTCCTCGGGTAACGCCAGTGGCGCGGGCCTCAGCGCCCGCGGCCACAGAGGGCCGCGCCACTGTGGGCGCGCGCGTCGATGCGGCCAACGGCCGCGTCTACAAGCTCAACGTCAACGCAGCGCGCGCCTGCGCGATCAGCCTCTCGGCTGCGGCTCGGTCATAAGGCCGCGCCTCTCCCGCTCCCCACACTGGGCCCGGCCAGGCCGCATCGCCGACGGCACGGCCGACGACATGAACATGCAATTGGGCGACGACATTGCCGAGCGCGCCGACATTGAGTTTCTCGACGCCCGGCAGCCGGCGCGTGAATTCGCAGACCGAGGCGATCTCCTCGATCAGCGTCGCGCGCGCCGCGACGTCGAGATCGACGATCTCGCGCAAATCCGCACGGCGCGGAACCAGCATCAGCCAGGGATAGCGCGCGTCATTCATCAACAGGAGACGCGACAGGCCGAGCTCGCCGATCGGCAGTGTGGCGGCGACAAGTCGCGAATCGAGTGCGAAGCTCACTTCAGCCAGCTTTGGCCGTGCGCGGGCGCGCCGACGCCGAGCCGCTGCGCGACCGTCGCGCCAATATCGGCAAGACTCTGGCGCGCGCCGATCGGCCCCGGCGCCACGCCGGCGCCGAAGGCGAGAATCGGCACATGCTCGCGCGTGTGATCGGTGCCGCGCCAGATCGGATCATTGCCGTGGTCGGCGGTCAGGACGCAGAAATCACCGGGCTTGAGCCGCGCTTCGATCTCAGGCAGGCGCGCGTCAAAAGCTTCGATACAGGCGGCGTAGCCCGGCGCGTCGCGGCGATGGCCATAGTCGCTGTCGAAATCGACGAGATTGACGAAGACCAACCCGCCATCGGCAAGCTCGCCGAGCGCGGCGAGCGCCAGATCGATATTCTCTGAGTTATTGCGGCCTTTGACTTCGCGTCCCGTATGGCGATGGGCGAAGATGTCGCCGATCTTGCCGACACAGACGATCTCGCGTCCGGCTTCCGCGCAGCGCTGCAGGAGATTGTCGGGCAGCGGCGGGATCGAAAAATCCTTGCGGCGCGGCGTGCGGGTGAAGCCCTCTGACGCGCTGCCGACAAATGGCCGCGCGATGACGCGACCGATGGCCAGCGGATCGCAGAGACGCCGCACGATGCGGCAGAGCTCATAGAGCCGCTCAAGCCCGAAGCTTTCCTCATGCGCGGCGATCTGGAAGACCGAGTCGACCGAGGTGTAGCAAATCGGCTTGCCGGTGCGCACATGCTCCTCGCCGAGCACGTCGATGATCGCTGTACCCGACGCATGGCGGTCGCCGAGAATGCCGGGAAGCTTCGCTTCAGCGATCACGGCCGCGATCAACTCGGGGGGAAAGGCCGGATCGGTCGGCGGGAAATAGCCCCAGTTGAAGGCCACCGGCGTGCCGACGATTTCCCAATGGCCCGAGGGCGTGTCTTTGCCTTTGGAGGTCTCGATCCCATAACCCCATTGGCCCCGCGCGATTTTCGTCGAAAAGCCCGGCGGGGCGCGGCCGGTCGACGCCTGCATCGCCAGACCGAGGCCGAGCGCGTCGAGATTGGGCGCGCGCAACGGCCCGGCGCGCAGACCGGCGCGATCGCCCTCTCCTGCGGCGCAGGCGAGCGCGAGATGGCCCAGCGTGTCGGCGCCTTCGTCGCCATAGGCGGCGGCGTCGGCCGCGCCGCCGCAACCGACCGAATCGAGGACGATGACGATCGCTCTGCCCATCGCCTCCCGCTCCTATTGGCTGACGATATCCGATGGCTCCGCTTCGAGCGCGAAGGCGGCGGAAAACAGCGCTCTTGTATAGTCGCTGCGCGGCGCGGAGAAAACCTCTTCGGCCGGACCGCTCTCGACGACCACGCCGCGGCGCATGACGATGATCTCGCTCGCCAGCGCGCGCACCACTTTCAAATCATGGGAAATGAAGAGATAGGCCAGCGAGCGGCGCTGCTGCAACTCGCGCAGCAGGTCGACGATCTGCGCCTGCACCGACATGTCGAGCGCCGAGGTCGGTTCGTCGAGCACGACGAATTTCGGATCGAGCGCCATGGCGCGGGCGATCGCGATGCGCTGGCGCTGGCCGCCGGAAAATTCATGCGGATAGCGATCCATGCTCGCCGGATCGACGCCGGTGTCGGCAAGCGCGCGGGCCACGGCCTCGCGCCGTCCCGCCGCATCGAGCGGGCTGCGCTGGGCGATCAAGCCTTCCTCGACGATCTCGGCCACCGACATGCGCGGCGACAGCGATCCGTAAGGGTCCTGGAAGACGATCTGCATGTCGCGCCGGAATGGGCGCATGCGCTTTCTCGAAAGGCCCTGCAAACCACGTCCCAAATAGGCGACCGCGCCCTCGGAGCGAATGAGGCGCAGGATCGCCAGGCCGAGCGTCGTCTTGCCCGATCCCGATTCGCCGACGACGCCGACCGTCTGGCCTTCGCGCACCGTCAGCGACACGCCATCGACCGCTTTCACATGGCCAATTGTTCGGCGCAGAAAGCCGCGCTTGATCGGGAACCACACCCGCATGTTCTCGGCCGTCAGCACCGCCGGCGCGCGCGTATCCAGCGTCGGCGGCGGCCCCTTCGGCTCGGCGGCGAGCAGCATCCTGGTGTAAGGGTGCTGCGGATTGGCGAAGACCTCCGCCGTCTTGCCGGCTTCGACGATACGGCCGCGCTGCATCACCGCGACGTCGCCGGCGATCTTGCGCACAATGCCGAGATCATGGGTGATGAAGAGCAGCGCCATGTCGAGCTTGGCCTGCAGGTCTTTCAAGAGCGAAAGAATTTGCGCCTGGACGGTGACGTCGAGCGCGGTCGTCGGCTCGTCGGCGATGAAGAGGTCTGGCCGATTGGCGAGCGCCATGGCGATCATCACCCGCTGACGCTGGCCGCCCGAGAGCTGATGGGGATAGGCCGACAGCCGCGAGGTCGGATCGGCGATGCCGACCTCTTCGAGCAGCGCGACGACGCGTTCGCGGATTGAGCCCACGCGATTGCGATGCAGCGCGATGATCTCGCCGATCTGACGCTCGATCGTATGAAGCGGATTGAGCGAGGTCATCGGCTCCTGGAAGACCATGGTGACGCCCGCGCCGCGCATATCGCGCAGGCGCGCGTCGCTCATCTTCAACACGTCATGGCCCTTGAAGAGGATCTCGCCGCTCGGATGGCTGGCGGCGGGATAGGGCAGCAGCCGCACCAGCGATTGCGCGGTAACCGATTTGCCGGAACCCGATTCGCCGACGAGCGCCAGCGACTGGCCGCGCTCCAGCCGGAACGAGACCCGATCGACCACGGTGTGAAGCGCCCCGCCCTGCCGGAAGGCGACGGAGAGATCGCGCACGTCGAGCAGCGGGGCGGCGCTCACGAGAAGGTCTTTCGCGGATCGAAAGCGTCGCGCACCGCTTCGCCGATGAAGATCAAGAGCGACAGCATCAGCGCGATGACGGCGAAGGCGGAAAGCCCGAGCCAGGGCGCGGTGAGATTGGATTTGCCCTGCAGCAGCAGTTCGCCGAGCGAGGGCGAGCCGGGCGGCATGCCAAGCCCCAAAAAGTCTAGCGAGGTCAGCGCGCCGATCGATGCATTGACGATGAAGGGCAGGAAGGTGAGCGTCGCCACCATCGCATTGGGCAGCACGTGCTTGACGATGATCTTGGCGTTGGAGAGGCCAAGCGCGCGCGCCGCGTTGACATATTCGAAATTGCGCGCCCGCAGGAATTCGGCGCGCACCAGATGGACGAGGCCGACCCAGGAAAACAGCAACAGGATCGTCAGCAGCACGAAAAAGCCCGGCGACAGGATCGCCGACAGGATGACCAGAATATAGAGCTGCGGCAGCGACGACCAGATTTCGATGAAGCGCTGCATGGCGAGGTCGAGCCAGCCGCCGAAATAGCCCTGCACGGCGCCGGCGGCAATGCCGATCAGCGAGGAGACGCCGGCGAGGATCAGGCCGAACAGCGCCGAAATGCGGAAGCCATAGATCAACCGCGCCACGACGTCATGGCCGTCGGCGTCGGTGCCGAGCCATTCGGGCTCGAGATCGCCGCAGCCTCCGCCGCCCGGCGGCAGTTTGGCGGCGTCGCCGCGGGCGTGGGCAAGCAGCGCGGCGCGACATTGTTTCTCGCTTAAGCTCCAGGTCGGCGGCGAGGGAAAGGGTGTTGGCGGATCGAGCTTGGTGGTCGAATTGGCGAAGCGGATCGGCGGCCAGATCATCCAGCCATGCGCGGCGATTTCATCGGCTATGATCGGATCGCGATAATCGGTCTGCGCCTCGAAGCCGCCGAACTTATCCTCGGGATAGTCGATGAAGACCGGGAAGAGGAGTTCGCCCTTATAGGAGGCGATCAGCGGCCGATCGTTGGCGATGAACTCGCCGCAGAGCGAGAGCACGAAAAGCGCGAGAAAAATCCAGAAGGACCAATAGCCGCGCCGGTTGCGACGGAAATTGTCGAGCCGGCGCCGGTTCATTGGGCTTAAGCGCAGCCAGCCGCCGGAATGAAGAGGAGGCGCGAGGCTCACTGAACTATCCTTCCCCCCTTGCGGGGGAAGGCAGCCGGCGAAGCCGGCCGGATGAGGGGTCGCGCCGTCGGGCACCCCGACCCCGCAAATCTGGGGCCGGTGAAAGTCGTCCATCGCCATTGTTCCGCGAAGACGACGCGCCTTGCGGCGCAACCCCTCATCCGTCGCCCCTGCGGGGCGACACCTTCCCCCGCAAGGGGGGAAGGGGCGCGTGCGGCGGACATCGCAGACGAACGGCGGGATGTTGTCATCACACCTCGCGCGTCTCGAAATCGATGCGCGGATCGACCCAGGTGTAGGTGAGATCGGAAATGAGGTTCACCGCCATGCCCAGCAGAGCGAAGACATAGAGATTGCCGAGCACGACCGGATAGTCGCGCTGGATAAGCGAATCGTAGGAAAGATAGCCGAGCCCGTCGAGCGAGAACACCTGCTCGATCAGCAGCGAGCCGGTGAAAAAGGCGCCGACGAAAGCGCCGGGAAAACCGGCGATGACGATCAGCATGGCGTTGCGGAAGACATGGCCATAGAGCACCCGGCGCTCGCTGAGGCCCTTCATGCGCGCCGTTTGCACATAGGATTTCTTGATTTCGTCGAGGAAGGAATTCTTGGTCAGCAGCGTCGAGGTGGCGAAGGAGCCGAGCACCAGCGCCGAGACCGGCAGCGCGATGTGCCAGAGATAATCGAGAACCTTATGCGGCCAGGTCAGGTCGGCGAAATTATCCGATGTGAGCCCGCGCAAGGGAAAGATCTGCCAGAACGAGCCGCCGCAGAAGAGCACGACGAGCAGAATGGCGAAGAGGAAGCTCGGGATGGCGTAGCTGAAAATCACCAGCGCCGAGGTCGCGGTGTCGAAGCGCGAGCCGTCTTTGACCGCCTTGCGCACGCCGAGCGGAATCGAGATCGCATAGGAGATCAGCGTCATCCACAGGCCGAGCGACATCGAGACCGGCAGTTTTTCCTTGATCAGATCGATGACCGGCGCGTCGCGATAATAGCTTCTGCCAAGATTGAACGTCGCGTAGTCGCGTACCAACATCCAGAACCGTTCGGGCGCCGGCTTGTCGAAGCCATATTGCTTCTCCAGCTCCTTGATGAATTTCGGGTCGAGCCCCTGCGCGCCGCGATAGCGCGAGGACACGTCGCCGCCGGCGCGCGCCATCGCGCCAGCGCCGAGTTGTCCGCTGCCGCCGCCGAAATTGGCGGTCGAGCTCTGATCGTCGCCTTGCAATTGCGCGATCGCGCGTTCGACCGGGCCGCCCGGCACGAATTGCACGATGGCGAAAGAGACCAGCATGATGCCGAATATGGTCGGGATCATCAGCAAGAGGCGGCGCGCGATATAGGCGAGCATCGCGGTCAGCCTCGCCGGGCGGCGCGACGCGCTTCGCGGTTCATCGCGCTAGAGCCCAATTTTTTTGGCCTTCTCTTCGTCCCACCACCAGGTGTCGGGCGCGCCGGTCCCCAAGCGCGGCTGATGCTCGGGGCGCGAGAAGGCGTTCCAATAGGCGATCCAGATGTCGTCGCGATAATACATCGGCGTCCAATAGCGCCCGGCCCGCAGCACGCGATCGAGCGCGCGGCAGGTGAAATTGAGCTCGTCGCGCGACTTCGCATTGGCGATAGCGCCGAGCAGCGCGTCGACGGCCGGATCGGCGACGCCGGCGAGATTGCGCGAGCCCGTCTGGCCGGCGGCTTTGGAGCCGTAGAAGAGCGACAATTCCAGTCCCGGCGTCAGTGCGCCCGAGAATCGCGCCACCGTGACGTCGAAGTCGAAATTCTCGGTGCGCGCCTTGAACTGCGCCGAATCGACGACGCGCAAGCGCGCGTCGATGCCGAGCTTCTGCAGGTTCTGCAGATAGGGGAAAGTGACCGGCTGGAGGAAATCGGAGAAATCGAGAAACTCGATGACGAAGGGCTTGCCGCTCGGCAATTTAAGCGCGCCGCCTTCGCGCTTGCAGCCGGCGGCGAGCAGCAGCTCATTGGCCTTGCGCAGCAATTGGCGGTCGCTGCCCGAGCCGTCGGAAACCGGCGGCGTATAGACGTCGCCGAAGACTTCGTCGGGAACCTTGCCGCGAAATGGCGCGAGAATCGCCAGTTCCTCCGGGCCCGGCGCGCCCTTGGCCTCCATGTCGGTGTTCTGGAAATAGGAGACGACGCGCTTGGTCGTCGAATATTTGACGTTCTTATTCGTCCATTCGAAATCGAAAGCGAGGCCGACCGCCTCGCGCACACGCGGGTCGGCGAATTGCTCGCGGCGCATATTCATATAATAGGCCTGAGAGCCGACCGGCGCGCCGCTATGCAGCGTCTCGGTCTTGACGCGGCCCTCCTTGGCGGCGGGAAAATCATAACCGGAGACCCAGTAGGCGACCGTCAGTTCCTCATGGAAATTGAGCTCGCCGGCCTTGAAGGCCTCGAAGGCCACCTGGCGTTCGCGATAATATTCGAACCGGATCTTGGCGAAATTATTCTGCCCGACATTGACCGGCAGATCCTTCGCCCAATAGTTGGGGTCGCGTTCGAATTCGATGAAACGCCCGGTTTCGAAACGCCCGAGCCTATAGGCGCCCGAGCCGAGCGGCGCTTCCAGCGTCGAAGCAGTGAAATCGCGCGTCGACCAATAGATCTGCGAGAAAATCGGCATGCCGGCGACGATCAGATGCGCGTCGCGGCTGCGCGTCGGCGCGAAACGGACGAGCAGAACCTCGTCGGATTCGGCTTGCGCGCTCTCAACCTCATCGAGCAGGCGCATATAGATCGGATGGCCCTTGATCTTGAGCAGGTTCAGCGAAAAACCGGCGTCGGCGGCGGTCAGCTTCGAGCCGTCGGAAAAGCGCGCTTCGGGGCGGATGAGGAAGCGATATTCGAGCCGGTCGGCCGAATAGCGCACGGCGCGGGCGACAAGCCCATAGAGCGAATCGGGCTCGTCGCCATTGCCGGTCATCAGCGTGTCGAAACAGGCCGACATGCCGGCCGCGCCGTCGCCCTTGGCCGAGAAAATATTCAAAGTGTCGAATGTGTCGAAGTTCTGATTGCCGCCGGTCGCGGTGATCTGCAACGTCAGTTGCCCGGCCTTGGGCGCCTCCGGGTTGACATAGGCGAAGTGTTTGAAGTCGGGCGGCAGGGCGAGATCGCCGAAAGACGAGAGACCGTGGCTTTCGATCGTCGCGTCGTCGGCGAGGCCGCTGCGCGGCAGCAGCGTTGCGGCGGCGAGCGCCGCCGACCCCTGCAATGCGCCGCGTCGCGTCAGCCAAAAACCCGCCATCGTCAAATCCGTCGTTCCCAATTCCGCTGTCAAGACGCGACACGGCCGACTTTGCCGTTACACTGCCGGCGCCAGGGGATTAAAACCGGCTTTGGCGCGCTTGGCCAGCGCCGCGCGGGGCCAATAGCCGTTCGAGGCAAGCCGACCGCAGGTCGAGGGATGAGCGATGCAAGGGATGAGCGATGAATGACGCCTTTTTCAAGAC
This sequence comes from Bradyrhizobium sp., assembly GCA_004799435.1. Taxonomy (GTDB): domain Bacteria; phylum Pseudomonadota; class Alphaproteobacteria; order Rhizobiales; family Beijerinckiaceae; genus Roseiarcus. The sequence goes on from SSMV01000022.1 coordinate 11,459, forward strand.
GGCGAGCCCGGCGCCGGGCTTCGGTTTCGCCGGCGCGCCGCTTGATCGCCTCTGCGAGCAGCGCGACGACGCGAGCCTCGTCGCCGGCTTAAAGGCGCAGCCGGGGGCGCGCGTCATTCTCTTCGCGCGCGATATGCCGCTTATGAAGCGCGCCGCCGAGCGGCTTGAGCCGCTCTTTGCTCTCGCCGCGATCGCCGAACTCGGCGGCGCGCGCGCCGAGGCGCTGCTCGGCGTCGGGGCCGACGGCGCGCCGATCTTCGCCGCGCTGCTGCCCGACGGCGCGGTCGAGCAACTTGCCGATCATAGCGAGGGGCTGCTCGATCGGCGCGAGCTGGTCGTGCCCGGCCGCGACGACATTGCGCTGATCGATCTGCGTTCGCTGGCCATCGAGGGCCGCTTCGCGCCGGATATCGTCGCCATGCTCGGTCAGGCCAAGGCGATTCTTGGCTGGCATGCGCGCCACGGCTATTGCAGCAATTGTGGCGCGCCGACGCGCGTCGCCGCTGCCGGCTGGCGGCGCGAATGCGACGCCTGCAAGACGCATCATTTTCCCCGCACCGATCCGGTCGTGATCATGCTGGCGATCAGCGGCGAGCGCTGTCTGCTGGGGCGCCAGTCGCGCTGGCCGACGGGCATGTATTCCTGCCTCGCCGGCTTCGTCGAGCCGGGCGAGACAATCGAAGAGGCGGTGCGACGCGAGATCCTTGAGGAAGCCGGCGTCGTCATCAACGAGGTCGCCTATCTCGCTTCGCAACCCTGGCCCTTCCCCTCCTCGCTGATGATCGGCTGCCTCGCCCGCGCCGCCAAAAGCGACATCGCCGTCGACGGGACCGAGCTCGAAGACGCGCGCTGGTTTACGCGCGAAGACGCGCTGGCGATGTTGGAAAAGCGCCATCCCGAGGGCCTGACCGCGCCCAATGCGATGGCGATCGCCCATCATATTTTGCGTCACTGGGCGACGAACCCATAGGCCTGGGGTTCACCGCAAGCCGCGTCATTGCGAGCGAAGCGAAGCAATCCAGGAATCACAAGATGCGCAGCGAAGCCATGGATTGCTTCGTCGCTGCGCTCCTCGCAATGACGAGGCAGTACCCCCTTAAGCGATCGTCGCCTTCTGCAAAGCGACGAGCTGGGCGACGCCGGCCCGCGCCAGCGCCAGCATCGTCGTCAGATCGGCCTCGGAGAAGGGCGCGCCCTCGGCCGAGCCCTGCACCTCGACGAGCCCGCCCGAGCCGGTCATGACGAAATTGGCGTCGGTCTCGGCGGTCGAATCTTCCGC
>SSMV01000023.1 GCA_004799435.1 Bradyrhizobium sp.
GTATCGGTATTCGTCATCGACTGGACGACGACCGGCGCCCCGCCGCCGACCGCAATCGCCCTCGCCCCAGACCCAACCCGCACCCCGACGCTCAGGCGGCGAGAAACAGGGCCGAAGTGGGATTCATCAGGAAAGTGGTTCATCGCCGGCGCTCGCTAATCTCGCTTGTCACAGGCTCGCTTGGCTCGGGGATATCTATGCCGCGCTGCGGCAAAAGTCATCCGCCGGAATAATTGCGGCGGAGCAATTGCGCCGAAACGATCGCGCCGGAACGATCGATCAAGCGCCCGCGTTTGCGAAGCGTTGATGACGCGAGTCTAGTATAACATATAAAAATAGTATTATTTCTTGACTTACGTGCGAAAACGGATATATTGAGCGCGAAGGTTGGTTGTCACCGACTTCGGAGGTCGCGTCATGCTGCAGATTGGCCAAATTGCGCCGGATTTCACGGCGGAGACGACCCAGGGCAAGATTCATTTCCATGATTGGATCGGTGGCTCCTGGGCGGTGCTCTTCTCCCATCCCAAGGATTTCACGCCGGTCTGCACCACCGAACTGGGCGCGGTCGCCCGCCTGAAGGGCGAATTCGACCGGCGCGGCGTCAAGGTGATCGGCCTGTCGGTCGATCCGGTCGCCGATCATGTGCGCTGGGAAAAGGATATCGAGGAGACCCAGGGCGCGGCGGTCAATTTTCCGATGATCGCCGACAGCGACCTGTCGATCGCCAAGGCCTATGGCATGCTGCCGGCGACGGCAGGCAATTCCTCGACGGGCCGCACGCCGGCCGACAATCAGACGGTGCGCACCGTCTTCGTCATCGCGCCCGACAAGACAATCAAGCTGCAGCTCGCCTATCCGATGTCGACCGGGCGCAATTTCGATGAAATTCTGCGCGTCATCGACTCGCTGCAACTCACCGCGAAACACAAAGTGTCGACGCCCGCCAATTGGGTTCTCGGCGACGACGTGATCATCGGCGGCGCGGTCAGCGACGAAGAGGCCAAGACCCGTTTTCCCAAGGGCTGGCGTTCCCCCAAGCCCTATATCCGCATCACCCCCCAGCCCTGATCGGGGGAATTGACTAAGTCTAGCAATTTAGTCTAAAGACCCAGAAGTCGCGCAGACGCCGCTTTTTCTCGGCGCGGGGCAACCCGCGTCGAGGAACGCGCCAGCCCGGCCCAAAGGGAAGCGCGAGATGTTGGACTTTCTGCATACGATCAACCCGCTCTATTCGTTGTCGGGCCTGGCGGTCGGCGCGCTGGTCGGTTTCACCGGCGTCGGCGGCGGCTCGCTGATGACGCCGCTGCTGGTGTTGGTCTTCGGCATCCATCCCGCCACTGCTGTCGGCACCGACCTGCTCTACGCCGGCCTGACCAAGATCGGCGGTTCGGCGGTGCATAGTTTCAATCGCGCCATCGACTGGCGCATCGTCGGCCGGCTCGCCGCCGGCAGCGTGCCCGCTGCGGCGGTGACGCTTCTGCTGCTCAATTATTTCGGCAAGGACACCAAGTCGGTCAGCACGGTCATCACCAGCGTGCTTGGCTTCGCGCTGATCCTGACCGCCTTCGTGTTGCTCTTCCGCAAATGGGTGCTGCGCCGCCTCGCCGAGGCGCTCGATCGCTGCGACGAGCGCCAGATCACGCTGCTTACGGCGGCGCTTGGCGCGGCGCTCGGCTTTTTGGTGTCGCTCTCATCGGTCGGCGCCGGCGCGATCGGCGTCACGGCGCTGCTGACCCTCTATCCCAAAATGCCGACCGTGCGCATCGTCGGTTCCGACATCGCTCATGCCGTGCCGCTGACGCTGCTCGCCGGCGCCGGTCACTGGTGGCTTGGCTCGATCGACTGGTCGCTGCTCGTCTCGCTGCTGATCGGCTCCCTGCCCGGCATCGCGATCGGCAGCGCGCTGGCCTCGAAAGTGCCCGACCGCGTTCTACGTCCGGTGCTCGCCGGAACGCTGGCGCTGATCGGCGGCAAGCTCGCCTTTTAATCCGCCCTCAGGCGGCGCCGGCCGCCTGCGCCGCCAGCAGCGTCAGCCGCGCGCCGATCGCATCGAGCACGAGCTGATGCGCCTTGGCGGCGATGTCCTCGAATGAGGGCGAAGCGGCGAGCATGGCCCGAGCGCAGCCGCGAATCTCGCTCTCGCCGGGAATCTCCGGCAGGTTCAAATCCCGCAGCACGTCGGCGGCGCGCTCCTGAGCGCGGATGAAACGCGCGTGGAGCTGCGCCAGCCGTTCGGCTCCCAGCACGCTCGCCGCGGCATGGGCGATGCGCTCGGCATTGAAACGCCCGGCGACCTGTTCGGCGGCGCGGCGCACGACCCTCGAGCCAAGCTGCCGGCGATTCTCCACCACTTCGATCGGCGGCGATTTCAGGTTCCACACCACGCCCGTCAGGCGCAGCGCCGAGAGGAGATAATAGGTCGGATCATATTCCCACCAGCGAAAGCCCTGACGAACGCTGCTTTGAAAGGCGTGATGATTGTTGTGCCACCCCTCGCCCATGGTGAAGAGCGCGAGAAACCAGTTGTTGCGGGAATCGTCGCCCGTGACATAGCGCTGCTTGCCGGAGAGATGGGCGATCGAATTGATGCTGAAGGTCGCGTGATAGACGGCGACTGTGCTCCAGAAAAATCCGATCACCAGGCCCTGCCAGCCGTCAGCCAAGAAACAGGCGATGGCCAGCAAGATCGCCGGGGCCTGCTCATAGCGATGCAGCCACATCAACTCGGGGAAAGCGGCGAAATCGGCGATCTTGGTCAGATCGGCGTGGTCGTGGCGGCGCGAGAAAATCCAGCCGAGATGGCTATAAAAAATTCCCGTGTGACGCGGCGAGTGAACATCCTGCGGCGTGTCGGAAAAGAGATGATGCTGGCGATGTTTCGCCGCCCACCACAACACGCTCTTCTGCGTCGTCGTCTGGGCGAGGAAGGCGAGCACGAATTGAAAGACTCGGCTCGTCTCATAGGCGCGATGCGAAAAATAGCGATGATAGCCGGCGCCGATAGCGAAGATACGCAACCAATAGAGGCCGACGCCAATCGTCACCGCCTCCCAGCCGATCCCCGTCCAGATGGCGGCGAGACAGGCGAGATGGACGAGCACGAAGGGAATCGCGGAGGGATAGATGATATCGGAATGCGGATCGGAATTCTCGGCGTCGGGCGAAGTGATTTGCGTCATGTTGGGCGCTCGAAGACAGGGGCGAAAGAAGAGATAGCTGAGTCGCCCTTATAGATCGTTTTGCCGTCGCAAAGATGGCGACACATCTTGTTAAAGATCCGGGCGGCGAAGCCCGGAAAGCCGCCGTAAAACACCGGTGAGGCGCCTTAAATATCGCCATGCGCTTGGGTTCGGTCAGCGCCCCATGCGACAGTTTCCGCAGCCATGACGGCGGGGAGGCTTAATTGCGCATCTATGCGCTGATACTGGCCGGCGGACGCAGCAGCCGCTTCGGCTCGGACAAAGCTCTCGCCGAACTGGCCGGCCGGCCGTTGATCGCCCATGTCGCGGACGTGTTGCGCCCCTCCGCCACGGCCATGGCCGTATCGGGCGGGCGCGAAGCCGCAGCAATGCTCGGCGCGCTTCTGCTGCGCGATCCTGCCGATTGCCCCAAAGGCCCGCTCGCCGGAATCCTCGCGGGACTACAATGGGCGGAAGAAAGCCACGCCGACTGGCTCGTCACCACGAGTTGCGACGTCCCGCTCATCCCCGCCGACATGGCGACGCGCCTGATCGATGCGGCGCACGCCAGCGACGCGGAACTCGCCGTGGCGCGTACCGACGACGGCCTGCATCCGCTCTGCGCCGTCTGGCGGCCGCGACTGCGCGCGCGCCTCGCCGAGGCTCTGAGTCGCGGCGCGCATCCGGCGGTGCGGCAATTCGCGGCGCAGGTCCATTCGGTGGAAGTCGCGTTCCCCGAGCGCGACGACTTCCTCAACGTCAATAGCGCTTCGGATATCGTGATCGCCGAACGCCGCCTCGCGGCGCGACAGCGGCGCCCCTAATGCCGCGCTTCGTCACGACGCCTCGGCGAAGGCGCTGCTCGCCAGAATCTTCTTCAACTCGGGAACGCAGGAGCCGCAATTGGTCCCCGCCTTGAGCGTGGCGCCGATCTCCGCGACGCTCGACAGCCCCTTGTCGATGATCACGGCGCGGATCGTCGCTTCGCTGACCGAGAAACAGGAGCAGACCGTGCGCGACGGCGCCTGGGCGCCGCCCAAAGAAACGCCGGACAGCAACGCAATTCGTTCACCCGCCGCGACCTCCTTGCCGAGCATCGCCTTGGCTTGTTCGGCGCCGGCGAGCTCCGCGCCCGCCGGTCCGAAAAACACGCAGGCCGCCAGCCGCGCCTGCACGAAGCCGGCGTAGCGAAACACCGCGCGGCGCGGATCGGAGAAGGACGCCAATTCGGCCTCGGCGGGAATTTTGAGCAGACGCCGCAACAGCGCCTCGGAGCGGATTTCGCCTTCCAGCGCCGTCCAGCCCGCCAATTCGAAAGCAAAGCCGTTCTTCAGCTGCGCCTTGGACCACCAGACCGCCTCACCGACTTCGGGGCCGCCGCTGGCAAGACGAAAAAGAACGCCGCGCCAGACCTCCTTCACCGCGGCGACGCGCACGCGCGTGCCTTTAAGATCGGGCTGACCGGAGATCGGATCGGTGACGGCATGCACCAATTTGTCGATCGGCCCCGATGACGAGAACTGATCCGTCCAATGCATCGGCGCGAAGACATCGCCCGGCCGCACGCCCTCGTCGATCGAGGCGCGCATGATCACCGAGCCCTCGCGCGTCTCGACGCGCACCAGACCCTTGTCGGCGACGCCGCGCGCCGTCGCGTCGCGCGGATGCAGCGCCAGACTCGGGCTGGAGACATGGCTCATCAGTCCGGCGACGCGACCGGTGCGGGTCATGGTGTGCCATTGATCGCGCACGCGCCCGGTGTTGAGCGTCAGCGGAAACTCGGCAAGGTCTTCTTCCGCCCGCAGCGTCAGCGGAATCATCCACGCCCTGCCGTCCGGCGTCGAAAAGCCGCCGCGCGCGAAGAGTCGCGGGCCGCCGCGCCCGCGTTTGGCGACCGGCCATTGTATGGGTGCGAGAGAATCATATTCCTCATCGTCGATGTCGGCGAGGCCGCCGAGGTTGAAGAGGCGCGCGCCCTGGTTCTCGAAGGCGGAGAGCGAGGCGTGTTCGCGGAAAATCTCCGCCGGGCCGCGATAGGGAAAGGCGTCGCCCCAGCCCATGCGCCGCGCCACTTCGGCAAACATCCACCAATCCGGCCGCGCCTGACCGACGGGCGCACGAAAGGCGCGCTGCCGGGTGATGCAGCGTTCCGAATTGGTGACAGCGCCATCCTTCTCCGCCCAGCTCGCCGCTGGCAGCACGACATGGGCGAGCTTGGTCGTATCGGTCGGCCAGGCGTCGGAGACGATCACCAGAGGACAATTCTTCAAATTCTCGCGCACACGGCTGGCGCGCGGCATCGAATCGGCCGGGTTGGTGGCGGCGATCCACACCGCCTTGATCCGTCCGTCGCCGACCGCCTCGAAGAGATCGACCGCTTTATGGCCCGGCTCGGTCGCGATCGCCGGCGCGTTCCAGAAGCGTCGCACGCGGTCGATGTCTTCGGGCGTGAAATTCATATGCGCGGCGAGCATATTGGCGAGGCCGCCGACTTCGCGCCCGCCCATGGCGTTCGGCTGTCCGGTCAGCGACAGCGGCCCCATGCCCGGCCGGCCGATGCGTCCGGTCGCCAGATGGCAATTGATGATCGCGTTGACCTTGTCGCTGCCGGTCGCGGATTGATTGACGCCCTGCGAATAGCAGGTGACGACCCGCTCGGCGCCGGCGAACATTTCATAGAAGCGGCGGATGTCGTCGATCCGCATGTCGGTCGCGGCGGCGACAAAGGCGATCGACGGCGCGGCGATCCGCGCCGCGGCAATCGTCTCCTCGAAGCCGGAGACGTGACGGGCGATCCAGTCCTTGTCCAAGATGTCGTGATTGGCGAGATAGGCGAGCAGCCCGCACCACAGCGCCACATCCGAGCCTTGCGCCAGGGGCAAATGAAGATCGGCGGTTTCGGCGGTCGCGGTGCGACGCGGATCGATCGCGATCACTTTGGCGCCGCGCTTCTCGCGCGCCGCCATCATGCGCTGGTAAAGGACGGGATGGCACCAGGCCATGTTGCTGCCGACCAGCACCGTCAGATCGGCTTCCTCGAGGTCCTCGTAACAGCCCGGCACGACATCCTCGCCGAAGGCGCGGATATGGCCGGCGACCGAGGAGGACATGCAGAGGCGCGAATTGGTGTCGATGTTGCCTGAGCCGATGAAGCCCTTCATCAGCTTGTTGGCGACGTAGTAATCTTCAGTCAGAAACTGCCCCGACACATAGAAGGCGATCGAATCGGGGCCGTGTTCGGCGCGGATCCTGGTGAAGCTCGCGGCGATATAATCGAGCGCCTCGTCCCAACTCGCCTCGCGGCCGTTCAGCTTCGGCGCCAGCAGCCGGTCGGGCAGATCGAGCGTGTCCTTGAGCGCCGCGCCCTTGACGCACAGCCGGCCGAAATTCGCCGGATGCGTTTCGTCGCCGCGCGGAATCCCGTCGACAACCGACACGCCGCATCCCACGCCGCAATATGGACAGGCGGTGCGGGTCACACCATCGCCCCGAGAACCGGCTCCGGCAGGCGCACATAGACATCGCCGTCGATCAGGCGAACCGACAGCGGCTGCGTCGAACCTTCGTCGGGCGCCACGGCCTCGCCGTCGTCCAGTGCGATCACCCAATTGTGCAGCGGACAGGCGACCGAGCGTCCGGAGATAATTCCTTCCGACAGCGGGCCCTTCTTATGCGGACATTCGTCGATCAGCGCGAAGAGCTCGCTGTCACCAGTGCGAAACACCGCGACCGGCTTGCCCAGATGCGTGAGGCAGAGCCGCCGCGCGCCGCGGATCGGAATATTGTCCAAAGGGCCGATATTCTTCCACTCAGCGGCGTCCATCGTCACGCTCCCGCCACTTCGGGAAGCGCCGCGAATTCATGGGCGTCGAAGCCCATCGCGCGCTCGGTCCAGGGGTCTATCTGGGCGAAGACCTGCGAGTGCTGGAAACGTGCGTTAAGCGCCTTGCGACCCTCTTCGTCCTCGACCAGACGCTTTTTCACATAGTCGAGGCCGACACGGGCGACCCATGGCGCGGTTCGCTCGAGATAATGCGCCTCCTCGCGATAGAGCTGCAGATAGGCGCCGGCGTATTCGAGCACTTCCACTTCCGTCGCCACGCGGGTCAGCAGTTCGGTGACGCGCACATCGACGCCGCCATTGCCGCCGACCAGAATGTCGTAACCGGCTTCGACGCAGACGACGCCCATGTCCTTGATCGTGGCCTCGGCGCAATTGCGCGGGCAGCCTGAGACCGCGAGCTTGACCTTATGCGGGGTCCAGCTTCCCCAGCACATCTTCTCCAGCTTGACGCCAAGGCCGGTCGAATCCTGCGTGCCGAAGCGACACCATTCCGAACCGACGCAGGTTTTGACGGTGCGCAGACCCTTGGCGTAGGCGTGACCCGACACCATCCCCGCCTTGCCGAGATCGTTCCACACGCCGGGCAGATCTTCCTTCTTGACGCCGAGCAGATCGATGCGCTGACCGCCGGTCACTTTCACGGTCGGAATGTTGAATTTCTCCGCCACGCTGGCGATGGCGTGCAATTCGCCCGGCGTAGTGAGGCCGCCCCACATGCGCGGCACGACGCTATAGGTGCTGTCCTTCTGGATATTGGCGTGGACGCGTTCGTTGACGAAACGCGAGCGGGAATCGTCGTGATATTCGCCAGGCCAGGCGCAGAGCAGATAATAATTCAGCGCCGGGCGGCACTTGTGACAGCCCTCGGGCTTGCGCCAGCCGAAGGCCTCCCGCACCGCATCCATCGTCTTGAGCTCTCGCGCGAGGATGCCGTGGCGCACTTCGTCGTGGCTGGCGCTCGTGCAGTCGCACACCGCTTTCTTGGCCGGCTTGGCGCTGTCGCCGGTCATCAGCGCGAGCAGGCCCTCGACCTGCGACGTGCATTGGCCACATGAGGCCGAGGCCTTGGTGTGGGCGCGAACCTCGGAAAGCGAAGAGAGCTTCTTGTCGCGAATGGCGGCGCAGATCGTCCCTTTGGCGACGCCGTTGCAGCCGCAAATCTGCGTGTCCTCCGCCATCGCGGCGAAATCGAAGGCTGCCGCCTTGCCCGCTCCGGCGTCGACGAAAGCGCGGCCAAACACCAGACGCTCGCGCAGCGCGCTGACATCCGTCTTGTCGCGCATAAGCTGGAGATACCACTGCCCGTCGGCGACTTCGCCATAGAGGACGGCGCCGACCAGCTTGCCGTCGCGCAGCACGATTTTTTTATAGAGGCCGCGGCTGTCGTCGCGCAGCGTGATCTCGTCGTCGCTTTCGTCGGCCGCCATCAGGGCGCCGGCGGAGAAAACATCGACGCCGGTGATCTTGAGACTGGTGGCGAGCGCCTTGCTGGCGAAAATCGCCTCTTCGTCGCCGGCCAGTCGCGCCCCGCAGACCTTGGCCTGATCCCACAGCGGCGCCACCAAACCGAAGACCTGGCCGCGATGTTCGACGCATTCGCCGACCGAGAAAATCTCGGGATCGCTGGTGCGCATGTCGTCGAACACCATGATGCCGCGATTGACCTCGAGGCCCGCCGCCTTGGCGAGGTCGATGTTGGGCCTTATGCCGATCGCCAGCACGACCAGATCGGCTGGGATGAAGCGACCGTCGGCGAGTTGCACGCCTTCGGCGCGATCCGCGCCGGTGATTTCCTCGGTCTGGCCATTGGTGAAAAAGGCAATGCCACGCCGATCGAGGTCACGCTGCAAAAGCTGGCCGGCCGGCGCGTCGAGCTGTCGCTCCATCAAGGTCGGCATCAGATGGACGAGCGCGACCGACATGCCGCGCCGCTTGAGGCCCCAGGCGGCTTC
>SSMV01000024.1 GCA_004799435.1 Bradyrhizobium sp.
TATGTGTGGTGTCAACGATATAAACGCCATATCTTTCTGTTTAACAGAATTTCTGATATGATCGCTTTCCGTTTTTCATCTAGGTCGCCGCCACCCTGCCCTCCTCGTTCAAACCGCCGCTGCGCAACGCTGCCGCCAGTCGCGAACGGGCGCGGCGCGCCTTCGCACGGCTGATGGAGGGTCAGTCGACTTTAGCCATCGCCGAAGCCGAGGGGCTCACGGTGCGACGGGTGCAGCAGATCATCCGCGCCGAGATCGGGCGGCGCGAGGCCAATCCGGCCGAGGATTATCTGATCCTGCAGATCGCGCGGCTGGAGCGCGCCGTCGAATTGCTCGGCCGCCAGATCGACGACGGCAAGGCGACGGTGGCGCTCGCTTTCGTGCGCGCCGTCGAGATGCTGGTGAAGCTCGGCGGCGGGCCTTTGTATCTCGCGGGTTCGCAATGTCGGCGCAGCGGCGAAGTCGCGGCGCTCGGCGAGCGGCTGGCGCGGCTCAACGCGGCGCGCGAAGTGGTCGCCGGCTCGGCCGCGCTCGCGGCGAAACGAGGCGACGGTCAAGCCGCTGAAAAGACGAGAGGCGGCGAAGGCAGGGATTTCGTCGATCGTGCGGATCAATGACTTGCGCGCCGCGTCAGATTGCGCGCCGCTTCGTCTGGCTTCGCTCCGCTTCGCGTCATTGCGCGCATTCCCCTCTCCCCGTTCACGGGGAGAGGATGGGTGAGGGGCGTGGGCGTTGTCCGCTCGGATCGCGGCTCATCTCCTCGCGCTGTCATTCCCGCGAAAGCGGGAATCCAGTCCCGACGCTGCAGCGTCCCTCGCAACGACTGGGTCCCCGCTTTCGCGGGGACGACAGGGCGTCGCGCCGACAGGCGCTCACTCCCACTCGATCGTGCCGGGCGGCTTGCTCGTCACGTCATAGACGACGCGGTTGATCCCCTTCACCTCGTTGATGATGCGCGTCGCGGCGCGGCCGAGGAAACCCATGTCGAAGGGAAAGAAGTCGGCCGTCATGCCGTCGCTCGAGGTCACGGCGCGCAGCGCGCAGACGTGATCATAGGTGCGCCCGTCGCCCATGACGCCAACGGTCTTCACCGGCAGCAGCACGGCGAAGGCCTGCCAGATCCGGTCATAAAGCCCGGCGGCCCGGATCTCCTCGAGATAGATCGCGTCGGCCTGACGCAGGATGTCGAGCTTGTCGCGGCTCACGGGGCCGGGAATGCGGATGGCGAGGCCCGGTCCGGGGAAAGGATGGCGGCCGACAAAATGATCGGGCAGGCCGAGTTCGCGCCCCAGCGCGCGCACCTCGTCCTTGAAGAGTTCGCGCAACGGCTCGACGAGCTTCATCTTCATGCGCTCGGGCAACCCGCCGACATTGTGATGCGATTTGATCGTCACCGAGGGGCCGCCGGAAAACGACACGCTCTCGATCACGTCCGGGTAGAGCGTCCCTTGCGCGAGAAATTCGACCGGGCCGCGCCCGTCGGCGGCGATTGTCTTCGCCTCGCGCTCGAAGGCCTCGATGAAGAGGCGGCCGATCGCCTTGCGCTTCTGCTCCGGCTCGGCGACGCCGTCGAGCGCGGCGAGAAAGTCGCGCTCCGCCGCGACATGGACCAGCGGTATGTTGAAATGGCCACGAAAGAGCCGCACCACCTCGTCGCCTTCGCCGGCGCGCATCAACCCGTGGTCGACGAAGACGCAGGTGAGCTGATCGCCGATCGCCTCATGGATCAGCACCGCGGCCACCGCCGAATCGACGCCGCCCGACAGGCCGCAGATCACCCGGCCCTTGCCGACCTGGGCCTTGATCGCCCGCTTCGCCTCGGCGCGGAAGGCGGCCATGGTCCAGTCGCTTTTCAGGCCGGCGACCTTATGGACGAAATTGCCGATCAGCCGCGCGCCGTCGGGCGTGTGAACGACTTCGGGATGGAACATCAACCCGTAGTAGCGCCGCTTTTCATCGGCAATGAGCGCGAAGGGCGCGTTCTCCGACGTGCCGACGCGGGAAAAGCCCGGCGGCAGCCTGGTGATGCGGTCGCCATGGCTCATCCAGACGATATGCCGCTCGCCCGGTTTCCACACCCCGTCGAGCAAAGGGCTTTGCGCGCCCACCGCAAGTTCGGCGCGGCCGAATTCGCGATGATGGCCGCTTTCGACCGCGCCGCCGAGCTGTTCGGCCATGGTCATCTGGCCGTAGCAAATGCCAAGCACCGGCACGCCGGAATCGAAGATCCTTTGCGGCGCGCGCGGGCTGCCGGCGTCGGGGACGGAGGCTGGACCGCCCGACAGGATCACCGCCTTGGGCTTGAGTTCGTCGAAGGCGCGTTCGGCGCTCTGGAAGGGCGCGATCTCGCAATAGACGCCCGCTTCGCGCACGCGTCGGGCGATAAGCTGGGTGACCTGGGAACCGAAATCGATGATCAACAATTTGTCATGAGAAAATGCGGGATGGCTCTGGGACGAGGCTTCGGCCATGGGGCGACTCTTGGAGCGGGGATAAGCCTTTCGCTTAGGCGAGCGCGGCCGGAAGCGCAATCGCCGTCAGCGCCTGACGGCGCCCGAAGGCGACTTCGACCGCGACTTGCCAAACCGTCTTACGCGGGCTCAGGTGACGGCTTAAGGGAAAGGTCCGAGAGGGCCAAAAAGGGAAGAACGCTGGTGACGGACGCGCAACGCGCCGCCGACAAGAGGGCGTCAGTCAAACTGACGACCGAATGGGACGCCGAACTCTATTTCAAGTTCGGCGCCGCCCGCGCCCGCCCGGCGCTCGATTTGCTGTCGCGCGTCGATTTCACGCCGAAGCGGATCGTCGATCTTGGCTGCGGCCCCGGCGTCAGCACGCAGATGCTGCGCCAGCGCTTCCCCGAGGCTGACATCCTCGCCGTCGCCAATTCGGACGAGATGCTGGCCGAGGCGCGCCGCGTCTTGCCCGACATGCGCTTCGAAGAGACCGACATCGCCGAATGGCGGCCGCAAGAGCCGCCCGATCTGATCTTCGCCAATTCGTCGCTGCAATGGCTGACGACGCACGAGACGCTGTTTCCCCGTTTGATGAGCGATCTCGCCGAGGGCGGCGCGCTGGCGGTGCAGATGGCGGATAATCTCCATGAGCCGAGCCACGCCCTGATGCGGATGATCGCCGCCGACGGGCCGTGGCGCGACCGCCTGAAGCCGATCGCCAAGACGCGCGCGGTGATCGGCGCCCATAGCGATTATTTCGCCTGGCTGACGCCGCTCGCCGAGCGGCTCGACATCTGGGAGACGACCTATGTTCACCCGTTGAGCGGGGTCGATGAAGTGGTCGAATGGTTTCGCAGCGGCTCGCTCAGAGCCTTCCTCGATCCGCTCGACCGCGACGAGCGCGTGCAGTTTCTCGAACGCTACGAACGCGACCTCGCCGACGCCTATGACGTCGCGCCTGACGGCGGGCTGCTGTTCCTCTACCCGCGACTGTTCCTCTACGCCCGCAAGGGCGCGGGATAGGCGCAAGCCTCGCGCAGCCGCTGGATGCGCGCTCAGGCCCGTGGCGCAGTGAGACCTATTGCGTCCGCGCATACGCAGCCCTTGAAGCTGTTTCGACCGATCGCCGATATTGGGGGAATGGTCGAACCTATGTTGCGGGAGACTGAATCATGATCGACAGGAGTGCACCCCCGCAACCCACGCTCGGCGGTCTTTTCGACAGCGAGCCGCAGCATCGGCTGTTTCTCGGCCTCTGGCCCGACGCGCCGGTGGCCGAACGGCTCGTCCAGTTGATGGCGCGGCTGCGCCGCGACGAGATCATGCCGGGGCGGCCGGTCGATGTGGACCGGTTGCATCTTACGCTTCATCATCTGGGCGATTTCGTCGATCAAATTCCGCCAAGCTTGGTGCCGAGCGCGCAGGCCGCCGCGGCGAGCCTCGCGGCCGCGCCTTTCGAAATCGCCTTCGATCGCGTCGGCGGCACGCGTCCGCAGTTCCTGCTGCGGGCCACTGAGGGATCGGCGCCGCTTCTGGCGTTCCGCCAGTCGCTCACTGCCGCCCTTATCAAGGCGGGCCTGCGTCAACAGATCGTTCCGACTTTCAATCCGCATATCACGCTATCCTATGATTTCAGCGACGCGCCGCTGATGTTCATCGAGCCGATCCGCTGGACGGTGCGCGAATTTCGCTTCGTCGAAAGCCTGCTTGGCAGGCATAAGCATATCGACCGGGGCGTCTGGCCGCTCGCGCTTTGACGTCGTCGCGCGCTCAGGCCGGCAGCGCGACCCCCGACAGCTTCTCGCATTGAGCGATCAGCCGGTCCTGCAGCGCGACCGACAGCGCTTTGGCGTCGGGTGCGCGCTCGCGCAGGTGGTGGAAATATTTGCCGCTGACCTTGGCCGCCTTGTCTTCGCTGACAGCGAGCCATGCCTGGGTGGCGCGCCCGTCCTCGGCGCTGTCGGGCGCATTGGCGCCGCCCATGCGCGTCGCGACCCAGCCTGGATCGACCGCATTCGAAAAGACGTCGGGCCAGCGACGCGCGAGCGCGAAGGCGAGGAGCACATCGAGCAGTTTGCTTTCGCCATAGGCGCCGCCGGCGCTCCAGCGGCGCTGGCGCCAGCCAAGATCGTCGAGATCGAGAGACGCGCCGCGATGCATGCCGGAGCTCAGATAGACCAGCCGCTTCGGCCGCTCGATCAGCGCGGTCATTACATATGGGGCAAGCACATTGACGGCGAAAATCTCCGGCAGGCCCTCGGGCGTGCGCGTCAGCCTGCCGTCGCCATAGCCGATTCCGGCGTTGTGGATGATCGCGTCGAAGCGACCCAGTCGGTTCGCCTGTTCGGCGACGGCGCGCGCGCCGGCAAGGCGCGCAAGATCGCCGGCGATGACTGCTTCGGCCTGCGGCAGAGCGCGCCGCGCGTCCTCGGCGCGCGCCGCGTCGCGCGCATGCAGCGTGACGCGATGGCCTCGTCCGGCGAGCAGCGCGCCGGCCATGAGACCGAGACCGGTCGAGGATCCGGTGACCAATATGCGCGCCATGACCCGTCTCCGATGCTTGACCCGCGCCGCCGGCGCCGGCGCAGCGATTAGCGCCGGCGCGCGGGGCCAAGGTCAAGCGAGCTTCAGCACCGGGGCTTTGCGCCGCGCCAGAAGCTGCGCCGCGATTGTCGCGTGGACAATCAGATAGAAGGGCACGAGCACGGTCGGCACGAGCGAGAAGGGCAGGGACTGCATCGCCAGCGAACCGGCGCCGACATGAAAGATCTGCAGCGGGCCGCCCTCGCCGCTGGTCAGGCCGAGCCCGATGGCGACGAAAAGATCGAGCGCGCCGAAGGCGTTCCAGGCGCCGATCGACGCCGGCTCGCCGCGCGCAACGCGACGAGCGAGCGGAATGGCGAGAAGGCCGGTGAGAATGTCGCCGATCCCGGCGAAATAGGGGAACGGCCCGCTCAAACGCCCAACGACAAGAAGCGCGAGAAAGAGCACGCCGAGCACTCGCAGCGCGTTGAGGCCGATCAGCAGCTCGGTTGGGATCGCCAGCAGCGCTTCACGAAAGCCCCGCGAACCGAGCGCGAAAGCGAGGGTGGCGAGCAGCGGCGTCGCGAAAAGCGCGCCGACGATAGGGAAAGGCTGGGCGGGGGAATAGGCAAGCGCGCCGCTGGCGCCCAGCGCGCTCGCCAGACCGATCCAGGCGCCGGCGACGCCGGCCGCCGTGAGGCGCTGGCGCAGCTTCAGCGGAAGAACGGTAAGGATCGCGATGAGGTTGACGGCGATCGCCGCCGAGTCGGTCATATATCCAAGCAGGTCCAACATTGCTCTCTCCTGTTTTACGTGCAGATACACGTTTTGACGACATAAAATCCCGGTCCGGCGGGCGCGTCAGTCCGGCATGGCCTTGGCCAGCCGGCGCAGCGCCGCGACATCGGCGGCGCCCAGAGAATCGGCGACCGCCTTTTGCGACTTGCGCCAGGCGGGCAGGGCCGCTTCGGCGATCTTTCGACCGCTCGCCGTGATCGAGATGAGATGCGTGCGGGCGTCGCGCTTGTCCGGGCCGATTTGGATCCAGCCGTTCTGCGTGAGGGGGCGAAGATTGCGCGTCAGCGTCGTGCGATCGACGCCGAGCGCCTCGGCGAGCGCGGTCAGGGCGGTTGGCCCGCGCAGAATCAGATTGGCGAGAATGGTGAACTGGGTGATCCGCAGCCCATGCGCCTCGAATTGTCGGTCGAAAACGCCGGTCGCGTTGCGGGCGGCGCTGCGCGCGGCCTGGCAGAGGCAGTTACGGCAATCGTCGAAGGCGCGGGCATCCAGCATCGATATGAGTGTATATACACATTTATGAGAGTCAAGCTCGCCGCACTGTCGCTCGTCGGCCTGCGGACAATGTCCTATCCTGGCGGCGTCCCCCGAACGGCCATGACGCGAGCCTTCCTTGTCCAAATCGACCCGCGCCACCAAGGCGCTCGAACAGGCCGGCCTCGGTTTCGCCGTCCTCGCCTATGATTACGACCCGGACGCCGACAAGATCGGCATGCAGGCGGCCGAGGCGCTCGGCGAAGCGCCGCGTCGGGTGCTCAAAACCCTGATCGCGCTGGTCGACGGCAAGCCGGTCTGCGTCATCCTGCCCTCCGACCGCGAGGTCTCGATGAAAAAGCTCGCCGCGGCGATGGGCGGAAAGTCAGCCGAGATGATGAAGCCGGCCGAGGCCGAGCGGATCTCGGGTTATCGAATCGGCGGCGTCAGCCCCTTCGGCCAGATGAAGCGGCTAAGGACCGCCATCGAGGCTGCGGCGCTCGCCGAGCCCCATGTCTTCGTCAATGGCGGGCGGCGCGGCCTGCAATTGCGCCTCGATCCGCGCGACGCCGCCAAATTGCTCGGCGCTGTGGTCGCGCCGATCGTGGCTGGACCTCGCTGAATCCAATCAAGGGACTCAGCGTCGCCTCCACCCCATGAAGGAGAATCCCGGAGGCCGCGAAATTTGCGCTTGAAAAGGCAACTGAAAGGTTGCATATTACGCCCATGAGCATGGACCCGATCTTTCGCGCGCTGGCCGATCCGGTTCGGCGGCGACTGCTGGACCGGCTCTTTGCCCGCAATGGGCAGACGTTGGGCGAGCTATGCGAGGGCGAGGCGATGACGCGTCAGGCGGTGACCAAGCACCTGGCCATTCTGGAGGCGGCCAATCTGGTCGTCAGCCAGAAGCGCGGACGCGAAAAGCTCCATTTCATCAATCCGGTGCCGATCAACGAGATCGCCGAACGCTGGATCGGCAAATTCGAGGCGCCGCGTCTCGCCGCGCTCGCCCAACTCAAGCGCAAGCTGGAAGGAGACGACCATGAGTGAGAGCAAATTTATCTATGTCACCTACATCCGCACGACGCCCGAGAAGCTCTGGGCGGCGCTGACCCAAGAGGAGTTCATCAAGCAATATTGGTTCGGCGTCGCCTTCGACACCGACTGGAAACCCGGCTCGCCCTGGCGGATGCATTATGCCGACGGACAGGTGACCGACGAAGGCGAGGTGGCGCAATGCGAGCCGCCACGCCGGCTGGCGCTACGGTGGCGTCACAAGATGCGGCCGCAACTGGCTGAAGAAGGCGAGGCTTTCTGCCTCATCGAACTCGAGCCGCATCAGGATACGGTCAAGCTCACCGTCACGCACACCATGCCGCAACCCGATTCGAAACTGATCCAGGCCGTCTCGGGCGGCTGGCCGAGCATCCTCTCCAACCTCAAGTCGCTGCTCGAAACCGGCAAGGTCATCCTGACCCGCATGTGACGCGCCAACGCGCCCGCTCGCGCCGAGAGAACGCCTTCAACCCCAAATCGAAAGAGAACCGCCATGGCCGAGGGAAAAAGCAGCTTTGCTTATGTGACCTACATCCGCACGACGCCCGAAAAGCTCTGGGCGGCGCTGACGGAGGAGCATTTCATCAAGCAATATTGGCTGGGAATCGCCTTTGAGACCGATTGGAAGGTCGGTTCGCCCTGGCGGATGGTCTATCAAGGCGACGAGGTCACCGACGAGGGCGAGGTTGTCGAAGCCGATCCGCCGCGCCGGCTCGCCTTGCGCTGGCGGCATTTGCGCCGTCCCGGCGTGGCCGACGAGGGCTTCGGGCTCTGCGTCATCGCGATCGAGCCGGTCGACGGCGCGGTCAAGCTGACCCTCGACCACAGCATCGCGCGCGCCCATTCGCAGATGATCGAAGCGGTCTCCGGCGGCTGGCCGATGGTGCTCTCCAACCTCAAGTCGCTGCTCGAAACCGATCGGACTCTGCTGACCAGTTTCGGCCGCTAGAGCGGCGCGGCTGGCCGCGGGCGTGGAGGCCCGCGCCACGCCCCTCGTCCTGAGCCGCCGGCGCAGCCGGCGAGTCGAAGGACGCCGGAGAGGACGCCCCATCCGTCGAGGCCCTCGCGTCCGCGAGGGCGCCTCAGGATGAGGGCTCTGCAACAGGCAATGCGGGAGGCCCTGGCGGGCGCGGAGGCCCGCTCCACCGATTGGGCTCGCCGCAATCGCCTGAAATGGCAGCCGGCTCGCGCAATTTATTGTAAAGATTTGATTTATTCGGCGACTGATTGGGCGCGCCGCTTGAGCGGAGCCGAGGCCCTCAAGCGGCGCATGAAGCTGGGCCGGTAGGAGCGCCGTCGCCCCGCAACGACTTCAACTCAGATCTTCATATCGCCTTATAACCGACAGAAGAAACGTCGGAATATGGTGGCGCATCAGTGCCCGACATCGGCCGGTGGAATCGGCGCGTCGTCGTCGGCCGGCACATTGCGCAGCGCCGGCGCGCGCGCCGGGGCCGGCAGCGGAACCGTCACAACCGCAGGCGCGGACGGCTGGATCGGCGGCAACCCGAGGTCGGGCGAATTGGGCGCCGGCGCGGCTAGGGGGCCAGGCGTGGCCGCATTGGCTTTGCGTTTCTTCGCGGTCGGCGTCGGCGTCGGCGCGGGGGCGAGAAGCGACGGAATGATCGGCGCAGCCACTGGGGTCTTCGCGGCGCCCGGCGCCCCTGGCGCGCTGGGGTCGCTGTCGGGCGAATCGGGCGGCGGCGCGTCGGCGGTGACCGGCGCCTCGTGGATCAATTCGCCGTCGCCCTTACAGTCGGTCAGCCAGATGTCGTAGACCGGATGCTCGACGCCATGCAGGCCCGGGCTGTCGGCGAACATCCAGCCGCCGAAGATGCGGTGGGTGTTCTTGTTCTCCAGCACTTCGTCGACTTCCGTGAAAGCGTCGGTCTGCGGCGCCTCGGTTGGCGGGCGCGAATAGCATACCCGAGGCGTGATTTGCAGCGTGCCGAATTGGACGGTTTCGCCCATCGCCGCCTCGAAGGAGATGATGCGGCCGGTGATCTTGTCGAGCCCGGCGAAAACCGCGGTCGGGTGCTTGATCTTGTCGGCCAAGGCCGACCCGCCGGGCGCAAGCAGCGCCGCCGCCGCGGCGGCACAGAGCCAGAATCGCTTTGTCATCGGTAGGGCTGGGCCCGCTCACTGGATTGGCGCGCGCGTCGCATCGGCTCCCCTGGCGGTAAAGCCCGGCGAAAGAAGGGCAGGCTTCTTAGCCCTCGGGGCTCCAGGCCTCATAGTCGTCGCCCGAAGGCTGGCGTCGGCCGCGCACCAGGGTCGAACCCTTGGGGCGAATCGCCGCCGGGGTGCCGGTCGGATTGGCCATATGCGGCTTCTCCCAGGGGCGCGGCTGATAGGTCTCGCGGGTCGGCGGCGCCTCGACCGTGTGATGAAGCCAGCCGTTCCAGCCCGGCGGGGTGCGGGACGCCTCGGCGAGCCCGTTGTAGATCACCCAGCGGCGATCGAAACCGAGCGCGGGATCCGGCTTGCCGCCGATCGACCGGTAGTAGCGGTTGCCCTGTTCGTCCTCGCCGACGAACTCGCCGTGGCGGCGCGTGTACCAGAGCGTGCCGAGCGTCGCTCCGTTCCACCAGGTGAAAAATCTGAGGAAAAAATCTCGCATCGTCTTTTCGCCGCCGGCTCAAATGCTTGCCGCGGCGGACTATGGCGACGCGCCGGAAAGCTGTCCAGCGACAAAGCCCCCGCGCCCACAAGCCGCGAATTTTCCGCTTGCGAAGCCGCCGCGACTCGGCGGATGCTGGTCGCACGGGACGGGCGTTAACGCGGCGTTAGTATTTCTTATCTACAAGATATGGTGTTCTTGCGGGGCGGCCGACACAAGCAGTTGACGTCGGCGTCATAGAGTCGTAATAGTCGCATGTCCCCGGCGCGCGTCGATCTCGTGGCCCTTCGAAGGGCCGGGAAGCTGCGGCGCGTGCATGTGGGAACGCTTGCGGGGAGTGGGGCGGAGCGCTTGGGGCGCGGCGCGCCGAAGCTTTGCGGCGCCGGCGAGCGTTGACTGACGGACATCACAAATTGGGGGGCCGCTGCGGCGGTCGATGGCGGGCGCTTGTCCGCCGAGCTTTTGGGGCACGGGATCATGCATATCGAACGGCGCTACACCAAACCGTCTCAGTCGCCCTACGCGGAAATCGCGTTCGGAACGACCAAGAGCGAGATCCGCAACCCCGACGGATCGGTGGTGTTCTCGCTCGATTCGCTCGAAGCGCCGGCCGGCTGGAGCCAGGTCGCCGCCGACGTGCTGGCGCAGAAATATTTCCGCAAGGCTGGCGTGCCGGCGCGCCTCAAGCGCGTCGAGGAAAACGGCGTGCCGTCCTTCCTGTGGCGCGGCGCCCCCGATCTCGAAGCGCTCGAAGCTCTGCCCAAGGCCGAACGCTATGGCTCGGAAACCTCGGCCAAGCAGGTCTTCGATCGGCTCGCCGGCGCCTGGACTTACTGGGGCTGGAAGGGCGGCTATTTCGATTCGGAAGAAGACGCCAGCGCCTATTTCGACGAGAGCCGCTACATGCTGGCGCGCCAGATGGCCGCGCCCAATTCGCCGCAATGGTTCAACACCGGGTTGCATTGGGCCTATGGCGTCGATGGGCCGGGGCAGGGCCATTATTACGTCGACTATGAGAGCGGCAAGCTGACCAAGTCGAAGTCGGCCTACGAACATCCGCAGCCGCACGCCTGTTTCATCCAGTCGGTCGCCGACGACCTCGTCAACGAGGGCGGCATCATGGATCTCTGGGTGCGCGAGGCGCGCCTGTTCAAATATGGCTCGGGCACCGGCGCCAATTTCTCGCGCCTGCGCGGCGAGAACGAGAAATTGTCGGGCGGCGGGCGTTCCTCCGGCCTGATGAGCTTCCTCAAGATCGGCGATCGCGCCGCCGGCGCGATCAAATCGGGCGGCACGACGCGTCGCGCCGCCAAGATGGTGGTGGTCGACGTCGATCATCCCGACATCGAAGCCTTCATCGACTGGAAGGTGAAAGAAGAGCAGAAAGTCGCGGCGCTGGTCGCCGGCTCCAAAGTCGTCAAGCGCCACCTCAAGGCGATCCTGCGCGCCTGCGTCAATTGCGAAGGCTCGGGCGACGATTGTTTCACCATCGAGAAGAACCCGGCGCTGAAGCGCGAGGTCAAGCTGGCGCGGCGCGACGATGTGCCCGACGGCATGATCAAGCGCATCATTCAATTCGCGCGTCAGGGCTATCGCGATCTCGAATTCGACACTTACGACACCGACTGGCAGTCGGAGGCCTATCTCACCGTCTCGGGCCAGAACTCCAACAATTCGGTGCGCGTCACCGACGCCTTCCTGCATGCGGTCGAGAGCGACGGCGACTGGAATCTCACCCGCCGGCTCGACGGCAAGCCGCTAAAGACTCTGAAAGCCGCCGATCTGTGGGAGAAGATCGGCTACGCCGCCTGGGCTTCGGCCGATCCGGGCCTGCAATATCACACGACGATCAACGACTGGCACACTTGCCCGGAATCGGGGCCGATCCGCGCCTCCAATCCATGCTCGGAATATATGTTCCTCGACGACACGGCCTGCAATCTCGCTTCGCTCAATCTGCTGCCCTTCCTCGAGCCCGACACGCGCCGCTTCGACGTCGCCTCTTACGAACACGCGGTCAGGCTATGGACGCTGACGCTCGAAATCTCGGTGATGATGGCGCAGTTCCCCTCGAAAGAAATTGCGCGTCTCTCCTATGATTACCGCACGCTGGGTCTCGGCTACGCCAATATCGGCGGGCTCCTGATGTCCTGCGGCATCGCTTATGACAGCGACGCCGGCCGCGCGATCTGCGGCGCGCTGTCGGCGATCATGACCGGTCGCTCTTATGCGACCTCGGCCGAAATCGCCGCCAAACTCGGCGCCTTCCCCGGACACGCGCCCAACGCCAAGGCGATGCTGCGCGTCATCCGCAATCACAAGCGCGCCGCTGATGGCTTGGCGGACGGCTATGAGGCGCTGTCGGTCGCGCCGACGCCGCTCGATCACGACTCGCTTACCAAGGCCGGCGCCGCTTGGGCCGATCTTGCGGGCGCGGCGCGCGCGGCCTGGGCCGACGCGCTGCATCTGGGCGAAGCCCACGGCTATCGCAACGCGCAGGTCTCGGTCGTCGCGCCGACCGGCACGATCGGCCTTGTCATGGATTGCGACACCACCGGCATCGAGCCCGATTTCGCGCTGGTCAAATTCAAGAAACTTGCCGGCGGCGGCTATTTCAAGATCATCAATCGCGCCGTGCCC
>SSMV01000025.1 GCA_004799435.1 Bradyrhizobium sp.
CGGTGTCGACTATCTTTTCCTGCAGGTGTTCGTCGACAAGCCGATCGTCACCGACGCGCAGAACTGCGGCAATATTCTCGCTGGCGTCGGGCCTTTCGCGATCGAGCGCGGGCTGGTTGCGGCCACGGGCGACGAAACCGCGGTGACGATCTACATGGTCAACACCGGCCAGGTCGCCGTGGCGCGCGTCAAAACGGCGAGCGGCAAACCCGTCTATTCGGGCGAGGCGCGTATAGACGGCGTGCCTTGCAGCGCAGCGCCGATCCCGATCGAATTTCGCGACACCGCCGGGTCGAGCTGCGGCGCCTTGCTGCCAACCGGCCACGCTGTTGATGTGATCGACGGCGTTAAGGTCACGATGATCGACAATGGCATGCCGGTCGTCGTGATGCGGGCCTCAGATGTCGGCGTCACCGGCTATGAGACGCGCGAGGAGCTCGAAGCCAACGCGCCGCTACGCGCCAGGTTGGAGACGATCCGCCTCAAGGCGGGACCGATGATGAATCTCGGCGATGTCGCCGACAAGTCGGTGCCGAAAATGTCGCTGGTGGCTGCGCCGCGCAATGGCGGCGCGATCATGACCCGCACCTTCATTCCCCATCGCTGCCACGCTTCGATCGGCGTGCTCGGCGCGGTGTCGGTGGCGACCGCTTGTCTCTTACCGGGTTCGCCCGCAGCGGCGCTCGCCGTGACGCCGCCGGGCGCGCGAAAGTCTCTCGCGGTCGAGCATCCGACCGGCGAGATGACGGTCGTCGTCGATCTCGACGGCGACGGCGCCGTCAAATCGGCCGCCTTGCTGCGCACGGCGCGCAAACTCTTCGACGGCGTCGTATTCGGTCGCTGAGGACAAAGCTCGATGGACGCCGACTATATGCCCTTCAAGCCGGATCCGACCCGGCCGCGCTATGCGCCGCCGGCGGGCGCGGTCGACGCGCATTGCCATGTTTTCGGGCCTGCGGATCGGTTTCCCTACGCGCCCGAGCGCAAATACACGCCCTGCGACGCGCCGAAGGAAAAGCTATTCGCGCTGCGCGATTTTCTCGGTCTGTCGCGCAATGTCATCGTTCAGGCGACCTGTCATGGCGCGGACAATCGCGCGCTGGTTGATGCTCTGCAGACGTCGGGCGGCCTGGCGCGCGGTATCGCCACCGTCAAGGCAAGTGTCTCCGACGCGGAGCTCAGGGCCTTGGATGCGGCCGGCGTGCGCGGCGTACGGTTCAATTTCGTCAAGCGGCTGGTCGACGCCACGCCACGCGAAACCTATCTGACGATCGCCAGGCGCATCGTCGAACTCGGCTGGCATATCGTCGTCTATTTCGAGGCGCAAGAGCTTGCCGAACTCGTTCCGTTTCTCAATGCGCTGCCGACGATCGTCGTCGTCGATCACATGGGACGGCCCGATCTCGCCAAGGGCGTCGATCATCCCGATTTTCGCCGCTTTGTCGCGCTGATGGCGGAAAACCCGCGCATCTGGAGCAAGGTCACTGGCGCCGAGCGGCTGTCGAATTCCGGCCCGCCAGGCTACGACGATTTCGTTCCTTTCGCGCGAACTTTGGTGCGCGCCTTTCCCGACCGGGTGCTGTGGGGCACCGATTGGCCGCATCCCAACATGACCTCGCATATGCCGGACGACGGCGATCTCGTGAATATGATCCCGAGGATCGCCCCTTCGCTCGACGAGCAGCGCGCGCTGCTCATCGACAATCCGATGCGACTCTATTGGTCGCGATAGATAACAAGCGGGAGAATGCTCGATGTCGATGTCCGCACATGATTTGGACGATATTCCAGGAACCGTGATCTACGACGGCCGCGAGGCGATGCGGGGCTATCCGCTCAACAAGATGTGCTACTCGTTCAATCGGGCCGATGCGCGCGAGGAATTCCGCCACGACCCCGAAGCCTACATGACCAAATTCAAGCTCAACGACCAGCAGAAAGCGGCGGTGCGCGCGCGCAACGCCACGAAGCTGATCGAGGCTGGCGGCAATATCTATTATCTCGCCAAGCTCGCCGGAATTTTTGGTCTCAGCGTGCAGGATCTCGGCGCGCAACAGACCGGCATGACGGTCGATGCTTTCAAAGACATGCTCAAGAAGCAGGGAGACTGACGCCATGGCGCGCATTATCGGAGGTCTGACCTCGTCGCATATTCCCGCCGTCGGCGCGGCCTACGCCAAGAAGCAGTTCGAGGATCCCTATTGGAAGCCGTTCTTCGCCGGCTATCCGCCGATCCACAAATGGCTTGCCGAACAGAAGCCCGACGTCGCGGTCGTGTTTTACAACGATCACGGCCTCAATTTCTTCCTCGACAAAATGCCGACTTTCGCGATCGGCGCCGCCTTCGAATATGAGAACCAGGACGAGGGCTGGGGCCTGCCGGTGGTCGGCAAGTTCAAGGGCTATCCCGAATTGTCCTGGCAGATCATCGATAGCGTCGTCGCCGATGGTTTCGATGTCTGTTCATGCCAGGAAATGGCGGTCGATCACGGCTTCGCGGTGCCGGTGCAATTGTTCTGGGGCGATCAGACCAAGAATCCGATCAAGACCGTGCCGATCTGCGTCAACACCGTGCAGCATCCAGTACCGACCCCCATGCGATGCTATCGTCTCGGCCAGGCGATCGGCCGCGCCATTTCTGCTTTTCCGAGCGACGAGAAAGTGGTGATCCTTGGCACCGGCGGCATGTCGCATCAGCTCGACGGCAAGCGCGCCGGCTTCATCAATAAGAAATTCGATCTGATGTGCATGGAGAAGATCGTCGACCATCCGGAAGAGCTGGCGAAGATCTCGACCCATGAACTGATCCGCGAAGCGGGCGCGCAGGGGCTGGAGTTTATTCTCTGGCTCGGCATGCGCGGTTGCCTCGGCGACAGGGTCAAGCGCCTGCACCAGAATTATCACATCCCGATTTCCAACACCGCCGCCGGCACGCTGCTGCTGGAAAAGGCGGCCTAGAGCGAACGCTCGCCAACGAGGCCGACGTCATTGCGAGAAGAGAAGCGACGAAGCAATCCATAGTCTCAAACGCCTCGACCGCGGGCGTCCATGGATTGCTTCGCTTCGCTCGCAATGACGGAGAAGTCGATTCCGGCGCGTCCTTCGAGACGCCCGCTTCGCGGGCATCTCAGGACGAGGGAGAATTGCGGGCTGACGTCAGATCTACTGCTGAAACGTATTGCAGGAGTCGATCTGGCCGCTGTTTAACCCGGTCGTCAGCCATTTCACCCGCATCGCCGACGTGCCATGCGTGAAGCTGTCGGGAACGGCGTAGCCGCGGGCGGCGGTCTGCAGGCGGTCGTCGCCGATCGCCTGCGCGGTCGCCACCGCTTTCTCGACATCGCCGGAATCGAGAATCTTCCATTTCTCGTTGGCGTGCGCGGCCCAGACGCCGGCAAGACAATCAGCCATCAGTTCGACGCGCACCGAAATGGCGTTGGCCTGCGTCTGGTTGCCGCCTTGCTTTGCCGCATCGGCTTTGTCGAGCAGACCGATGAGGTCCTGCACGTGATGGCCGACCTCATGGGCGATCACATAGGCGTCGGCGAAATCGCCGCCGCCGCCATAGCGCGTCTGCATGTCACGGAAGAAGGAGAGATCGAGGTAGATTTTCTTGTCGAGTGGGCAATAGAAGGGACCCATTGCCGCCTGCGCCCCGCCGCAGCCTGAATCCGTCGCGCCGTCGTAAAGCACCATGGTCGCCGGCTTATAGGCGACGCCGGTCTGAGCCGGCAGGACCTCCGTCCAGACCGCCTCGGTCTCGCCCAGCACATGGCGGACGAAAGTCTTGGTCTCGTCATCGACGCCGGACGCGGTAGGGCTGGCGACCTGGGTCTGTTGCGAGGAGCCGCCCGTGACGATCTCGGCGCCGCCGAGCAACACGCGCGGGTCGATGCCGGTGAAATAGCCAATGATCGTTATGATGACGATCGCGCCGAGGCCAAAGCCGCCGGTTCCGCCGGAAAAGCCGGTCCCGCCCGAAAAGCCGCCGGCGCCGCGCCGATCCTCGACATTGTCGGATAGAGGGGTGTTCTCCCATTCCATGGCGAAAACGTCTCCTGCCGCGGTGGATCCGGTCGAATTGAGTCTCGTCTAGCAGAGCCGCCGGGGCGCCGAAAGGGCCGAGGTTACCGCTTTCTTAAGCGTTGGCGGCTAACCCTTGGCGGTCCCTCCGTCTTGCGAGTTGCGCCGCCATGACGCCCGTCTATTCGCTGGTCATTCCGATCTACAATGAGCAGGCGGTCCTGCCGCTGCTGCTGCGCCGGCTCGACGCACTGATGGACGCCCTCGACGGGCCCGCCGAGGCGATCCTGGTCGACGATGGCTCGCGCGACGCTTCGCCCATCGTGCTGGAAGCCAAGGCGCGCGCCGACGCGCGCTATCGTTTCATCCGCCTGTCGCGCAACTTCGGCCACCAGATCGCCATCACCACCGGCATGGATCGCGCCCGCGGACAGGCGACGATCGTCATGGACGCCGATCTCCAGGATCCGCCCGAAGTCGTGCTGGAGATGGTCGCCAAGTGGAAAGAGGGCGCCCAGGTCGTTTACGCCGAGCGCCTGACGCGCGACGGCGAAAGCGCGTTCAAGCGCTTCACCGCCGATCTCTTCTACCGGCTGATCGGCCGGCTCAGCGACATTCAAATTCCGCGCAATGTCGGCGATTTCCGGCTGGTCGATCGCCGCGCGCTGGACGCCTTTCTCGCGATGCCGGAGCGCGACCGTTTCGTGCGCGGCATGTTCGCCTGGATCGGCTTCTCGCAGGCGGTGGTGCAATTCCATCGCCCGCCGCGCGCCGCCGGCGAAACCAAATATTCCCTGGCCAAGATGTTGCGCCTGGCCGTCAATGGCCTCGTCTCCTTCTCTGACGCGCCGCTGCGCCTGGCGCTCTGGGCCGGTCTCGCCTTTTCCACGCTCGCCATGCTCTACGGCCTGTGGGTCATTGGCATGTGGGCGATGAACGCAGACTTTGCCCGCGGCTGGAGCTCGATCATCGTGCTGGTCGCCTTTCTCGGCGGCGCCAATATGCTGGTGACCGGTGTGCTCGGCGTCTATGTCGGGCGCATCTACGCTGAGGTGAAGCGCCGCCCGCTCTATGTCATCGAGCGCGAAGTGGGCGCCGTCGAGGCGCAACGTCCCGCTCAGCGCGACGATCGCCTTCAGCGGCGCGCCTGACCGACATGTCCGCCGCGCCGCCGGCAGTCGTGGGCCGCATGAGCTGGCCGAGGCTGGCGCGCTGGCGCCTGAGCTGGCTCGCGCCGACGTTTGCGATTGCCCTTCTCGCGCTGTTGCTGCAATGGCGCTTCGGCCTGCTTGGCGACGTCTCCTGGTTGATCACCGTCGACGAGAAATGGCTCGATGGCGCGACGCCCTATCGCGAAATCATCGAGATCAATCCGCCGGCTTCGTTGATGCTCTATTGGCCGGCGGTGGCGCTGGCGCGCGAACTGGGCCTGCGGCCGGAACTGACGGTCGCGGGTTTCGGTTTCCTGTCGATCGCCGCCAGCCTCGCGCTTTCCGCCGCCATTCTCGAGCGCGCAGGTCTGGCGCGGCGGCTGGGGCCGCTCGCCCTGCCGGTCGCGCTCTTCGTCTGCGCCGTGCTCCCGGGCCAGTCCTTCGACGAACGCGATCATCTCGCCGCGCTTTACGGCCTGCCGTTGCTTGCCATGGCGGCCGCGCGGGCGGCGCGGTCGCCGGTCGATGCGCGGCTTGCCTTGCTCGCCGGTCTCGCCGCCGGTCTCATGGCGGCGATCAAGCCGCCCTATGCATTGGTCGCGATTGTCCTCCTGCCCTATCTGGCGCGCCGCGCCGGCGTCGTCGCGCTCCTGAAGTCGATCGAGTTCTATGCGGCGGCGGCGGTCGGCCTCGCCTATGTCGCCATCGTCCCATGGGCGTTCCCCGCCTATGTCGCCGACATCCTGCCGCTCGGCCTGGACGTTTACGCGCCGATTCGCGAGCCACTCGCCGCGCTGGCTGCCGCGCCGGGCCCGCTCTTCGTCTTCGCTTTCGCCGCCGCGCTGATGCGTCTGGCGCGCGAGGAGCTCGGCGAGCCGCTGATCGCGATCCCGGCGCTCGCCGCGCTTGGCGCTTTCGCCGCCTATCTCGTTCAGGGCAAGGGCTGGCTTTATCAAGCCTATCCAGCGATCGCCTTCGTCGCGCTTGCGGCCGGCTTCGCTCTGGCGCTCAAGCCGCAGTCGGCGTTGCGGGTCGCAGCCGGCGTCTGCGCTGCACTCGTCGCTGCGCTCGCCGTGCTGGCGCTCCAGCGCTGGCCGCTGCCGCTCGCCTTTGTCGCGGCTGGCGTCGCCAGCCTCGTTATCTGGCGGCGCGAGGGGCGCGGCGAAGCGCCAATCGCCGAAATGGGCGTCGCCGCGGCGCTCGGCGCCGCTTGCGGCCTCTTCGCCATGGACGGGATTGAAACGCCGGGAATCGCCCGCGCGCTGGCTTCGCTGGGGCCGCATCCGACGGTGGCGGCAATTTCGGAGAGTCTCGCCTTCGGCCATCCGATGGTGCGCCGCATCGGCGGGGTCTGGGTTCAGAGCGTTCCGAGCCTGTGGATCGCCGCCGCGGCGCGGCGGCGAATCGACGAACATCCCGACGACGCGGCGCTGGCCGCGCGCATGCGAATCTATATCGACGCCGATCGCGACCGCCTGGTCGCTGATCTCACCCGCGCGCGTCCCGACGCCCTGCTGGTCGGGCGGCTCGATACGCGCTTCCATCAATGGGCGTGGAGCGACCCTCAGATCGAAGCGGCGCGCGCCGGCTACCGGCTCTATGCGAGCGAAACGGACACCGGCTTTCCCGCCGAACTTTATATCCGCGCCGATCTGGTCGGGCTGCGGCCGGCGCTTGGCGAGGACGTCGCTGGCCAGCCTTGAAGCTCGCCGACCCGTCCCCAGATAGACGCTGTGCGATTTTTGTATAAATTCAGTCGAACGACTCATGAGACGCCGCGGCGCCCAGACAGCCGCGACGGAGACGAGCAGGTAAGATGCTGACCAACAAGGGCAAATATGGGCTGAAGGCGATGGTTCATCTCGCCGGTCAGCCGCCCGGTCAGCCGGCGCTGGTCGCCGATATCGCGGCCGCCAACGACATCCCAAAGAAGTTTCTCGACGCCATTCTCGGCGAATTGCGCAACGCCGGGCTCGTCCATTCCAAAAAGGGTCGCGGCGGCGGCTATACGCTCGCCAAATCGCCGGTCGACATCATGGTCGGCGACATCGTGCGCGCCCTCGACGGCCCGCTTGCCCCGATCGGCTGCGCCAGTCGCAACTTCTATCGTCGCTGCGACGATTGCCCGAGCGAGAAGCGCTGCCATGTCCGCTTGATGATGCTGGAAGTGCGCGAGGCGATGGCCGATGTACTCGATCATCGCTCGCTGGCCGCGATGCGCGATCTCTACGCGGCCGAGAGCGAACTGACCTATTACATCTGATCGCTGCGCCGCCGAAGGCGGCTCAGGGCAGACCGTAAGCTCCAGAGGCGAGCCCGAAAGGGTCGATCGAGCCAATGGAGAACACAATGACCATGATTTCGAAGCTTTTCCTGGCCGGCGCCTTCTGCGCGGCGATCGCGGCCGGAGCGCTCGCCGCTAATGCCGGCGCCAGCGACGCAACCCATGCCAAGCCTTCGGCGAGCGTCGAAGGTGTGATGGTGGGTCTCAATCCGCAGCCGCTTCCTCCGGGCGATCGCCAGGACGACGAAGACGATTTCCTCCGCGGCTGATCTCGCGCTTCCCATTTAAAGAGGCGCTGGCGCTTAATGCGCCGGCGTCTTCTTGATTCTCTTGGGTGGGGCGCGGGGGCCTCCGCGCCCGCGGCTACGGAGGGCCGCGCCACCGTCGCTTCGGTTTCGCTCAGGCGCCCTTGACCGTGAAACTCACGGCGACATTGCCCCGCGTCGCATGCGAATAGGGGCAGATTTTCTCATGCGCCTCATGCACGAATTGTTCGAGCTCGGCCTGCGGCAGGCTCGGGTCTTCGACCGTCATCGCCACCGCGAGACCGAGACCGCCGCCCTCGCGCGGGCCGATGGTGACCGCGCAGGTCACTTTGGCGCCCGCCGCGCTCTTCTTGTGGCTGCGGGCGATGAAATCGATCGCGCCGTCGAAACAGGCGGCATAGCCGACCGCGAAGAGATGTTCGGGCGTCGTCGTATTGGGCTTGCCCGGACCGCCCATCTCCTTGGGCGAGGAGAGATCGACGCTGACCGATTTGTCGGCCGCCTCCGAATGTCCGTTGCGGCCTCCTATGGCGGAAGCGGTCGCGGTGAAAAGCGGCTTGATGACAGCGATCATGCTCGGTGCTCCCTTAAAGCGGAAAGCCCCCGGATCGCTCCGAGGGCCCCAAAAAACCTGAAGCGAGAATGCGACTACTTGACGACCACCGGCGTGCCGATGTGGACGCGGCTATAGAGGTCGATCACGTCGAGGTCGCGCATGCGGATGCAACCCGACGACACCGCTTGGCCGATTTCGTCCGGCTCGTTGGTGCCGTGGATGCGATAGAGCGTGTCGCGCGAACCGTCATAGAGATACATGGCGCGGGCGCCGAGCGGGTTGTCATAGGCGCCGGCGAGCGGGCCGTGCTTGATATAGACCTTGAACTCCGGCCAGCGATCCATGATCGAGGCGGTCGGCATCCACTGCGGCCATTCCTGCATGTGGCCGATGGTCGCGCGCCCCGTCCAGCCATAAGCCTCAGCGCCGGTGGCGACCTTGTACTGGATCGCCTGTTTGCCCGGCAGCACGAAATACAGATTATGCGCGGACGTATCGACGACGATCGTTCCCGCCGCTTCGCCGGTCGGATCGGTGACGTGATTGCGCACGATCGGGATCGACCATTCTTCCGGCGGCGCCAGGGCGAGCATCGCCTTGTCGCGCGGCGTCAGATGCGTCTCGACCATCGCGGTCTGGGTGTCGATCGGCGAGCAGCCGCTGAGCATGGCTCCCGCCATCAGCGCTCCAACGATCACGAGAGTCTTGCCAATCATGTTTTCGCCCGCCGCCAGGAAATTCACGAAGCAGTTACTATAAATCGGAGTCCTTTACCGATTCTTCGCTGCCGGCCCCTGTTTACGCGAACCGTCTCGTTCGCGCCACCCTTTCGTCGAGGTAAGGCCGCATTTTATCCAGCCCTGAGCTTACGGGACGAGGATGAAGAAGAAAAAACAATCGGTTGCGCCGGCCCGATTCTGGGGGCTCAGGCGGCCCGGCTGGCCCGCGCCGCCGCGATCAGCCGCTTGAGGCGGCGTTTGAGCGCTTCCCGCGCCCTTTCGGCCGCCGCGCCCAGTGCGAAGGCCGCGCCGGCGCCCCCCGCCAGCGGCAGCGCCAGATCGATGAGTTCGATACGGTCGGGCCAAACCCGGTCGATCATCGGATGGCCCTCGATCGCGCAGGAATCGAGCAGCGCCAGCTCGCCCTCGCGCTCGACCTGACGCGACAGCTCAAGCGTCGCCTGCACGCCTGGCGAGAAGGCGGCGAAGCGCTCGTCATAAGCGGTCTTCCAGAAAAAGCCGCGGTCGCCGACGCGCAGCAAAACGCCGGCGGCGATCGGCGCTTCGCCCATCACAAGACTATGCACTCGCAGGGCGCCGCGCGCGGCGAAACGCGTCAGCATCTCGCGCGCGAATGCAGCGCGCCCGGATTCGGCGTCGAGGGCCGAGCCGCGCGCGCCTTTCCAGCCCTGCCTTTCCAAAGCGAGAAAAGGTTCGATCGCGGCCGCTGCGCCGACCTCGACCTGCAGTCGGCCGTGATCTTCAAGGCGGCGGCGCTGGCGGCCCCATTCCTTGCGCCGGCGTTTGTCGAGCCGGGCTTCGAAACGCGACGCCCGGTCAATCGTCAAAGCGGCGCGGTGGCGCCGGTGCGCGCTATGGAGCGGCAGCGCGCGGCGGGCGGCCAGCGCTGTCGCGGCGGCGGCGATCGGCCCTTGCGCCGTCAGACAGGGAAGACGCAGACCAAGCAGTCGCGGCCGACGTGCGGCGAGCCAATCGAGCATCGCGCCGAGCGCTTGCTCCGCCGCTTCGCGGTCGAGCAGGATCGCCGGCAGGGCAGCCTGCTCGCTGCGCCATATCCGCGCTAGGCCGAGCGGCAGGCGGGGCGTAACGATCGCCGCGAGACCGATCAACGCGGCGCGCGTGTCGTCGCGCCAGACGAGCAGCGTCACGACGCGGGGACTGGCGAGACGCTCCAGCGCCGGCAGCAGAAAGTCGGGTTCGGCGAAGGCGTTGGCTTCGCCGCAGCGCGCGCTCAAGTCTCGCCACGCCGCCTCGACGCTCGCGAGCGCAGGCCGATCGACAGCCTCAATGAGGATCGCGCTGCGCTCGGCGCCGGCGCTCACAACGCAATCGCTCCGGCCTTCAGCCCGGCGAGGAACTCGCTGCCGATGCGGACATAGGCGCCGGCGCGCCGGTCGTCGAAATAGATCGGATCGTCGCTTTTTGCCGGATCGAAGCCGTCCGCGACCAGCTCCACCTTACGCGGCTTGAAAGTGCCGGTCAGATCGAGCTTGGGTTTGAACCGCAGGAACAGCGGCCGCGCATAGGCCGGCAGGCGCTCGGCGAGCGTAGCGCGCAATCCGGCGATGTCGAAGCTTGCGACATCGTCGACCACCACGGCCGCCATGCCCGCTCGCCCTTCATGGCCGGGCACCGCGACGCCATAGACGGTCGCCTCATGCACGCCGGGGAAGGTGGAGAGCGTCTCGGCGACTTCGGTCGTCGACACCGTCTCGCCTTTCCAGCGAAACGTGTCGCCGATGCGATCGACGAAATAATAATAGCCGCGCGCGTCGCGCTTCAGGAGATCGCCGGTTCGAAACCACGCGTCGCCCGGTTTGAAGACGTCGCGCAGGATTTTCTTGCGTGTCGCTTCGGGGTCGCAATAGCCGTCGAATTTCGACGCCGGCTTAGCGGGATCGTCGTCGATCTCGCCGAGCAATTCGCCGGTCTCGTCGATCGCGCATTCGATGCAGCGGCCCTGCGCATCGCGCCTTTCCTCATTGGCGTCGACGTCATAGGCGATGGTGCGGAGGGGAAAACGCTTGGCCGCCCAGCTCGGCATCCGTCCGACCGCGCCGGGATAGGAGTCGAAATTGAACAGCGCAACATTGCCTTCGGTTGCGGCGTAAAATTCGCGAATCTCTCTGATCCCGAAACGCGCCCGGAAGGCGGCGAATATGTCGGGCCGCAACCCATTGCCGACCGCCAGTCGGATACGATGGGCGCGATCGCGGTCGTTCGGCGGCGCATTTTGCAAATAGCGGCAAAGCTCGCCGACATAGATAAACATTGTGCAGTCGCGCCGAATGGCTTCGCTCCAGAACTCGCTGGCTGAGAAGCGCTCGCGAATATAGCAGGATCCGCCGACCGTCAGTGCGATGCCGATGGCGATGACGCCGCCATTGGTGTGATACATCGGCAGGCAATCATAGATGCGATCGTCGGCCCGCGCGCCGGTCACCGCGGCGAAACCATACATGATGCGCAAAGTGCGCGAATGGGTGATGCGCGCGGCCTTGGGCATGCCGGTGGTGCCCGAGGTGTAGATGAAGAGGGCCGGGTCGTCGATCGTCAGGGCGGGGCGCTCGTCGGCGTCGAGCGCGCGGCCGTCGAATGTCTCGATCTCGATATCGAGACGCGGCGCCTCAGTGCTCGCGGGACCTATGGCGAAGAGCTTCGGCGGGGTCGTTAGCTTGGGCAGCGCGCTGGAATATTGGGCCAGCAGCGACGCGTCGACGATCGCCGCCTTGGCGCTGACGATGGCGATCGAATGCGCCAGCGAAGGTCCGGCGAGATTGGTGTTGATCAGCGCCGTCGCCAGGCCGGCGCGGGCCATGCCCATCCAGATCGCCACATGTTCGGCGCGATTGAGCGACATGAGGCAGACCGCGTCGCCCTTGACGAGGCCTTGAGCGCGCGCCCAGCGCGCATAGCGGTTGGCGCGCTCGTTAAGCTGGTTATAGGTCAGGGACGACCGCTCATCGAGCAGGGCGACGCGCTCGCCATAGGTCTTGGCCCAGCGTTCAAGGTGATCGCCGAGCGTCATGGTCGGATTTTCGGCGATCGGCCGGGTTCGCGCCAAGGCGCGGACAAGGCCCCGCGCATAGGCGATCTCGCTTTTCAGTCGCGCCAGCATGCGGACGTTCGCTCCCGTTTGGGCCTAGCTTATCATCAGGTTCCTGTACGAACCCGCCTAAAATGACAAGCGGTTGCGATTCCCTTTACGGGAGGGTGAGCCTCACGCCAGCAGACCGCCGCGCCGCGGCGCCAGGGGATTGTCGGCGAGCGCGGCCAGATCGGGCGCGTCGATCCGCGCCTCACCCGCCAGCGCCGCCCATAGAACCTCGATCTCGCTTCGCGCGATATGGTCACCGATGACGATGAGCCGTGTGCGCCGCTCCCCGTCCGGCCAGGCGGCGAGGCGGCGCGGCGGATGAAAGACATGCTGGGCGCCATGGATCAGCAGGGGCCGAAGGGGATCGTCGGCAAGCCCGATCAGGCCCTTGACGCGCAGCAAACGCGGCCCAGCGAGTTCGCGCAGCAGATCGAGGAAACGCGCCAGCTCTGGCGCGCCGACCAGCGCAGTGCTGTCAAAGACCTCGGCGCCAATCGTGGCGGAATGGACAAGCGCCGGCGCGTCGTCGAAGGGCCGGAGGGCTAAGGCTTCGCTGAGAAAGGCCTCAGCGTCGAGTTCGCCGGCGGCGACATCGAGTTGGACCGCAACCGGATTGGCCGCGCGCAGCGCCTGACGCAGCGCAGCCAGCCCGGCGGGGCGCGAGGACATCGGCAGAAGATCGCTCTTGGCGATGCCGATGCGGTCGGCCAGCGCAGCCTGGCGTTGGGCTTCCGGGTGACGGGCGAGCGTGTTCAGGCCATTGATTGCGTCGACCAATGTGGTGACGCCGGCGAGGCGAAAGCGCGTGGCGAGCCGCAGATCGGCGCCAAGCGCGGCGAGGATCGGCGTCGGATCGGCGAGGCCGGTCGTCTCGATGATCACCCGATCGAAAGGCGCGAGCGTGCCAGCGTCGCGGCGGTCGAGCAGGCTGTGCAGTGTATCGACGAGATCGCCGCGCAGGCTGCAGCAGAGACAGCCCGAGTTGAGCGAGATGACTTCGCCCTCGACCGCTTCATAGAGCAGATGATCGAGACCGATCTCGCCCCATTCATTGACGATGACCAGCGAACCGGCCAGCGCGGGCGCGCGAAGAAGCCGATTGATCAGGCTCGTCTTGCCGGCGCCGAGGAAGCCGGTGACGATATGCAGGGGAATGACGTCGTCCGCGATCACGGTTCGACGGCGACCAGCTTGCCGACAAAGACCGGCGCGCTGGTCGGCTGGCCGGTCGGCGAGCCGCCCTTGGGCTCGACGGTCACGGCGTAGGTGGCGTCCGTCACCACGGCGCGATCGAAACTGGCGAGCCGCGGATTGCGGGTGACCGCGTCGTCGTCAAGCACGCCAAGCGAGCGCGGCGCGCCGAGCTTGGCGTCGATGATCCACAATTCGTAAGACTTGTCGGCCGCCGGCGGCGCCCCGACCGGCCGCACGCTGAGCTGGCCGCTGTCGAGATTCACCGAAGCGATGAAGGCGGGCGAGTCGCCGGTCTTCTCCAGCACGGCGACAAATTCGCGTGGGCCCGTCGCGCGCGTCGCCTCACGCACGAAGACGCCGACCGCCAGCATCGCGGCGAGGCTGCTCGCCGCGACCGCCGCGGCGCGCCAGCGCGCGAGGCGCCGTTGCAGCGTCACAACGCCGTCACTGCGGCTGGGTACGGATTTCGCCGCGGCCTGAATGCGGGCTTCGATCGCCGGCAGATGGTCGACCGGCGGCTCAATCGGCTGCGTCGCGTCGGCGAGCGGCGACAGACGCGCCTCCCAGTCGCGGATCGCCGCATCGAGCTCCGGTTCGCGCAGCCGGCGCGCGGCCAGCGTCGCACGCTCGCTCGGGTCGAGCGTACCGAGCGCGAATTCGGCGGCCGCCGCGTCGTCGTCGGGCGTGAGGCTCATGTTTCGAGGCACTCCCGCAATTGGATCAACCCGCGGCGCAGCCAGGTCTTGATCGTTGCGACCGGCCGGTCGAAACGGCGCGCCAGGGCCTCGCGGCTGAAGCCGCGGTAATAGGCGAGCAGCACGGCGTCGCGGCGCTCGCCCTCAAGCGCGCCGAGGCAATCGAGCAGCGAGGACAACCGCTCGGAGCGGGCTCGCGCGGCCAGCGGATCGACGAATTCATCGGCGAGTTCAAACCCTTCGGGCATGTCTTCGATCGAGGTCGGGCGGACGCGGCGCACTTCGTCGAGCGCGCGATTGCGGGCGATGGTCGCCATCCAGGCGAGCGGCGATCCCTTGGCGGAATCGAATTCGCTCGCCTTTTCCCAGATGCGCACATAGGCCTCCTGAAGCGCCTCGCCGCTGGCGTCGCCGCGCGTCAGAATTCGCGCCACGACGCCGTAAAGCAGGGCATGGGTCTGGCGGTAAAGCGCCGCAAAACCCTGAGCGTCGCGCGCGGCGGTCCGGCGCAGCAGCTCGACGAGATCGTCGTTCTCCGCCGGGTTTGTCGCCTGGGAGGCGTTGGACATGGGGCGTATTTAGGCCGCCGCCCCATGCGCGCGCAACCAGAGGCCAGAACGGGCGCCCCGAAGGACGCCCGTTCCCGCGAAATCGTCGGATCGCGAGCGGGCGTCAGCCCGGCAAGCATCAGCCCGGCAAGCATCAGCCCGGCAAGCATCAGCCCGGAATGAGAACCTTGTTGATGACCTGAATGACGCCGTTCGACTGCAGCACGTCCTTGATGGTGATGTTCGCGACGTCGCCCTTGGAATCGGTGACCGTCAGGCCCATACCAGCGCGCTGGAAGGTGAGCTCTTCGCCCTGCACGGTCTTGAGCATCAACTTGCCGCCCATCTGGTCGATCTGGCCGGAGATGTCGGCCGCCGTCAGATGGCCGGGAACGACATGATAGGTCAGAATCGCGGTGAGCTGGCCCTTGTTCTCGGGCTTCAACAGGGTCTCGACGGTGCCCTTCGGCAGAGCGGCGAAAGCCTCGTTGGTCGGCGCGAAGACGGTGAAGGGGCCGGGGCCTTCGAGCGTGTCGACCAGGCCAGCCGCCTTGACCGCTGCGACGAGCGTCGTGTGGTCCTTCGAATTGACGGCGTTCTCGATGATGTTCTTGGTCGGGTACATCGGCGCTCCGCCGACCATGACATTCATGGCGGCATAGACGGGGACGATCGCCAGAGGCGCCGCAATGGCGAGGCCGGCGGCCAGCGCGACAGCGCGCAGGGAAATCTTGGACTGCATGGTTCTCTCCGTATCCTTGGGCCCGCTGGGCCTCCAGTTTGTCCCTTCGTTGGGGGACGAGGGAGTTACGGGGCGCTTCGCCCAAGGTTTCAGAGCGGGCCGAAAAAGTTTTGGTGTTTTGAACCCTGCGGCGTGAAACTTCCGCGTCCCGCGCGCGTAAGATGGGTGTCAGGCGAAAGCTGGGGGAGGGCGAATGATGGAACAGGCGACAAACGCGCCGCGGGTCATCCGGCGCCATTCCGTGCTGACCCGAGTGTGTCACTGGATCAACGCCCTCTGCTTCTTCATGCTGCTGATGAGCGGGATGCAGATTTTCAACGCCTATCCGGGGCTCAACTGGGGGCAGACGACCGATTTCCAGCACGCCTTCTTTTGGCTCGACGACGGCTTCCCCGGTTGGGCGACCTTGCCGGGCATACAGGATCTGGCGACCGGGCGGCGCTGGCACTTTTTCTTCGCCTGGCTGCTGGTCGCCAACGGGGCGGTCTATTTCGGCGAATTGTTCCTGCGCCGTCACATCCGCGATTTCATTCCCGACGGGCATGACTGGCGACACATCCCGCGCGCCATCATCGATCATGCGCGGCTGCGCTTCCCCAAGGGCGACGAGGCGCTGCACTATAATGTCCTGCAAAAGCTCGCCTATCTGGCCGCGATTCTGGCCTTTCCGGTGCTGATCCTCGCCGGACTGACGATGTCGCCGGGGATGGACGCGCGCTTCCCCTGGCTGCTCGATCTCTTCGGCGGAAGGCAATCGGCGCGCAGCATTCATTTTCTGCTGGCGAGTTTCCTTGTCGCCTTTCTGATCGTGCATCTGGCGATGGTCGTGCTGTCGGGGCCGATCAACAACATCCGTTCCATGATCACCGGTCGCTACCGGATCGAGGAGGAAGACCATGCGGCGTAACGCCAAACTCAGCCGCCGCGAGACGCTGATCAAGCTGATCGCCAGCGGCGGCGCGCTGTCGCTCGCCGGCTGCGACTTCGACTCCCGCTCGCCCGGCGTGTTGTCGATTCTCGACTCGGTCGAGCCTTTGACACGCACCGTTCAGCGCGCCCTGCTCGCGCCGCGCGAGGCGCTGGCGCGCGAATATGGCCCGCAGGACATATCGAGCTATTTCAAGCCGAATGGCTCGACCGCGCCCGACGATGCCGATTATCAGGCCGCCGCCGCCAAGGGCTTCGCCGATTGGCGCCTTGAGGTCGCGGGCCTCGTCGAGAACCCCATGCAGCTTTCGCTCGCTGATCTGCGCGCGCTGCCGGCGCGCAGTCAGATCACCCGCCATGACTGCGTCGAAGGCTGGAGCTGCATCGCGCAATGGACCGGCGTGCCGCTATCGAGCCTGCTCGCCAAAGCGCGGCTGAAGCCGCAGGCGCGCTACATCGCCCTGTTCTGCGCCGACACGCTGGAAGAGACGCTCGACGGCAACGGCAAATATTACGAGACGATTGATCTGATCGACGCCGCGCATCCCCAGACGATCCTCGCCTATGCGATGAACGGCGCGCCTCTGCCGATCGAACATGGCGCGCCCCTGCGCCTCAGGGTCGAGCGGCAGCTCGGCTATAAGATGGCGAAATATGTGATGCGCATCGAGGCGATCGACAGTTTCGAGGCGCTCGGGCGCGGCTCCGGCGGCTTCTGGGAAGACCGCGGCTATGAGTGGTACGCGGGGATATAGGTCGCCGAGTCGCGCGCGCCGCTTTGCTTGACGCTCCATGAGGCGACTGCTAATCATGCGCACCGCGCGCGGGCTTAAAAACATGTCGAATATCAAAGACTTGGTCGCAGGGAATCGGGCCGTCGCTACGGACCGCTTGCGATGACGATCCGCCTTCATTCCGGCGATCTGCCCAACGGCCTCGATCTTGGCCGCGTCGTCGCCATCGACACCGAAACGCTGGGGCTCGAAGTCGGCCGCGATCGGCTCTGCGTCGTGCAGCTCTCGCGCGGCGACGGAACCGCCGAGATCGTGCAAATCGCGCCGGGCCAGAAACGCGCGCCCAATCTCGAAAAACTGCTTGCTGACACGAAAGTGCTCAAGCTCTTCCACTTCGGCCGTTTCGACATTGCCGTGATGGGTCACGCCTTTGGCGTCATCGCAACGCCGGTCTATTGCACCAAGATCGCCTCGAAACTTGCTAGAACCTACACCGATCGCCATGGGCTGAAGGATCTGGTGCGCGAACTGCTGGGGATCGAGATATCCAAGCAGCAGCAATCCTCCGACTGGGGCGCCGAGACACTGAACGAGGCGCAGCTGACCTACGCAGCGTCCGACGTGCTGCATCTTCATGCGTTGCGCGAGAAGCTCGACGCGATGCTGGCCCGCGAAGGGCGCGACGGGCTGGCCCGCGCCGCCTTCGCCTATCTGCCGGAACGCGCCCGGCTCGACATCGCTGGCTTTGCCGCGGTCGATATTTTCGCGCATGGCTCGCCCTAGGCGAGTCTGCTTCGCCGCAAACAGGGTTAATCGATCGTTGACGCGATGGCCTGCACGACAGTCGCGTCGCTTATCGCGAAGTCGCGCGATGGTTTCGTGTCAAAGCCGCCAAGACCGCGAGCCTGCTTGGCGTTGGCCAAACCCGTCTTTGCGCCAGCAACGAAGCGCAGGACAAGATTTCACCGCTTAAAACGCGCGTCTCAGCGTTGAGACGCAGTCGTCGCGTCGTTTCGGCGTGAACGAATTGTCCATGATAGCGCCCGCATAATTTGATCGACTTTTGGGAAATCGGTCGAGAGAAGGTCCGGCTCGGCAGGTCCGCTTATGAAATCCAGTGGCGTCATCGAGTTCGTAACCGTCATCAGCATTTGCGTGCTGCTGCTGGTCCTTGAAACGCAATATGGGACGCTCAGCGCAGTCGCGTCGCTGCTGACGCGCGCCTTGCCTTCGGGACAAGGCCATCTGCTTGCCGCCGGCATCGCGCTTTGGTTCGGCATGGGCGTCTATAGTTTTCGTCGTCGCCGCGAATTGTCGAGCGAGATCGCCGCCCACAAGAAGCTGCAGTCCGAATTCGAGGCCTCCGCCATCACCGACAAAATGTCGGGCCTGCCCAATCGTAGCGGCCTCGAATATTATCTGAACGCGACGGCGCGCACGCTCGCCGGCGATCAGGACCTGATTCTGATCGGCGTACACTTCTCCAATTTGAAGATGATCGCCAATGTCCAAGGCTTCGAAATCGCCAATGCGATCGTCGCCGATGTCGTCAATCAATTGGTCGGTCGGGTCGCGATCCCCGACTTCGTCGCCGGCGTCAACGGCGAGCAATATTATCTGCTGCTGCAGGGCAAGCGCGATGGTTTGGGGACGCGGGCCAAGGCGCTGATCGATGCGATCCTCGAGACGATGCGCGTCGCCGAACTTCACGACGGGCCGAAGCTACCGCTCGCCCTGCATATCGGCGTCTCCGCTCTGTCGCTCTGCCCGGCGATCGGCGGTTCGTCGGTCGCGGCCGAAATGTTGCGCCGTTGCGATCTCGCCGTGCATGAGGCTTCGCAGCGCGGCGCCGGTTCGGCGGTCTTTTTCGACAAGACGATGGAAAGCTCCATCGATCGGCGCGGCGCTATCGAGGCTTCGCTCGATCAGGCGATCCGCGACGGGTCGATCGAGCCGCATTTCCAGCCGCTGATCCAACTCTCCGACGGGTCGATCGCCGGCTTCGAAATTCTGGCGCGCTGGAAACATCCGACCATCGGTCAAATTCCCCCCAACGTCTTCATTCCGATCGCCACCGACTCAGGCAGGCTTGAGGAATTGACGCTGTCGATCCTCGACCGGGCCTGTCGCGCCGCCGCGACTTGGCCGGGCGCCTTCCGCATCGCCGTCAACATCTCGCCGAAATCGCTGAAGAACGAGCGCTTCCTGCATGCCCTGGTGAGCGTCGTCAAAGCGACGAATTTTGCGATCAACCGGATCGAGGTCGAGATCACCGAAGACGCCTTCGTCAATGACGCGCTGCTGCTCGCCAATCCGATCTCGATTTTGAAATCGGAAGGGATTTCGCTGGCGATCGATGATTTCGGCACCGGCTATTCGAGCCTCAGACATCTGCAGATCCTGCCCTTCGACAAGATCAAGATCGATCAGTCCTTCGTCGCCAAGATGATGGACAGTCCCGAAAGCCGGAAGATCGTCGAGGCGATCATCGGCCTTGGCCGCAGTATGGGCCTCACCACGGTCGCCGAAGGCATCGAGCGCGAAGACCAAAACGCCGCCTTGCGCCAGCTTGGCTGCAAGATCGGGCAGGGCTTCCTGTTCGCCAAGGCGATGCCGGCCGAGCAGGCGCCTGAGTTCATCGAGGCCCAGGCGCGCGCCGCCAGGCTCGCGCCGGGCCGCGACCGTCTGGCGCTCGCCTCGTAGGGCGGAGGCAGCCTACTCCGTCTGCGGCACCAGGCGCGGCCGTCCCTCGTCGTCAATGGCGACGAAGGTGAAGTCGGCGTCGGTGACCTTCTCGCGCTGTCTGGTGTGGAAGCGCTGCGCCCAGGCCTCGATGTGGATGCGCATCGAGGTGCGGCCGACCCGTTCGACGCTCGTGTAGACGCAGAGAACATCGCCGACTTTCACCGGGCGAAGAAACTGCATCGCGTCGACCGCGATCGTCGCCACGCGCCCTCGCGCGCGTTCGACCGCGGCGATGCCGCCCGCCTGATCCATCTGGCTCAGCACCCAGCCGCCGAAAATATCCCCATTCGCGTTGGTGTCGGCCGGCATGGCGGTCAGGCGAACGGTGAGTTCGCCGCGCGGTTCTTCCGCTGAGGCTTCGGCATTCGACATCGCGGCTTCTCCCGGCAAATCGGACGAGGACAAATCTGCAGAGCGCGAGGCTCCGACGCAAGCGCGCCGTGCGGTCGCTATCGCGTCGCAGACTTCACGGCGCCGCCGCCGACGACCCGGAGAATTCCGGCAAGATCGGCGAATGTCGTCAATTCGCCCAAACCCGCCGCGGCGGCGATTTCGATCACCGCCGGCGCCTGATCTTGCCCGACCTCGAAGAAAAACCGGC
Source organism: Bradyrhizobium sp. (assembly GCA_004799435.1). Lineage (GTDB taxonomy): Bacteria > Pseudomonadota > Alphaproteobacteria > Rhizobiales > Beijerinckiaceae > Roseiarcus. The sequence goes on from SSMV01000025.1 coordinate 20,304, forward strand.
CGCGGGGGCCAAGCAATCGCGCCACCTGCGGCGCCAAGGCGCGATAGGCGGCGAGCCCATCGGCGCCGCCGTCGAGTGCAAGAGGAGGGTCGTGATCGCGCACCTCGCGAGCGAGACCCGCGATGTCGGCGCTGCGGATGTAAGGCGGATTGGCGACGATGAGATCATATTCACCCTCGATGCCGGCGCCCCAGTCGCCGACCCGAACCTCCGCCCGCGCAGCGAGCCCAAGCCTTTCGAGATTGGCGCGCGCCTGCGCGGCGGTCGGCGCGTTGACGTCGATGGCGAGGCCGTGAGCGGCCGGCAATTCGCTGAGCAGCGCGGCGATGAGCGCGCCCGAGCCGGTTCCAAAATCGATCAGGCGCAGCGCTTCCCCGCGCCGCGCGGCGACGGCGCTGAGCGCCGCTTCGACGATCGTCTCGGTGTCGGGGCGCGGATCGAGCGTGTCGGGCGAGAGCGCAAACTCAAGGCCCCAGAATTCGCGCTTGCCCGCAATGCGCGACAGCGGTTCGCCGGCGGCGCGGCGCATGGCCCAGGCCGCGACATTGGCGGCCGCCGCGCCGAGCGGCGCGTCTGGATCAGAGAGAAGATCGGTCGAGCGCAGATTGGCGCCGGCGCGCAGGATCAGCGCCGCTTCGCGCTCCGGCGCCTCCGCAATACCTTGCATTGCCTGCGTCAGCGCCGCCAGCGCGGCGGCGCGGCTGGTCGCCGGCGTCAGCTCGATCAGCCGAGCGTCCCGTGACAATGCTTGTATTTCTTGCCGGAGCCGCAGGGGCACAATTCATTGCGGCCGATCTTGCCCCAGGTCGCTGGGTCGTTGGGATCGCGCTCGGCGACTGCGGCGAGCGCCGGCGCCGATGTAGCGGCCACGGCGACGCCAGCGAAAGGATCGACCCCGACCGGACCGGCGCCGAAGCCCGCGTCATTCTCGCCAGCCGCCGGCTCGAGGTGCTGAAACTGCATTGGCGGCGGCGGCTCGGGCTGCTGGAACCTCACCTCGATCCGCATCATCTGCGCGGTCACCGCCTCGTGCCATTGCGCAATCAGGCCGCGGAAGAGCTCGAACGCCTCGGATTTATATTCGTTGAGCGGGTCGCGCTGCGCCATGCCGCGCCAGCCGATCACCTGACGCAAATGATCGAGGGTGACCAGATGCTCACGCCACAGATGGTCGAGCGATTGCAGGATCACCTGCTTCTCGACATAGCGCATCGCTTCGGGCGTATTGCGGGCGACGCGCTCGGAATAGGCTTCGTTGGTCGCCTTCTCCAATCGTTCGGCCATTTCCTCTTCGCCGATGCCTTCCTCCTTCGCCCATTCATCGACCGGCAGGTCGAGATTGAGTTTCTCGGCGACTTCCTGCTTGAGGCCGGCGACGTCCCAGGCTTCGGGATAGGCGTCGGGCGGAATGTGGCGCGTGATGAGATCGTCGACGACGCCGGCGCGCATCTCGGCGATCGAGGATTCCAGCGATTCCAGCGCCATCATCTTGCGCCGATCTTCGAAGATGACCTTGCGCTGATCGTTCATCACATTGTCGAACTTGAGAACGTTCTTGCGCATGTCGAAGTTGCGCGCTTCGACCTTCTGCTGCGCCTTCTCCAGCGCCTTGTTGATCCAGGGATGAACGATCGCTTCGTCGTCCTTCAACCCGAGTCGCTTCAGCATCGCGTCCATACGGTCGGACCCGAAGATGCGCATCAGATCGTCCTGCAGGGACAGGAAGAACTTCGAGCGCCCGGGATCGCCCTGGCGCCCGGAACGGCCGCGCAGCTGATTATCGATGCGGCGGCTTTCGTGGCGTTCGGTACCCATAATATAGAGGCCGCCAGCTTCGATCGCCTTCTGCTTGAATTCGGCGACCTCGGCGCGCACGCCGGCCTCATGGACCTCGCGCTGTTCGGCCGAGGCGGCTTCGTCGAACTCGTGCTTGACCCGCATCTCGACATTGCCGCCGAGCTGGATGTCGGTGCCGCGGCCCGCCATATTGGTGGCGATGGTGATTGCGCCAGGCACGCCGGCCTCGGCGACGATGATCGCCTCCTGCTCGTGATGGCGGGCGTTGAGAATGGCGAAAGTCTTCGACGGCTTGCCGGCCCGAGCCGCGACGTAAAGCGGCTTCATCGCATTGGCTTGCGTGAAGTCGATCTTCTTGTAGCCGAGCTTCTCGAGCCGCTCGCCCAGCTGTTCCGACTTCTCGATCGAGGTCGTGCCGACCAGCATCGGCTGCATCTTGGCGCTGGCGTCCTCGATCTCGCGCACCACGGCGCGCAGCTTCTCTTCGCCGGAGCGATAGACCTCGTCGTCTCCGTCGTCGCGCGAGACTTGCCGATGGGTCGGAATTTCGATAACGGTCAGCTTGTAGATTTCGGCGAATTCATCGGCTTCGGTCGCCGCGGTGCCGGTCATGCCGGCGAGCTTGGCGTAGAGTCGGAAATAGTTCTGGAAGGTGATCGAGGCGAGCGTCACATTCTCGGGCTGTACGGTGACGCCTTCCTTGGCTTCGAGCGCCTGGTGCAGGCCTTCCGAATAGCGCCGGCCGGGCATCATGCGGCCGGTGAATTCGTCGACGATCACCACTTCGTTGTTGCGCACGATATAGTCTTTGTCGCGCTGAAAGAGCTTATGGGCGCGCAACGCCTGATTGACGTGATGAACGAGCGTGGCGTTGGCGGCTTCGTAGAGAAAGCCTTCCTTCATCAGATCGGCGGCGCGTAGCATCTCTTCGACATGCTCGTTGCCGCCTTCCGTCAGGCTGACGGAACGCTGCTTCTCGTCGACGTCATAGTCTTCGCGCACCAGTTGCGGGATCAGCTTGTCGACGCCGGCGTAAAGGCCGGAACGGTCCTCAGATGGGCCCGAGATGATCAGCGGGGTGCGCGCTTCGTCGACCAGGATCGAATCGACTTCGTCAACGATGGCGAAAGAATGCCCACGCTGCACCATCTGCGCCATGTCATATTTCATATTGTCGCGCAGATAGTCGAAGCCGAACTCGTTATTCGTTCCGTAGGTGATGTCGGCGGCGTAAGCCTCGCGGCGCTGCGCGTCGTCGAGACCATGGACGATCACGCCGACGCTCATGCCGAGAAACGTATAGATCTCGCCCATCCATTCGGAGTCGCGTTTGGCGAGATAGTCGTTGACGGTCACGACATGCACGCCCTTGCCGGCGAGCGCGTTGAGATAGACGGCGAGCGTCGCGACCAGCGTTTTGCCTTCGCCGGTGCGCATTTCGGCGATCGCGCCTTCATGCAGCACCAGGCCGCCGATCAGCTGAACGTCGAAATGGCGTTGCTTGAGCGTGCGCTTGGCGGCTTCGCGCACGGCGGCGAAGGCGGGCGCGTAAAGATCGTCGAACGTTTTGCCGGCGGCGAGTTCGGCGCGGAATTCCTGGGTCTTGGCGCGCAATTGTTCGTCGGTCAGCGCGGCGAATTCCGGCTCCAGCGCGTTGATGGCGGCGATCTTCGGCCGGTAGCCTTTCAACCGGCGGTCGTTGGCCGAGCCGAACATCGTTTTGAGAACCGTGCCGAGCATTTTCGACCTTTCCGACCGCGCTCACGAACCCGCCGCAGAGGCGCCCGAAGCCAGTTCCCCGAAGCCAGTTCAATGCGTGGCGGCGACGACAAAAGCGCGAAAACGGACAGCGTTGCGTCCGCTTCCGCGCCGGGGCTCGATTGGCCGGTGAGATAGGCGCCCCAACCCCCCTTGTCAATTCGGGCGGCCGGGCGAAGCGGCGGAAAGCAGGCAAGAATCCGACAATATTGAATTTTTGCGGCAGGTCGGTCTAAACTTTATCTTTCGACTGGCGACCGCGTGATAAGGGCGGCCAGCCTCGCATCGTCGAGGGGTGTAAAATGAACCCGCTTCTTGGGATCTTTCTCGAAAATCTCATTCGCCACGGGAATCTGGAGGTGGAAACCGGCGACGGCGCGAAACGCGCCTTCGGCGACGGCTCAGGAGCGCCGATCGCTATCCGCCTCGCCGACGGCGCCGCCGAACGGGCGCTGATGTTCGATCCGGAAATGGCGCTCGGCGAATTGTATATGGACGGCCGTCTCCAAGTGACCAGGGGCGGGATCTATGATGTTGTGTCGCTCGCCGCGGAGAACACCGTCGGCTATAGTTACATTGGACTGACCAAGGCGCTCGGCGCGGCGCGGTTTCTCTTTCGCCGCTTTCACCAGCGCAATGGCAAGGGCCGGGCACAGGCCAACATCGCCCATCATTACGATCTCGACCACCGGTTCTATCCGCTGTTTCTTGATTCCGACCTGCAATACTCTTGCGCCTACTTTGAACGCGAGAGCCAGGCGCTGGAGGAGGCGCAACTGGCCAAAAAGCGCCATCTCGCCGCCAAGCTGCTGGTCGATGAGCGCCATTCGGTGCTCGACATTGGCTGCGGCTTTGGCGGCATGGCGCTTTATCTCGCCCAGATCGCGGGGGCGCGGGCGACTGGCGTCACATTGTCGAACGAACAATTCGACGTGGCTTCCCATCGCGCCGCCGAGGCGGGGATCGCCGACCGCCTCGATTTCCGCCTCCAGGATTATCGCGACGTCAACGAGCAATTCGATCGCATCGTCTCGGTCGGCATGTTCGAGCATATTGGCGCGGCCAATTACGACGAATATTTCGCCAAGGCGCGCGAGCTTTTGAAGGACGACGGCGTGATGACGCTGCATGCGATCGGCCGCAGCGAGGGGCCGAGCGCCACCAATCCGTGGATCAAGAAATATATCTTCCCCGGCGGCTATATTCCGGCGCTCTCCGAAGTGACCGCCGCGATCGAGCGCTCCGGTCTCTTCATCACCGACATCGAGATCCTGCGGCTGCATTACGCCGACACGCTAAAAGCCTGGCGCGAGCGTTTTGAGGCCCATCGCGACGAAGTGCGCGCGATGTATGACGAGCGCTTCTGCCGAATGTGGGAATTCTATCTGATCGGCTCGGAGGTCGCCTTCCGCGTCTACGGTCACATGGTGTTCCAGATTCAGCTCGCCAAACGCCAGGACGTGGCGCCGCTCACCCGCGATTACATTGGCGAGCGCGAGGCGCAGCTGCGCAAACGCGAGAGCCAGAAGGGCGCCCTCTGGCGGGTGGCGAGCTAGCGCGCCGGCGGGCGCGGCGCGCTCTCGCTCTTCAGATATTGCCGCTCAGAACAGCGACAATTGCCGCGGCGCGCCGGTCTCCGCAGGCGCGGGCGGCGTGAAGAGGTCGTTGCGCAGCGCGACCGGCGTCTCGCGATAGCCAAGGCGCTTGGCGGCGATTTCGAAGCGACGGCCGATCATCCAGGCGTAAGGGCCCGAGCCCGCCATGCGCCGCCCCCATTGCGACTCGTAGTCCTTGCCGCCGTGCATGGACTGGGTCAGCGACAGGGCGCGCTGCAGCCGGTCGGGAAAATTGACCGCCAGCCATTCGCGGAAGCTCTCGCGCAATTCAAGCGGCAGCCGCAGCACGACATAGCCCGCCTCGCGTGCGCCCGCCGCATGGGCGCGCGTCAGAATTGTCTCGATCTCCTCGTCATTGACCGCCGGAATGACCGGCGCCGCCATGACGCCGACCGGCACGCCAGCGGCGGCGAGCCGTTCGATCGCCTCAAGCCGGCGTTCCGGCGTCGGCGCGCGCGGCTCCATGCGACGCGCCAGCGCGCGATCGAGCGTTGTCACCGAGACGAACACCTTGACCAGCCGATCGGCGGCCATCGCCGTTAAGAGATCGAGATCGCGCAGGATCAGATTGGACTTGGTGACGATCCCGACCGGATGACGCGCTTCGGCCAGCACCTCAAGCACCGAGCGGGTGACGCGATACTGGCGCTCGATCGGCTGATAGGCGTCGGTGTTGGCGCCCAGCGCGATGACGCGCGGCCGGTATTTCGGCTGCGAGAGTTCGCGCCTCAGCAGCGCCGCCGCGCCTTCCTTGACGAAGAGGCGGCTTTCGAAATCGAGCCCGGCCGACAGACCCTGATAGGCGTGGGTCGGCCGCGCGTAGCAATAGAAACAGCCATGCTCGCAGCCGCGATAGGGATTGATCGACTGATCGAAGGAAATGTCGGGCGAATCGTTGCGCGTGATGATCGTGCGCGGCTTCTCGAAGGTCACTTCGGTCTTCAGCGGCGCAATCGCCTCGTCTTCCGCCCAGCCGTCGTCGAAGCCTTCGCGCTGAAAGGCCTCGAACCGGCCGCTCGGGTTGGAGGACGCGCCGCGTCCGCGCCGGAGGTCGGCGTCAGTCAGCCGGTCGCCGAACCGCGCGCCGAGCTGGCGCGCCACCGCAACGCGCTGGGAATCGTCGATCAGCTTCGAGGCTTGGGCCGCCGCGAATTGAGCAGCCGAGGCTTGGACGGACATGGTTCTCTCCGACCGGAACAAAACATGAACAGTCATGTAGTCCGGTCAGAGAACAACGTCAAGAGTCACGAGAGGTTTCATGAAAAACGGAAAAACCGGCAGTCCGTTACGGTCCTAACACGCGCGTTTGCGACCATTCGCGATCTTCTATAGCCCTCGTCCTAAATGGGGAGCTTCTTTGCGCCGCTTCAGACCGAGCCGCCGCGCCTTTATCGCTTCCGGTCTTGCCGCTGCAGCAATGCGGCCAGCGCCGTTTCTCGCTGAAGAGCGAATCGTGATGAACGACGCCAGTCGGCTGAACCCGACGCCGGTCGTCAAACATTGGCGACCGAAAAGCGATCCGCAAGGCGCATATGTCGAGGCCCTGCGCGCAGAATTGAAGGAGGCGAAGGCGGCTGGACGACGCCTCGCTCTGGGCGCTGCGCGGCATTCAATGGGCGGTCAAAGTCTACCGCGAGACGGAACAGCGATCACGTTCGACAATTCCTGGTTCGACGTCGATACGGCGAATTCCGTCTATCGTGTCTCCGCCGGCACCCGTTGGGCCGAGGTTATCGCCAAGCTCGATCCTCTCGGCTTCTCACCGAAAGTGATGCAATCGAACAATGATTTCGGCGTTGCAAGCACGTTCTGCATCAATGCCCACGGCTGGCCCGTTCCCTTTGGGCCTTTCGGTTCGACGGTCCGCGCTCTTCGCTTGATGCTCGCCGATGGCTCGATCGTTGAGTGTTCGCGAGCAAAAAACGCCGAGCTCTTTTCGCTTGCCATGGGCGGCTATGGATTCTTCGGGATCATTCTCGATCTCGATATTGAAATGGCGACGAATGTTTTGCTCGCGCCAACTTCCGAGATTCTGCCGCCCCACGTCTTCGCCGAAAAATTCGTCGCCGCCGCTGAGAAGGACACGTCCGTATTGATGGCTTACGGCCGTCTCTCGGTTGCGCGAGCAAACCTCTTCGACGAAGCGCTGATGATCACCTATCGCGCGATCTCGCCGCAACCAGGGCGCCTGCCTGCCGCGACGAACGGCAGCGCGCTCGCCTGGCTGCTCAACGATATATACCGCGAGCAAACAGGCAACGAAGCGGCCAAGCGTGCACGTTGGTACGCCGAGACGCGAGTCAACCCGAATCTCGGCAAAGGGTTCACGACTCGCAATAGCCTGATCAATGAGCCCGTATCGAACTTGCGCAATCCCTACCCGACGCGAACCGATATTCTGCACGAGTATTTCGTCCCGCCGGATCGCTTCACGGAATTCCTTGTCGCCTGTCGCGAAGTGATTCCGCCGGCGAGAGCCGAGTTTCTCAATGTCACCCTCCGCTATGTCGCTGCGGACGAAATCTCAGTGATGCCGTTCGCGCCAGCGCCGCGCATTGCCGCCGTCATGTCTTTCTCGCAGGAAATGTCGCCGGAGGGCGAGGTCGACATGATCCAGACGACCGAGCGGCTTATCGAACGCGCCGTCGACCTCGGCGGCGCCTTCTATTTGCCTTATCGCCTCCATGCGCGTCGCGATCAGGTCGAAAGAGCCTATCCCAATGTCGCGCATTTCATCGAGCGCAAGCGCTTCTACGATCCGACTCTTCTCTTCCGTAACACCATGTGGGACGTCTATTTCGCATGAATCCGCGTCTCGCCGCTCTTGTGCGCCGCCTCTATGTGGGCGGCGCGTGGTTTGTCGGGCCGGCTTCGCCGCCGACCTGGGACGGACGAAATAGGTGCTCCTCGCCCCGTCACTCCGCCGGCTGGGTCGTCATCTCGCCATGGCCGTGCATCGCGCTCGGCTCGGCGGGCGTGACATGGGCGTAGCGGTCGAAGGCGAAGAGCATCGCCGCGACGCCAAGATAGCCGAGCGCCACCACCGGCGACTGTGCGACGCCGATCTCCTCGCCGTGGATGAAGCCGAAGAAGGTCAGGATCGCCCCGGCGAAGGCGAAATAGGCAGCCTTGTCCAATTGGCGCTCGATGATGAAGACGGTCACCGCGCCCAGGATGATGCCCGCCAGCGTCGCGCCGCCGCCGAGCGTCGCCAGGCCGTGATAGAGGACGCCGGCGTTGCCGAGCTTGTCCATGCCGACCGCGGCGGCGTTGGTGCCCGCCGCGCCGAGCGCGCCGTCGATCATGGTTTTGCCCCAGGCGGCAATCTGCGGGATCATCGCGAGAATGATCGCCGGAGCATGGTTCTTCGGCGTCTCCTGGAAGGCCTGCGAACCGATCAGCATGCCGATGTAGAGCAGGATCGGCAGGATCGCGACGACCGGGATCAGCGCGCTCATCAGCGCGACGACGCCGAACCACGACAGCAGCAGCACCATCACGCCGGTTGCGGCGGAATAGCCGATGCGCCCGCCCATCGCCTTCCAGCCGGGATGGCCGATATAGACGGCGTTGATGAAAGGATTGCCGAGCAGACAACCGATCAGGCTGATGACGCCGTCGGCCGTCAGCACCTGCGTGGTGGGGAAGGAATCGCCCGCCGCCGCCGCGCTCTCGACGTTATCCATGGCTTCGACGAGATCGTAGATGCCGAAGGGAATCGCGGTGATCAGAATGACGCCGAGGAACTTGAAGCCCGAGAAGACGTGTTCGACGGCGGGGATCGGAAACGAGAAGCCGAAATGCGACACCGCGTCGCCGACCGCCCCCAAGCTCAACCCGCCATAGCCGAGGCCGAAGAGATTGGAGCCCCAGGCGATCACCGTGCCGATGATGATCGCCACCAGTCCGCCGGGCACGCCGCCGAAATAGCGTACGCCGCCGAACCAATTGGCGAGGATCACCGCCAGGCAGACGATGCCGATCAGCGGCGTCTCGAAGACCAGCAGGCCGGGACGCATCGAGATGAAGGTGATCGAAATGCCGGCGAGCGAGCCGAGCAGCGCCGCGCGCGGGGTGATCTTGCGAATGACCGGCGCGATAAAGCCGCCCGCCATGAGCACGAAGCTCTGGACGAAAACCCAGGTCAGTCCGGCTTCCCAGGCCTGCACTGGATCATTGGTCTTGAGCAGGATCGGCAGCATGACCACGAAGGTCACGACGAACATATGCGGCACGCTGATGCCCGAGGGCAAAGCGCAGACATCGGTGCGGCCAGTCTTCTGCGCCAGCCGATAGGCGAGCCACGCGTAATAAACCGTGCTGAGAAACAGCATCAGGCCGGTCGCCGGCAGGATGCGGCCAAACACCAGCGAATCCGGCATTTTCAGCACGTAACGCAGCAGCCCGGTCAGCACCAGAACATTGACCAGGATGTTGGTGCCGAAGCCGAAGAAAGCGTTCCAATCGCCGGGAACCCAAAAGCGTTCGCCGCCGCGCGGCGCCGTCATGGTTGAGCTTGTCATTGTTCCACTCCTCGTCTGTCGCACGTCCTCGTCAGGCGCGCGACGCCCCTGCAATCGTCTTGATGATCGAAGCCGAGTCGCCGACCCAGCCGAAAATGCCGCCCTGGGCCTTGATCATTTTCAGGCCCATCGCCTGGAACTCGGGGAAGTAGGACCCCACGCAATCCTCGACCACGAGGCAGTCGTAGCCGCGGTCATTGGCCTCGCGCACCGTCGTGTTGACGCAGACTTCGGTGGTCACGCCGGTGACGACGAGTTGCTTGATCCCGCGATGCTCGAGCATCGCGTGGAGATCGGTGGCGAAGAATGCGCCCTTGCCGGGCTTGTCGATCACCGGCTCGCCGGGAGCGGGATAGAGCTCGGGAATGATGTCGTGGCCGGGTTCGCCGCGCACCAGAATGCGGCCCATCGGTCCTGGATCGCCGATGCAGGTCGCGCTGCGCCCGCGGATCTTCTTGGCCGGGGGCAGATCGAAGAGATCGGGCCGATGGCCTTCGCGCGTGTGAAAGACCGGCAGGCCGGCGGCGCGCCAGGCGGCGAGCAGCCGGCGATTGGGCTCGATCGTACGTCGCAGTTGCGAAACGTCGTTGCCGAGCATCTCGCCGAAGCCGCCCGGCTCGAGAAAGTCGCGCTGCATGTCGATGATGAGCAGAGCGACATGCGCCGGATCGAATGCGTAAGGATAGGGTTCGGCCGCGATCTCGGTGATCGTGTTCATTGCGTCGATGCTCCTCGATCAACCGCGGCAGATCGCGACGCAAAAAACGCGCCGAGCATCGCGGCAAAGCGCGAAGGCGCCGGCGTCTTCGGTTGGCGCAATCGACTTAAGAGGCGAAAAGCCACGTTGACGGGACGAGCGGATGGAGGCATTTGACGACCTCGCCGTCACTGCATGCGTAAGCCAAATTATGTGTGCAACTTCGTCATATTGCATGCTTATATTCTGGTTTTGCATGCTGATTTGTTATGCTAACCCTGCCTAAACCCTGAGCTTTTATGGGTCGCGGCAAGACCGGAGCCGTCGTTGAAGCGAGAAGATCTCACTCAAGCCGAGCGCCTCGCCGAACAGATCGCGGCAAGCGTCCTATCGGGCGAATTCGCGCCGGGACTTCGTCTCGACGAAGCGATGTTGGCGGCGCGCTACGCCGTTTCGCGCACGCCGGTTCGCGAGGCGTTGCGTCAGCTCGCCTCCAGCGGCCTGATCGTGCTCAAGCCGCGCCGCGGCGCGACGGTGGCCGATGCGACGTCGGCGCAACTGGAGAGCCTGTTCGGCGCGATGGCCGAGATCGAAGCGGCTTGCGCGCGGCTCGCCGCGATGAGCATGACGCCGATCGAGCGGCGCCGTTTGCAGAGCCTGCACGAATCGATGACCGCTTTGACGCGGCGCGACGAACGCGACGAATACGCCGCCGCCAATGTCGCCTTTCACACCTGCATCTATGCGGGCGCGCATAATGAAATTCTCGCCGATTTCGCCGCGGGCTTAAGGCGGCGTCTCGCGCCGTTTCGTCGCGCGCAATTTCGCACCGAGGGGCGTTTGGCGCGCTCGCATAGCGAACACGCAACCGTCGTCGACGCGATCCTCGCCTGCGACGCGGCCGCCGCGCATGCGGCGATGTTTCATCACATGAGTCTGGTCGAGGACGCCTATGGCCAACTCGGCGTCGCGACGCGCGCCAGCGCGTGAGGCCTCCGCAAAGCGAGAGCGGTCTTACGGCTCGAGTTCGCTGTCCCAATAGAGATAGTCCATCCACGAGGTGTGGAGGTAATTGGGCGGGAACTGGCGGCCGTTCTGATGCAAATCATGCACCGTCGGCTGATAGGGCTCGCGCGCCGGCCACATACGCGCGATCGATGGCAGGAGATCGGCCTTCTTCAGATTGCAGACCGAACAGGCGGCGACGACATTCTCCCAGCTCGTCACGCCACCCTTGGAGCGCGGCACGACGTGATCAAAGGTCAGGTCTTCGCGCTCGCCGCAATATTGGCAGGTGAAGCGGTCGCGCAGGAACACATTGAAGCGCGTGAAGGCGGGAAAGCGCGATGGTCGTACATAGCTCTTGAGCGAGACCACCGAGGGCAGCCGCATCTCGAACGACGGGCTGCGCACCAGCGTCTCATATTCGGACACGATGTTCACGCGGTCGAGAAACACCGCCTTGATCGCATCCTGCCAGCACCAGATCGAAAGCGGATAGTAGCTCAGCGGACGGAAATCCGCGTTGAGCACCAAAGCCGGACAGGTCTCCGGCGAAACCGCCTGAACATGAACCGTCAAAAGACGCTCCGTTCTCCCCTTCGCACCGGCCGGTCGTCGCGAATCCGACCAACGCCATAGTCTATAGCGACGGTGACGCCCTTGTGAAGGGCAGGTTCCACAGGGGATTCAGCCGGCGGCGCGCTCGATTGCCTCCATATCGGCGTCGGAAAGGCCGAAGTGATGGCCGATCTCATGCACCAGCACGTGCCGCACGACGGCGCCAAGCGTGTCCTCGCCCGAGCACCAGAAGTCGAGCAGCGGCCGGCGATAGAGCCAGATCATATTGGGCATCGCGCCCGTCTCATCGGCGGCGGGGCGATGAGGCAGGCCGCGGCCACGGAAGAGGCCGAGCAGGTCGAATTCGCTCTCGGCCTCCATTTCGTCGAGGGTCTCGTCGTCCGGAAAATCGACGACCTGAATCACCAATCCCTCGCAGAGGCGGCGAAAGGCGGGCGGCAGTTCGTCAAAGGCGGTCTGGGCGAGCGCCTCGATATCGTCCGCCCTTGGCGCCTGGGTCGCGGCGAAGGGATTGGTCTCGAGGTCGGTCATTGTCGCGCGGCCCTCCCTTGGCGGACCCGCAACCCCTTCGCGACGCGCCCGCCGCTCAAAGGAAGCCTGCCGGCGCACCCTGAGTCAAAGCGAGCCTCCTCGCGGGCCGAGCGACCTGTGCGGGAACAAACCAGACCGTAAGGCGTTGACAGACACATTCGAGGAGAAGCGCCATGGTTGAGCGGATCTTCATCGTGGAGGCTCAGGAGCCCGGTTTTGACGCCGCCTCGGCGCGCCGTCAGTTTTCGCTGTCGCTCGCGGTGGGCTTCGCCGTGCTCGCCTGGGCGGCGGTCGTCGAATTCCAGCCGGCCCATTCGGCGCCGGGGCCTCTCCCGACGCCCACGCCGATCCATAGCCATTCGCAAACCGTCGATTACGCGGTCGCCGCCCCGGTGATCGAGCGCAATTAGGCCTCGAAGAGCAATTAAGCCTCGAAGAGTTTGTCGCGAACCGCATCGAGGCGTTTGACGAGTTCGCGCGTGCGCCCCGATGTCGATTTGCGCACCTTGGCCGCCAGGCCGGGAAATTCCGTCAGCACGCGGCGAAACACTTCGCCGGGAACGCGGATAAGCTCGCAGGTCTCGACCGCGCGCGCGCTGACCCGGCGCTCAACGTCAGCCGACAAGGCCGTTTCGCCAATCAACGAGCCCGCCTCTGCGAGCCGCTCGGTCCCGTTGGCCGACAATTGCAGCGCGCCCGACAGGACGAAGAAAGCCGCGTCGGCCGGCGCGCCCGCTTCAAACAGCATCTCTCCGGCCCTGAGCCTCGTTTTCGAGCAGGAGAAAGCAATGATCTGCACCGCTTCTCGCGGCAGCAGATCGAAGGGGCGGGTGCCGGCCATCAGCCGAACGTCGGTCTCGAGGCTCACGGGTGAAGGGCTCCGGCAGTCGCGCTCAGGACATCAGCTTGTAGCCGCCGCCGTCGGTGACCAGTAACCGGGCGTCGGTCGGGTCGTCTTCGATTTTTTGCCGCAGACGATAAATGTGGGTTTCCAGCGTGTGCGTCGTGACATTGGCGTTATAGCCCCAAACGTCGCGCAATAGAGTTTCGCGCGGCACCGCGGCGCGCTGGGCGCGATGCAGAAAACGCAGGATCGCCGCTTCCTTTTCCGTCAGCCGCAGCTTCGCGCCTCTGGCGTCGATGAGATTCTTGGTCGCCGGCCGAAAAGTGTAAGGGCCGATCTGGAATTCGGCGTCCTCGCTCGCGTCATGCTGGCGCAATTGAACGCGGATGCGCGCCAGCAGCACCGCGAAGCGGAAGGGCTTGGCGACATAGTCATTGGCGCCCGATTCGAGCCCGATCACCGTGTCGGCGTCCGAATCATGGGCGGTCAGCATGATGACCGGGCGTTTGAATCCGCCCGCGCGTAGCGTGCGCACCGCCTCTCGCCCGTCCATGTCGGGCAGTCCCACATCCATGATGACGAGATCGGGCGGCCCGCTTTCGGCCGCTTTAATCGCCGAAGCAGCGTCGGTCGCCTCGACCGCCTCGAATTCCGGATGCAGCGCGAGTTGCTCCGCCAGCGCCTGGCGCAGATCGGCGTCGTCGTCGACGATCAGGATTCGTCGCGTCTGGGACATGGAAAGCGGGTCTCTCATTGACTCTTGGCCGTTCAATATAGGGCTTTTCGCGCAATGAAGCGATCAGGCCGCGTCCGGGGCGGGCGCGCCGTCCGTTAATGGGAAAAGCAAAACGGCGATTTCACGGCGCTGTTCCGCCCGCAGCGCGCCATGCATTCACCAATTTGTGCGCTTTGTATTCATGTTCCAGTCAGGCGCGCCGGCGACAATGGCGGAACGCGGGGGCGTGAAGAACGGATTGGTCGATGTCGGCTCCCGAACCAGCTTTGCCGTCAGGCGGGACTCTGCCTTCGGGAAGGACTTGGCCAGTCGCCCTCAGCCGCTTTGGTCTCGGCGTGCGTCCAGCTTCGCCGCTGCCCGCTGGCGATCCGCGCGCCGCTCTGCTCGACGAACTGACCGCGCCGATGGGCGGCCGACTGGCCCGCGACGATCTGCCAAACAGCGCGACGATTCTCCAGGCGGTCTTCGAAGACGAGCGGCGACGCAAGGAGGAGCGCGACCGCTTGGAGACGATGCGCGTCGCCTCGCTCGGCATGCCGGCGCCCAATGTCGCGTCCCTGGAGGCCGCGCCTGCCGCGGACATGACGCCGCCCGGCGCAATGATGAACGACAAGCGCCCCGATCAGCAGTATTTTCGCGCCGATGCGCAGGCCCGTCTCGAACAGGCCTGCGCAGCGCCGATCGGCTTCGTCGAACGCCTGACGGCCTTCTGGTCGAATCACTTCTGCGTTTCGGTCGCCAAGAGCGACATCGGTCGCGCCGCCGCCGGCGCCTTCGAGCGCGAGGCGATCCGCCCGCATGTGCTCGGCCGTTTCGCCGACATGCTGCGCGCCGTCGAACAGCATCCCGCGATGCTCAATTTTCTCGACAATGCGCAATCGAGCGGTCCCAACTCGATCTCAGGACATAACAGCCGCTCTGGCCTGAACGAGAATCTGGCGCGCGAGATTCTCGAGCTGCACACGATGGGCGTCGGCTCCGGCTACACCCAGAACGACGTCACCCAGCTTGCCTATATCCTGACCGGCTGGACGATCGTCGGGCGCGACGGCAAGCTCGGCGAGCCGGGCAGCTTCGCCTTCAACGCCAATGCTCATGAGCCGCTGGCGGCGAGCCTGCGCGGTCGTCTCTATGTCGAGGATGGCGTTGCTCAGGGCGAGGCCGCGCTCGCCGATCTCGGCCGCGAACGGGCGACCGCACAGCATATCGCGACCAAATTCGTGCGCCATTTCGTCGCCGATGAACCCGATCCGGCGATGGTCGGCCGATTGGCCAAGACATTCCGCGACAGCGATGGCGATCTCGCCGCGCTGGCGCGCGCGCTGGTCAATGATGACGCGGCGTGGCGCGCGCCGGCGACCAAGGTGCGCAATCCCTGGGAGCTTACGGTCGCCGCCTTTCGCGCCTTCGGGCGAAGCGTGAGCGATCCTGGACCGGCGCTTGGCGCACTCAATCTTCTGGGCATGCCCTTGTGGCAGCCGAGCGGGCCCAACGGCTTTTCCGATGACAGCGTCGCAGCTTGGGCATCGCCCGAAGGGATGAAGACGCGCCTCGAACTCGCCGCGCAATTCGCCCATCAGGTGAAGGATGCGCCGCGCCCGCCGCAACTGCTTGAGAGCGTTCTGGGCGACAGCGCTTCGTCGGCGACGCGCCAAGCGGTGGCGCGCGCCGAAACGCCGGAGCAGGCCTATGCGCTGCTTATCCTTTCGCCCGAATTCCAGCGGAGATAGAGCGATGCCCGACGCCTTCTCGCCTCATTTGTCGCGTCGCACGCTGCTCGGCGCCGCCGGCGCGACTTTCGCCGCCGCCGGCATTCCGCGCTGGGCGAGCGCGGCGGGCGCGCGCGATCCGCGGCTGGTGGTGGTGATTCTGCGCGGCGCGCTGGACGGACTTTCGGCCGCCGCGCCGATCGGCGATCCCGACTACGTCAATCTGCATGGCGCGCTCGCGCTGCGCTGGGACGGCCCGCACCCGGCGCTGCGGCTCGACAATTTCTTCGGCCTCAATCCGGCGATGGCGAATTTCGCTCGCCTTTATGACGCCAAGCAGGCGATGATCATCCATGCGACCGCGACCAATTATCGCGAGCGTTCGCATTTCGACGGTCAGGACGTGCTCGAAAGCGGCATGCAGACGCCGGGCCGGACCGAAAGCGGCTGGCTCAATCGCGCCGTCGCGGCGCTGCCGATGGGCGAGCGCGCATCAGGCCCGCAGGCGCTGGCGGTGGGTGCCGTCGCGCCGCTGGTCATGCGCGGCCCCGCGCCGATCCTCGGCTGGGCGCCCTCCGGTCTCGCGGCGCCGACCGACGATCTCGTCGCACGTCTGATGGACCTCTACGGCCAGTCCGATCCCGGTTTGGCCAAGGCGCTGCAAGCGGGACTCGAGGCCGATCGGCTAGCCGACCGCCAGGGCATGGTTGCGCTCAAGCCGACCGGCGATCCGGTCGCGCTGATGCGCAAGGCGGCCGAAGGCGCGGGACGGTTGATGGCGGCCGACGATGGCCCGCGCATCGGCGCGCTGGCCTTCGATGGCTGGGACACTCACGCCAATGAGGGCGGCGCGACCGGCAGGCTCGCGCAATTGCTCGGCGGGCTCGACGGCGCCTTCGCCGGTTTCGAGAGCGAACTCGGGCCGCGCTGGAGAGACACGATCGTCGTCGCGATCACCGAATTCGGCCGCACCGCGCATATCAATGGCACGGTCGGCACCGATCACGGCACCGCGACGGTCGCCTTCCTTGCCGGCGGCGCTCTGGCGGGCGGCCGCGTCGTCGCCGACTGGCCGGGCCTGAGCAGCGCCAGTCTCTATGAGCGGCGCGATCTCAAGCCGACCACCGATTTGCGCGCCGTGCTCAAGGGCGTGCTCGCCGATCACCTTGGCCTGTCGAGCGAGGTTCTCGCCCGCGCGGTGTTCCCCGACACGATCGGCGTCGCGCCGATGAAAGGCCTGATCGCGGCGTGAGACGCCGCCTCACGACGAATAGCGCAGCGAGCAAACCCGCGACGCCGTTCGCCAAACAAAAAGGGCGGCCTTTCGGCCGCCCTTTCGTCTGCTGAGGCCCGAGGGCTCAGTAGGAATAATACATGTCGAACTCGACCGGATGCGGCGTCATCTCGAAGCGATGCACGTCGGCCATCTTCAGCTCGATGTAGCTGTCGATGAAGTCGTCGTTGAAGACGTCGCCGGACTTGAGGAAGGCGCGGTCCTTGTCGAGGTTGGAGAGCGCCTCGCGCAGGCTGCCGCACACCGTCGGGATCTTCTTGAGTTCCTTGGGCGGCAGATCGTAGAGGTCCTTGTCCATCGCCGGGCCCGGATCGATCTTGTTCTTGATGCCGTCGAGGCCGGCCATCAACATCGCCGAGAAGGCGAGATAGGGATTGGCCGTCGGATCGGGGAAGCGCACTTCGACGCGCTTGGCCTTCGGGTTGGACGTCCACGGAATACGGCACGAGGCCGAGCGGTTGCGCGCCGAATAGGCGAGCAGCACCGGCGCCTCAAAGCCCGGCACCAGTCGCTTGTAGCTGTTGGTCGAGGGGTTGGTGAAGCCGTTGAGCGCCTTGGCGTGTTTGATGATGCCGCCGATGTACCACAGGCATTCCTGCGAGAGGTCGGCGTATTTATTGCCGGCCATCACCGGCTTGCCGGCCTTCCAGATCGACTGGTGGACGTGCATGCCCGAGCCGTTGTCGCCATAGATCGGCTTCGGCATGAAGGTCGCGGTCTTGCCGTAGCTCTGGGCGACCATGTGGATGCAGTATTTATAGATCTGCATATGGTCGGCCATGGTGGTCAGCGGGCCGAACTTGAGGCCGAGTTCGTGCTGAGCGGAAGCGACCTCGTGGTGGTGCTTCTCGACGACGGCGCCCATCTGGGCCATCGCAGCGAGCATTTCGCCGCGCATATCCTGGGCCGAATCCTGAGGCGGGACCGGGAAATAGCCGCCCTTGGTGCGGATGCGGTGGCCGAGGTTGCCGCCCTCGTAAGTGGTGTCGGAGTTGGTCGGCAGTTCCGACGAGTCGATGGTGAAGCCGGTGTTGTACATATCGGCGGCGAAGCGGACGTCGTCGAAGACAAAGAATTCGGCTTCCGGCCCGAAGAAACAGGCGTCGCCGATGCCGGTCGACTTCAGATAGGCCTCCGCCTTCTTGGCGATGCCGCGCGGATCGCGCCCATAGGGCTGGCCGGAGGCGGGGTCGAGAATGTCGCAGTTGATGACCATCGTCGACGCCGCGAAGAACGGATCCATGCAGGCCGAGGTCACGTCGGGCATCAAGGTCATGTCGGATTCATTGATCGCCTTCCAGCCGGCGATCGACGACCCGTCGAACATCAGGCCTTCGGCCAGGGCCTCTTCGTCGATCAGCGACTGATCGAAGGTGACGTGCTGCCACTTGCCCCGCGGATCGGTGAATCGCAGATCGACATATTTGACGTCATTGTCCTTGATCGTCTTCAGGACGTCCTTGGCCGTCTTCATGGTGTGCCTTTCCTAGTCTCGTTCGTTATGCCCCTGCCCGCCGCCCCTCGGCGCCGGGAAGCCTTGGACGCGCGTCATCCCGCGTCGAAAATGTCGCTAGACCGCGTCCGCGCCGGTCTCGCCGGTTCGGATGCGGATGGCTTCTTCGATCTGCGATACAAATATCTTGCCATCGCCGATGCGGCCGGTCTGCGCCGCCTTGCGGATCGCCTCGATCGTGGCGGCAAGATTCTCGTCGGCGACCACGACCTCGATTTTCACCTTGGGCAGAAAATCGACGACATATTCGGCCCCGCGATAGAGCTCGGTATGGCCCTTCTGGCGGCCGAAGCCCTTGGCTTCCAAGACCGTGATGCCCTGAACGCCGGCTTCCTGCAGCGCCTCTTTGACCTCGTCGAGCTTGAAGGGCTTGATGATCGCTTCGACTTTTTTCATGGGCCGGAGGCCTCCCTGGTTGGCGCGCGCTCAAGCCCGGTCGTGGCGTCCGTTTTCGACATTCGTCCAGGTTCGTCCAGGACTGGATCGCTGATTGGACAAGGCTTTGGACAACGCATTGGACAGGACATGGTCGTATTGGCGGCACGTCCATAGCATCGGTTTTGGGTCGACGCCACCGGCCGAGCCGCAGCGAGAATGGGCGCCCTATTGATTTTGCTTGAAGTCTGGGCGGAACGCCTAGAAATTAGGCGCCGTTGCTCAGACGGTCGGCCCCCATTCGCCGGAAGCGAAAATCCGCCACGAGCTGAGCCCCGCTTTGGCGACCACCGTGCGCCCGCTTTTGGCGACCCGCACCAGATGGGCGAAGACCATAGGATGGCGCCAAGCGAGCGGCCGACCCGGCGCGCTGACGGCGCGATATTCGTCGGTGTCGTCGGCCTCCATCAGGATTGTGCCCACCCGGTCAGGCCGCAATTGCGGCGACAGCGTTCGGTCGGTCAGCCATTCGCATTCGAAGTCGCGGCACACCTGCGGGCGGCTCGCATAGATCGCGCAGCCACCGGAGGCGAGACAATTCGGGCAGGCCGGTCCGGCCGCCTTGTTTAGTTCGGGGATTTCCAACGCGGTGCAGCACATGGTGCAGGCGCCGCAATTCTTGCCAGGGGCAGGGGCCAAACCAGTCGCCTCGTTTCCTCGCGGCCGCCGATGCGCCGCGACGCGAAGCCTCTTCCCTCTATGATTCTGTCGTCGCGATCAATGGCCGGGCGGGGTTCTCCGGCGCGCGTTGGCGCACGACGAACCACAATACGGCCAGAAGGACCGGTGGGGCGATTGGCAGCAGCAGCGCGCCAGCGAGGATGCGCGACAAGAGCGGCAGCAGATAGGCGAGGAGCAGCAGGCTTTTCTCGAAGGGCGCGAAACCCTGTCCGAGCCCGCGCCGCGCGAGGAAGATCAGCGGAAAGGCGAGCGAGGTGAGATCGTAATCGAGCAGGAAGGGACTGGCGAGGAGCGTCGCGGCGATCAGGGCCGGGGCTTCGCGCGGGCCGCGGAATTCGCGCCGCTGCAGCCAGAACAGCGACGCAACGCCCGCCAGCGCCGCGGCGATTTGCGCGGCGTAAGCGAGCGCGAGCGGACCGTGCAAAAGCCTGATCGCGGCGAAAGCGCTTTGCATCTTTTCGTCGCCGACGAGATGGCGTTCGAGCGCGGCGCGAGCCAAGGGCGCCGCGTCGAAGAAAGCGCGCCAGACCGCTTCGCCCCAGATCCCCGAGCTTATCAGGCAGATCGCCGCCGCCGTCGCCGCCGTGACTGCGAGCGTCGTCCAGCGGCGCGCCGCGATCAGCGCGAAGGGGATCATCAGCGCCAGTTGCGGCTTGAAGACCAGCGCGCCGAACAATAATCCGGCGACGAACGGCCGCCGCGAGAGGAGGAGCGCGCCGCCGCCGAGCAAAGCGGCGCTGAGAAAGCCGTTCTGCCCATGGCCGGCGTTGGAAAGGAAAGCGGGGAAGGCAAAGAGGACCGCCGCCTCGAAATGCGGGCCGGCCCAGGCGCGTAGCGCCCGCCAATAGGCGAGGCCCGTCGCGAAAAGCCAGATGGCCAGCGACCAGAAATAGGGGAGCGCCGCCAGCGGCGCGCAGACGATCAGATAGGGCGGCGGATAGAAGAAGGCGGCGTAGCCGACGTCTGGTCCGAACAGCGCCTTCTGCGCCGCCCAATGCGCCGCGAAATCATAGGCCTCGACCGCCCGGCCCTGCAGGGTCAACTGCGAAGCGGTCCAGAAGCTGACGAAGTCGGTGCCGAGCGGCTTGCCCGCCGCATCGACGCCGCCATGGACGACGGCGATCGCAATCCAGATCAGCGCAAGCGCAAGGCTGGCGGCGAGCAGCAGGCGCGGATAGACGCGGGCGCGCTCGGCGTTCAGCCAGTCGGCGTCGCGCAGCGCTCTCCATGCCGGATTGGCCGTCAGGCTCATGCGTTCCCCATCGCAACTCGCGCGTGAAGGCTAGGAAGCGACCGGTTAATTTGCCGATAAGCGGGGCGCCGGTTACGTCTCCCGCACTTGACACCTCGCGCCGCGGCGTGTCTCTGCGCCGGCGATTCTTGCCGCCGACGATTCTTGGGAGACGCTCATGACGACGGCCTTGGTGTTCCCCGGGCAGGGCTCGCAGGCGGTCGGCATGGGCAAAGCGCTGGCCGAGGCTTTTCCGGCGGCGCGCGAGGTCTTCGCCCGCGTCGACGCCGCGCTCGACCAATCCCTGTCGAAACTAATCTTCGACGGGCCGGAGGCGGAACTGACCCTGACGGCCAACGCCCAGCCGGCGTTGATGGCGACGAGCCTCGCCGCTCTCATAGCGCTGGAGCGCGAAGCCGGCCTCGATGTCGCGCGCGACGCCGCCTATGTCGCCGGCCATTCGCTCGGCGAATATTCCGCGCTCTGCGCCGCCGGCGCGCTGACGCTGGAGGACACGGCGCGGTTGCTGCGCATTCGCGGCGCGGCGATGCAGAAGGCGGTTCCGGTCGGCGAAGGCGCGATGGCGGCGATCATCGGTCTCGATCTCGCCGCAGTCAGCGCCATCGCCGCCGAGGCGGCGAAAGACGGGGGCGTCTGTCAGGCCGCCAATGACAATGGCGGCGGCCAGGTGGTGATCTCCGGCGAAAAAGCCGCGGTTGAGCGCGCGATGGAACTCGCCAAAGCCAAGGGCGCCAAGCGCGCGCTGCTCTTGCTAGTCTCCGCGCCCTTCCATTGTGCGCTGATGCATCCAGCGGCGACAACGATGGCGGCGGCGCTGGCGCAAACCGCGATTCTGGCGCCCAAAGTTCCGCTCGTCGCCAACGTTAGCGCCGCGCCGCTTATTGAGCCGGAGGCGATCCGCGCGAGCCTCGTCGCGCAAGTGACCGGCGCGGTGCGATGGCGCGAGAGCGTGCAATTCATGACCGCCCATGGCGTGACGCGTTTCATCGAACTCGGCGCCGGCAAGGTGCTCGCCGGCCTCGTCAAGCGGATCGCCGAGGGCGCGGCGACGCTCAGCATCGGGACGCCGGCCGATGTCGAAGCCTATAAGGCAGCGCAGGGCGGTTGAAACGCGCCGAAGCGGGAGGAGAGAACGTGTTCGATCTCACGGGCAAGACGGCGCTGGTCACTGGCGCTTCGGGCGGCCTCGGCGGCGCGATCGCCCGCGCGTTGCACCGCCAGGGCGCGAGTGTTGCGCTGTCGGGAACGCGGGCGGCGGCGCTTGAGACGCTCGCCGCCGAACTCGGCGCGCGCGTGCATGTCATCCCCGGCGATCTCGCCGACGCGAGCGCGACCGAGGCTCTCGTTCCCGCCGCAGAAGCGGCGATGGGCGGGCTCGATATTCTCGTCAACAACGCCGGTCTCACCCGCGACAATCTCTTCATGCGGATGAAGGATGCCGAGTGGGACACAGTGATTGCGGTCAATCTCACGGCCGCCTTCCGCCTCTCGCGCGCCTGTCTCAAAGGCATGATGCGCCGCCGCTACGGGCGCATCATCGGCGTGACCTCGATCGTCGGCGTCACGGGCAACCCGGGGCAGGGCAATTACGCGGCCGCCAAGGCCGGTATGATCGGCATGTCGAAGGCGCTTGCCGCCGAAGTCGCCTCGCGCGGGATTACAGTCAACTGCATCGCGCCGGGCTTCATCGCCAGCCCGATGACCGACGCTCTGAACGACAAGCAGCGCGAAACGATTCTGGCCTCGGTGCCGCTCGGGCGGCTCGGCGCGGGCGAGGACATCGGCGCGGCGGCGGTTTATCTGGCCAGCGCAGAGGCGGCCTATGTCACGGGTCAAACGCTCCATGTCAACGGCGGGATGGCAATGATTTGAGGCGTTTGGCGCCTGCGACGGTCACCATGAACATGGGCTCGCCGCCTCTCGCCTTGCGTAGTGAGATATGCTATCGAGCCGGTTCGTCGACGCCGCCCGCCAGACGCCGGGATCGTCCGAACGAGATTGGATTCGAAGCGCCGCCCGCATAAGCGCGTTCCTTGCCTTGGGGCGGCAAGCCAGATCGACGGACGGTCGGCGCGGGGGTTCAACAAGCGGGCGTCTCTGGCGCCTGGCCGAATGAGGGAAAAGAAAAAATGAGCGACGTGGCGGAGCGGGTAAAGAAGATTGTCGTCGAACACCTCGGCGTTGACGCCGACAAGGTCGTCGACAACGCCAATTTCATCGACGATCTCGGCGCCGACTCGCTCGATACCGTCGAGCTCGTCATGGCGTTCGAAGAGGAATTCGGCGTCGAAATCCCCGACGACCAGGCCGAGACCATCGTCACGGTCGGCGACGCCGTGAAATTCTTGGAGAAGGCGTCGGCCGGGAAGTAACCGGCGTCGCCGTCGCCGCGTCGAGCGCGCCTATCAACCAAGGGCCGGAGCAAGTCCGGCCCTTGCCGCGTTCGGGTGGCTGGGGGGAGCTTTGGGATCGGCAATGAATCGCGTGGTCGTCACCGGCCTGGGCATGGTTTCGCCCCTGGCTTTCGGCGTCGAAGCCACCTGGCGCAAGCTGCTGGCCGGCGAGTCGGGCGCGGCGCGGGTCGAAGGCTTCGAGGTTTCCGACATCGCCTGTCAGATCGCCGCGCAGGTGCCGCGCGGCGCCGGCCCCGACGCGTTCAATCCCGACGACTGGATGGAGCCGAAGGAGCAGCGCAAGGTCGATGATTTCATCGTCTATGCGCTGGCCGCCGCCGGCCAGGCTTTGCAGGACGCCAACTGGGCGCCCAAGAGCTACGAAGACCAGATCGAGACCGGTGTGCTGATCGGCTCGGGGATCGGCGGTCTCGGCGGCATCTATGACGCGTCCGTCACGCTGCACGAAAAGGGACCGCGGCGCATTTCGCCCTTCTTCATTCCCGGCCGCCTGATCAATCTGGCGGGCGGTCACGTGTCGATCGCCCATGGGCTGAAAGGCCCCAATCATTCGGTCGTCACCGCTTGCTCGACCGGCGCTCACGCGATCGGCGACGCGGGACGGCTGATCGCGCTGGGCGACGCGAAGGTGATGGTGGCGGGCGGCGCCGAGTCGGCGGTCAACCGGCTTTCGCTTGCCGGTTTCGCGGCTTGCCGCGCGCTGTCGACCGGTTTCAACGACCGGCCGAAGCAGGCCTCTCGCCCTTACGACCGCGATCGCGACGGTTTCGTGATGGGCGAAGGCGCGGGCTGCGTCGTGCTCGAGGATTACGAACACGCCAAGGCGCGGGGCGCGCATATCTACGCCGAACTCATCGGCTATGGCCTGTCGGGCGACGCCTATCACATCACCTCGCCTTCGCCCGATGGCGACGGCGCCTTTCGCGCGATGAGCGCCGCGCTGAAACGCGCCGGGCTGACTCCGGCCGACATCGATTATGTCAACGCTCACGGCACTTCGACGCCGCTGGGCGACGAAATCGAACTCAAGGCGGTCGAGCGGCTGCTCGGCAACGCTGCGGCGACCACGACAATGTCCTCGACCAAATCCTCGACCGGCCATCTGCTGGGCGCCGCCGGCGCGATCGAGGCGATTTTTTCGATTCTTTCGATTCGCGACCAGATTGCGCCGCCGACGCTCAATCTCGATAACCCCTCGGTCGAAACCGCAATCGATCTTGCCCCGCATGTCGCGCGCAAGCGCCATATCGACGTTGCGCTCTCGAATTCCTTCGGTTTTGGCGGCACCAACGCGTCGGTGATTTTCAAGCGCGTCGCTGCTGTACACTGAGTGCGACGCCACTTCTTTTCGCCGCAAAAGCGGCTAGAGTGGCCGCCGCGAGACGGGCGGATTGCGAAGCGGCAAGGTTCCGATGAATGACGCGTCGAATCAGGGCGACAAGGCCAAGCCGGGTTCGGCGCCGCAAAGGGTAAGCCTGTTCGGGCGGACTCGCGCGCCGACCCCGCCCGAGCGTCCTGAGAAACCCGCGCCCGAAAAACCGCCGCGCCGCCGCCGTTCGGGCGTCAGCGGCCTCAGCGGCGCGCTGTCTTTCGCGCTGATCTTCGGATTGCTGGGGCTCGGCGTCGTCGTCTGGAGCGTGATCGACGCGCGTAAGCCCGGTCCGCTCGCCGCCGACAAAGTGGTGCTTATCGATCGCGAAGACGACGGCGGTCCGATCGGCGATCAGCTCGAACACGCCGGCGTGATCGACAGCGGCCTGTGGTTTTCGGTGATGACGCTGCTCGACGGCAGCCGCGGCGGGTTGAAGCGCGGCGAATATGCGTTCAAGGCCGGCGTCAGCCTGCGTGATGTCGAAAGCGAACTGCTTTCGGGCCGGGTGGTGCTTCACACCCTCACCATTCCCGAGGGACTGACTAGCGATCAGGTCGTGCAGCGGCTCAACGACAATGAAGTTCTGATCGGCGACATCAAGGAAGCGCCGCGCGAGGGCTCGCTGCTACCTGAAACCTATAAATTCGCGCGCGGCGAAACGAGGCAGGCGCTGCTCGCCAAGATGGCCAAGGATCAGGCCAAGACGGTCGACGATATCTGGGCGAAGCGCGCGGCCGATCTGCCGATCAAGTCGCCGGGCGAACTGGTGACGCTCGCTTCGATCATCGAGAAGGAGACCGGCAAGGTTGACGAACGTCCGCGGGTCGCCGGCGTCTTCGTCAATCGTCTGCGCAAGCATATGAAGCTCGAATCCGATCCGACGATCGTCTACGGCCTCGTGTTCGGCAAGGGTACGCTCGGCCATTCGATATCCAAAGCAGAGTTGCAGGAATCGACCCCCTACAACACCTATTTCATCGCCGGCCTGCCGCCCGGCCCGATCTGCAATCCCGGCAAGGCGGCGCTTGAGGCGGCCGCCAACCCGGCCACCACCAAAGACATTTTCTTCGTCGCCGACGGCACTGGCGGCCACGCCTTTGCGGAGACGCTCGACCAGCATCTCAAGAACGTCGCGCATTGGCGCGACATCGAAAAAGACGCCAAGGACAAGCTTGCGCCCGACGCTGCGCCGACGCCGTCGGCGACGCCGACGCCCGCGCCGGCCAAGCACAGCGCGCTCGACGACGGCGATCCGAACGCCTTCGGCGTGGTCGCGGTCGATACGCCGAGCGGCGACGACGAGGCGCTGGCGGCCAGGCTCGCCCAGCTCGGCCAGGACCGCCAGTCGGCCATCTCCGCCGCCAAGGAATCGGGCGGCAGTCGCAGCGTCGAAGATCTGGGCGCGGTGGTCGCCGGGGTGAATGACGCGCCGAAGGTCGCGGTCTTTCCCGACCAGACCGACGACGCCGATCCGCCGGCCTCCGCGCCAATGTCGGCGGCGGCGCTCGCCCAGCTTAAGGCGGGCATCGCGCGCTACGGCGATGCGGCAATCGCCGCGAACGCCGCCGCGCCCGCGCCGCCGGGGGCGCCCGTCGCGCCGCGCTCGCGCGGCTTCGACGCCTCAGAAGGCACGCCGCTCGATCCGCTGCTCAACCGGACTTACGATCTCAGCTTCGCCCATACCGTGCCGCCGCTCGAAAACTGAGTGCGCGTCACGATGAGGCTCCGGCTGCCCCGGCGGCGATCGACAGGGCGATCGCGCAGGCGTTCGAGACATTCAGGCTTTTGATCGCGCCTGGCAGTTCGAGCCGCGCCAGCGCGTCGCAATGTTCGCGCGTCAATCGCCTCAGACCGCGATCCTCCGCGCCAAGAACCAGCGCAAGCGGACGTTCGAGCCGCGTCGCTTGCAGCGTCAGCGGCGCTTCGGAATCGAGACCGACCCGCCAATAGCCGAGATCGCCGAGTTCGCCCATCGCGCGCGCCAGATTGGTCACGGTGCAGATCGGCACATGTTCGAGCCCGCCCGAGGCCGATTTGGCGAGCGCGCCTGCGAATTCTGGCGTGTGGCGCTCGGTCGTCACCAGGGCGTCGACCGCAAAAGCCGCTGATGTGCGCAGGATCGCGCCGACATTATGCGGATCGGTGATCTGGTCGAGAACGACCACCAAGCCGCGCGCAGGCAATTCGGAAATATCGATCGGCGCCAAGGGCCGCGCTTCCAGCAGCAGCCCCTGATGCACCGAATCGCGCGGCGCCCGCTGCGCGATGTCTTCGGCCGCCACGATCCGCATCTCGACGCCGCGCGCCGCGATCGCGTCGGCAAGTCGCTCCGCCGCGGCTGCGGTGGCGTAGAGGCGGATGAGTTCGCGTCGCGGCGCCCGCAGCGCCGCTTCGACGCTGTGAAAGCCCCAGATGCGCACGAAATCCGCGCTGCTCTCGTGGCGCGCCGGCCGGCGCGCGCGATCGGGCTTTGCCGGCGTTCGCTCTTCGCCTTTGCGCTCAGGTCGCGCGCCGCGCGTCACGCTTTCAGGCGGCGGTCGCTGCGAACTCTTGAACGGTCGCGCGGCCTGGCCATGGGCGCCGCCGCGATGCGGGGTCTTGCGGGTCACGAACGTCTCCTGCGGGCCAAGGCGGCGAAGCGGCAATACGCCAACGGCGTCGCGGACGCAAAAGAGGCGACGCTCCGTCTCGTCCGCGCCTTGCAATCGCGCTGCGGAACAAATTTGCCCCGTTGCACGTTTTATTCGCATCGATGGCTTTGGCGAAAGGGGCTCACCATGGGACGCGGAATTCTGCTTTGGCTCATCGGCGTGCCGATCCCGATCATCATTCTGATTTCGCTGCTCTACCACTGAACGTCTCGCGCGCCGCGCGCGAAGCTTCAGGCCGAAATCTTTTTAAGGCGAACGACGAGGAATAGACGATGACGGACACTGTCATGCGATTGCAGAGCGCAAGGCGCGAAACAACCTCGGCTTCGGGCGTTTCCTGGGGCGCGATCATCGCTGGCGCGATTGTCGCTTCGGCCTTCTCGCTCGCGCTTGTGGCGCTGGGCGCCGGCATAGGTCTGATTTCGGTCTCGCCCTGGTCGAGTGCAAATCCTTCGGTGGCGACCTTCGGCGTGCTCGCCGGAGCTTGGCTCATCGCGGTGCAGCTTTTCGCCTCCGGGCTTGGCGGCTATCTCGCCGGCCGCCTGCGCGCCGGCTGGAGCGAAACGCACGAGGACGAAATCTATTTTCGCGACACGTCGCATGGCCTGCTGGTTTGGGCGCTCGGCGCGGTCATCAGCGCCTCGCTTCTCGCCTCGGCTGTGTCGTCGATCGCCAGCGGCGCGGCTTCGCTTGCCGGCGGCGCTGCGCATGCAGCCGCGTCGACCGCGCAGGCAGGCGCTGTCGCCGGCGCCGCTATGGCCCAACCCGACCGTCCGGCGGGCGGCGCTGGCGCGATGACGGGCTATTTCACCGATATGCTGTTTCGCGCCGATCATCCGATCGCCGCCGACCCGGCCGCCGACGCTCAGGCGACCCGGATTCTTGCCGTGAGCGCCGCTTCCGGCGACATGTCGAGCGCCGACAAGGGCTATCTGTCGCAACTCGTCGCTTCGCGCGCCGGTCTCAGCCAGGCCGACGCCGACAAGCGCGTCGCCGATGTCTTCGATCAGTCGCAGCAGGCCAAGACCAAGGCGGCTGACGCCGCCAAGACCGCCGCCGACGCGGCCCGCAAGACCGGCGTCTATGTCGCGCTCTGGGCTTTCATCGCGCTGCTGGTCGGGGCCCTGTCCGCCAGTTACATGGCGACCGTCGGCGGCCGCGTTCGCGACGAGGCGCCGATCGCCTGACCTCTTTGGCGGTAATCCTCATGCCGGGTGATGGGATGATCAGGAAACAGCCCAAACCGAAGAGCGAACAGGATCGCGACCTCTCGCGCGCTCTGGAAGAGACCTTCCCGGCGAGCGACCCGCCGGCGGCAATCGAACCCGGCGGCGGGATAACCGGTCCCGAGGCCGCCCGATCGCCCGATTCGAGCGGTAAAACAGCGTCAAAACGCCTGAGCGGGCGACAAAAGGGGACCGGTTGACGCCCCGGCGTCCCCTCTTTATATACCAGCCATCCCGAATGCGTTCTGGGTCCCGGCGCTTGCAAGCGCGTGGGACCTTTTGCGCTTTGGGACGCTTGGCATGGGCCGGCCTCCACCGGACGCCAGGGAACGATAACCGCAGCGCGCGGGCCTCGGCCCTCTGCGCCGCCGATATGGAGCGAAGAGCTTGGCCCGTATTGCAGGCGTCAATATCCCCACGAATAAGCGCGTGATCATCGCGCTTCAATATATCCATGGCATCGGCGCCAAGAAGGCCGAGGAGATCTGCGAGAAGGTGCATATTCCGGCCGAGCGGCGCGTGGCGCAGCTCAGTGACGCGGAAGTGCTGCAGATTCGCGAAACGATTGACCGAGACTATATGGTCGAAGGCGATCTGCGGCGCGAAGTTGCGATTAACATCAAGCGTCTGATGGATCTGGGCGCCTATCGCGGCCTGCGCCACCGCAAGCAATTGCCGGTGCGCGGCCAGCGCACGCACACCAACGCCCGCACGCGCAAGGGCAAGGCCAAGGCGATCGCCGGCAAGAAGAAGTGATCGCCACTCGCCGGATTGCAAATCTCTGACGGTTTTTCGCGCTGCTGGCGCGTTTGAAGGACGGACTTAATGGCCAAGGAAGCAACCCGCGTTCGCCGCCGCGAACGCAAGAACATCGTGTCGGGCGTCGCCCATGTGAACTCCTCGTTCAACAACACGATGATCACCATCACCGACGCGCAGGGCAACACGATTTCCTGGTCGTCGGCCGGCACCATGGGTTTCAAGGGCTCGCGCAAGTCGACGCCTTTCGCCGCCCAGATGGCGGCCGAGGACGCGGTCAAGAAAGCGTCCGAGCACGGCATGCGCACGCTGGAAGTCGAAGTGTCGGGCCCCGGTTCGGGCCGCGAGTCGGCGCTGCGCGCCATCCAGGCGGCCGGTTTCAACGTCACCTCGATCCGCGATGTGACGCCGATCCCGCATAACGGCTGCCGCCCCCGCAAGCGTCGCCGCGTCTGAGTCCTGATTCCGCGCGGCTTCGCGAGCCGCGTTCCGCGTCGTCCCTTTAAGGGTGCGGCGCGTCCCCCCGTCGAACGGAAGGCTCACTGCTGTGATTCAGAAGAACTGGCAAGAACTCATCAAGCCCAAGAAGCTCGAAGTCACGCGCGGCGACGATCCGCGCCGGGTCGCCACGGTCGTCGCCGAGCCGCTTGAGCGCGGCTTCGGCCAGACGCTCGGCAATTCGCTGCGTCGGGTGCTGCTGTCGTCGCTGCAAGGCGCCGCGGTGACCTCGATTCACATCGACGGCGTGCTGCACGAGTTCTCGTCGATCCCCGGCGTTCGCGAGGACGTCGTCGACATCGTGCTCAACGTCAAGGACATCGCCGTCAAGATGCAGGGCGAAGGCGTCAAGCGCCTCATCCTCAAAAAGCGCGGTCCCGGCGTCGTCACAGCCGGCGACATCCAGACGACCGGCGACATTCAGATTCTCAATCCGCAGCTCGTCATTTGCACGCTCGACGAGGGCGCCGACATCCGCATCGAATTCACCGTCGCGGCGGGCAAGGGCTATGTCCCGGCCGACCGCAACCGCGCCGAGGACTCGCCGATCGGCCTGATGCCGATCGACAGTCTCTATTCGCCGGTGCGCAAGGTTTCGTACCGGGTTGAAAACACCCGCGAGGGCCAGGACCTCGACAAGGACAAGCTGACGATGACGATCGAGACCAACGGCTCGATCACGCCCGAGGATGCGCTGGCCTATGCCGCGCGCATCTTGCAGGACCAGCTCGCGGTGTTCGTCACCTTCGAGGAGCCGCGTCGCGAGGAGGCGCAGCACGCCATTCCGGAGCTCGCCTTCAATCCGGCGCTGCTGAAGAAGGTCGACGAGCTCGAGCTTTCCGTGCGCTCGGCCAATTGCCTGAAGAACGACAACATCACCTACATCGGCGATCTGATCCAGAAGACCGAGAGCGAGATGCTGCGCACGCCGAATTTCGGCCGCAAGTCGCTCAATGAGATCAAGGAAGTGCTGGCGCAGATGGGCCTGCACCTCGGCATGGAAGTGACCGGCTGGCCGCCGGAGAATATCGAAGAGCTGGCGAAGCGCTTCGAGGAACATTACTGAGCGATTCCCTCTCCCGCTTGCGGGGGATGGGAATAAAACAAACGGCCGTACCTTGGCACGGCGGCCGTAGACCCGAGAAGGAGACCGCCAAATGTACCACGGACGCGCGAAGCGCCGTTTCAACCGCACGGCCGAACATCGTCAGGCGATGTTCGCCAATATGGCTCAGGCGCTGATCAAGCACGAGCAGATCGTCACCACGCTGCCCAAGGCGAAGGATCTTCGCCCGGTGGTCGAAAAGCTGGTGACGCTGTGCAAGCGCGGCGATCTCCATGCCCGCCGCCTCGCCATTTCCCGTCTGCGCGACGAAGCTTTGGTCAAGAAGCTGATCGACGTGATCGGGCCGCGCTACAAGGACCGTCACGGCGGCTACACGCGCATCATGAAGGCGGGATTTCGTCCCGGCGACAATGCGGCGATGGCGGTGATCGAGTTCGTCGATCGTGACGTCGAGGCCAAGGGCAAGGACTCTGGGCCGAAGCCGGAGCGGGCGGCGGCCGAGGGCTAAGGCCCGATCGCGCGTTTCAATAACTTCGCCATCAATAAAAAAGACGCGGCCATTGGCCGCGTCTTTCTTTTTGCGTTGAGCGCCGCGCGCGTTTCGCGAAGCCTCTGCCCTAGTGGCAGGCCGGCTCGCCGGGATGGCCGCAGGCGCGATCCGGCTTGCCGCCGCCTTGCGGCTTGGATTGCGGCCCCGGTCCTGGCTCGGGCTTCGGCCGGTCCATCTTCATCTCGGGCTGAGGCTTCGTCGGCTCGGGCTTGGGCTGCTCCATCTTCATCTCGGGCTTGGTTGGCTCGGGCTTC
The DNA here is from genome assembly GCA_004799435.1 of Bradyrhizobium sp. Taxonomy (GTDB): domain Bacteria; phylum Pseudomonadota; class Alphaproteobacteria; order Rhizobiales; family Beijerinckiaceae; genus Roseiarcus. The sequence continues at coordinate 52,061 of SSMV01000025.1, forward strand.
GGCGTCTCGAATTTCTTCTCCTCGGAGCGAGTCGGCGTGGGCGTCGGCTTGGGCTCCTCGGTCTTGAGCTCCATCGGAGTCTTGGTCGGCTCAGGCTTGGTCGGCTCGACCTTGGGCGTCTCGAACTTGTTGTCGGATGGCGGCTTGGTCGCCTCCGTCTTTGGCTCGTCCATCTTCTTCTCGTTCGGCGTCTTGCTCGGCTCGGGCGTAGCGCCACCCTGCGTCGGCAATGGGCCGCCCGCGGCCTTGGCGCCGACGACGCCTTCGCCCTTGAAGGCGCCCGGTTTGGCGGTCGCAGCGATGCGCGGCTTGCCCTTGTTTTCGGAAACGAAGGCTGAGTCGGTACGGCTCGCGACGCGCGCGTTGTGCAGCTGGTCCTTGGTCGGCGCGACGTGCTGTTCCTTGGCGGCCGCGATTTCCGCGTCGGTCGGTTTGGCGTCGACGCCGTTCGGCCCGTTGAAGCTCACGCGATTGTCCTCGCGCACGGTGACCGACTGATTATAGACATTGACGATCTTGACCTCGCCAATGTTGGTGACCGAGCGGTTGTAGAAGAACCGGCCATTGTCCCAACGGCCGCCCTCGAAACCGGCCCCGCCATAGCCGAAGCCATAGGCGACGCCGCCGTAGAAGCCGACATGCTCGCCCCAATAGCCGCGATGGAAGCCGTAGACGCCGCCCACGAAGGCCCAATAGCCGGGCGTCCAAAGCAGGCCGGGCTGCGGCGGCTCGACCCAGGTGCCGGGCACCCAGAAATAGTCGTAACCGTTCCAGGCCCAATAGCCGGGCGTCCAGATGTCGCCATCGGTGGGAATCGGCGGTTGGTCGTAGTCAGGCAGCGGCGGCGGGGCGTCGTCGGCGTAAACCGTAACGCCGAGGGCTGCGGGGCCGGCCGCGGCGCCGTCGGGCGCGGACGGGCAGCTGCAGGCCTGGGCGGAGGCGGGAGCGACCTGCATTGCAAAAAGGCTGGCGCCGAGAAGGCTCGACAGCATCAGAGGTCGAAGATTTCGCATGCTGGGTTCCGTCCTGTTGGGAAAAGGGTCGCTTGTTTGGCGAGAAAAGCGAGAAAGCCGAACGACTTCGCCCGCGTTCGGCAAGGCGCCGAAGCGATGTCCTGTTCGCTTCAACTCGCCGTGAACACTTAGGTTCCACCGCCTGAATTTGTCATGAATGCTTGACGGCGATTCATGGGCCGATCAGGGGCTGAACTGCGGCGAAGGGCGCGCCGGGGCAATCCTTGTCGCGGCGAAACTGGCATGTTAGCAACGCGCCGGAACGAAATATTGGAGGAAAATGATGGCGCCGACGAACATGAACAACGTCCGCCTCGGGCGGACAAATCTGTTCGTTTCGCCGATTTGTTTCGGCACGTCAGGTCTCGGCGACATGCCCGACACCTATGGCTACAAGGTCGAGGTCGACCGGGCGATGGCGACCCTCAACGCCATTTTCGATGGGCCGACCAATTTCATCGACACATCGCGCATCTACGGCATGGGACGCAGCGAAGCGCGCATCGGCGCGGCAATTCGCGAGCGCGGCGGCCTGCCCAAAGGCTTCGTCGTCTCGACCAAACTGGACCGCGATCCCGAGACCAATGTCTTCAACGCCGGGCAGGCGCGCCGCTCGCTCGAGCAGAGCCTCAAAACGCTTGGCCTCGACCATATCGACCTTCTCCACCTCCACGATCCCGAACATGCGGTCTCGATCACTGACGCGACGAGCCGCGAGGGCGCGCTGGGCGAGCTGTTCCGCATGCGTGAGGAAGGCCTGGCCAAAGCGGTCGGCATCGCGGCCGGGCGGGTCGACATCATGACGCCGCTGCTGCGCGACTGGGACTTCGACGCGCTCATCACCCACAATCGCTTCACGCTCCCCAATCGCAACGCCGGTCCGATGATGGATCTCGCCGTGGCCAAGGGGATCGCGGTGCTCAACGCCGCGCCTTACGCCGGCGGCGTGCTGGCCAAGGGATCGGGCGCTTTTCGTCGCTATGTCTATCAGGAGGCGACCGACGAGACGCTCAGCCCGATCCGCCGCATCGAGGAGATTTGCGAGCGGCACAATGTGCCGCCGGGCGCCGCCGCGCTGCAGTTTTCGATGCGCGACCCGCGGGTCCTCTCGACGGTCTGCGGCGTCAGCAAGCCGGAACGCGTCGCCGAAACCCTGCAATGGGCTTCCTTTCCCATTCCCGACGCAATGTGGGCGGAACTCGACGCCTTGCCCTTCGCTGCCGACGATCCCGAGGCGACGCGCGACTATAAGCTCGGCTGAGCGGCCGGCTCGGGAACGCGCCTGGGGACAGCGGTTGCGCATCCTCCGCCAGGGCTTGCGGGCCGCCTCACTCGCCGCAACAATCCGCCGCCGCCCGGCCTGCGCGGCAAGCGGGGTGCGGATTGAAGATATCCGCGTCCCGCGCCGGTCGGGGGGCAAAGCGGACGGCGGTCAACGCCGCCGGAGCGAGGGGGAGACACATGAAATCCTATGACTCTAATTTCATCGCCATCGGCGCGCTTTGGCTGGTCGTTGGCATGCTGCTCGGCATCGGCATGGGCGCGAGCCATGATTTCACGCTCGCCCCGCTGCATGCTCACATCAATCTGATCGGCTTCGTGTGTCACAGCATCTTCGGCCTCGCCTATCGCAGCTGGCCGGGGCTCAAGACTTCGGCGCTGGCGCCCTATCAGTTCTGGATCTTCGTCATCGCCGCGCCGATCACGCTGCTCGGCCTCTATTTCACCGTGACGGGCGGCCCCGAACTTCCGACGATCGTCGGCTCGATCGCCATTCTGATCGGCGCGGTGCTCTTCGCCGTGATGATCTGGATGGAGCGCATGCGCTCGTAAGACACGGCCCAAGCGGACGGCGTGAGCGGATTGCCGCGCCGTCCGTTTGAGGCGAAAGTGGCGCGCTAGGCGGCCGTCAGGCCCAGCGCTTCGACGATCTTCTGCACTTCCTGGCCTGTGGGGGCCGTCGCGTCGACGGTGATGACAGGTTCGTCAGGCGCCGGTTCTTCGAGCGTCTCGAACTGGCTGTGCAGTAAAGACGCCGGCATATATTCGTGATGCCGGGCGCGCACGCGCTCGGCGATCACCGCCTCCGAGGCCTTCAAATAGACGAAACGCAGATCGGGTCGCGCCGCGAGCAGGCGCTGACGATAGGCGCGCGTAAGCGCCGAGCAGGTGACGACGCCCGAACGACCCTCCGAGGCCCAGGCTTTCAATTGTTCGCCAATACGGTCGAGCCATGGCGCGCGGTCCGCGTCATTGAGCGGAATCCCGCGCCGCATCTTTTCGACATTGGCGGCGGGGTGGAAACTGTCACCCTCCGCCATCTCCCAACCCAGACGTTTAGCGAGCTCGACGCCGATGGTGGATTTTCCGCTGCCCGACACGCCCATGACGACGACCGCTCGGGAAGCCGTCGCGCGGTCGTCGTCGTTTTGACGCCTGCTCTCGTCCATGGCGGCTTGCTCCAAACCGCGATCGTCGCGGCTTACGTTGCTCGCTGGGATGCGGGGGGCTCGGCGATCGGTTCGATCCGGCCAAGCAGCACGATGTAAGCAAGAATGCCGATCAGCAGCACGATCCCGGCAACAAGGAAGGCGGTCGAGAAGGAATTGGTTTGCCCGACCAAAAAGCCGGTCACCGCCGGCGCGGCGGCGCCCATGAGATTGTTGAAGAAGTTCATGATGCCGCCGATCGTTCCGGTGCCGCCCTTCGGCGCGATCAGCGACGGGATCGACCAGCCGACCGGCGCCGCCGCGGCGAGCCCGCTGAGGGCGATCGAGATCCAGACGATCGCCCAGATTGGATCGGTCGTCATGGTGGCGCCAAAGACCGCCAGGCCGAGAATCATTCCGGTCACCAGAACGGTCTTGCGCACGCCCGTTTCGTCGTAGCCGCGCGCAATCATCGTGTCGATCAACCAGCCGCCGACGACGAGATCGGCGATGGTCGCGCAGCCCCAGGGGATCGCGGCGTAGCCGGCGGATTTGATGATGCTCATATGCATCTCGGAGACGAGATAGCCGGGCAACCAGGTGAGGAACAGATAGAAGGAATATCCATAGGCCGCGAAGCCAATGGTGAGACCCCAGACCTTCCGGTTGAGCGCCAGATAACCGAGCATCGCAAAGGGGCTGGCGTGCGACTCGCCCTCGGGCGCGGCGCCGCCCGCGACGATGTAATTGCGCTCTTCGGCGCTGAGTTGCGCATCGGCGCTCGGATCGCGATAGAGGAAATAATAGGCGAGGAAATAGGCGAAGCTCAGCAGCGCGGTGATTCCGAACGCCCAGCGCCAGCCGAACCACACGATCGACACCGCCACCAGCGGTACGCCGACGACATTGGAGAATTTCGCCGCTGCGTCGAAGATCGCCGTCGCCATCGCGCGCTCGCGACGCGGGAACCAATAGCCGGTCGCCTTGGCGTTGGCGGGAAAGGCCGGCGCCTCGGCGACGCCGAGCAGAAAGCGCGCGGCAACGATCGCGCCGAAGCCATTGGCGAAAGCGACTGCGCCCGAGGCGACGCCCCACAGGAACGCGCCGATTCGGCTGACCCGCGTGACGCCGAAACGGTCGAGCACCAGGCCGACCGGGATCTGAAGAAAGGCGTAGGACCAGAAGAAGGCGCTGAACAGCAAGCCAAGGTCTCCGGGCGTCAGACCGAACTCCTTCTGGAGTTCCGGTCCGGCGACCGAGAGATTCACCCGGTCGAAATAATTGATGAGAATCCCGACCCCGAGCAAGACGCCGATGAGCCACCGGCGCCGTCCGACGCTTCGCATCTGAGCCATGGCGCTACCCTCCCGCGCTGCGTCATTCGCCCTATTGGGTCGGACGGATTGTTTCCGACATCGCCCAGATCAACGCACTCGCCGCCAAATTGGATGCTGCAATTTTGCAAAAGGCAAGGGTCAGAAACGCGAAGGCGCGCCTCAGGCGACCGCGCGAATGGTCCGCGCTGTCTTGTCGACGATCTCGCCGATCTGGTCCTCGCCGACGATCAGCGGCGGGGTCAATTCGATCGTGTCGCCGGAGAGGCGCAGCATGACGCCTGCCTCATGGAAGGAATATTCGAGCGCCGCATAGCCGCGTTCGCCCGGCGCCGCCGCCGGCGCAAGATCGATTGCGCCGGTCAAGCCGACGCAGCGGATGTCGAGCACGTTGGGCTGACCTTTGAGCGTCATCAGCGCATCGCACCACTTGGCCTCAAGCGCCTGCGCGCGCTCGAACAGTTTCTCGTCGCGATAGAGATCGAGCGTCGCGATGCCGGCGGCGCAGGCGAGCGGATGGCCGGAATAGGTGTAGCCATGGAAGAGTTCGATGGCGTGGTCCGGGCCTTTCATGAAGGCGTCGTAGATCGGCTTGCGCACGATGACGCCGCCCATCGGCACTGTGCCCGAGGTGACGCCCTTGGCGAAGGTGATCATGTCTGGCGTCACGCCGTAGCGTTCGGCGGCGAAGGCGAAGCCAAGGCGACCGAAGCCGGTGATGACTTCGTCGAAGATGAGCAGGACGCCATATTTGTCGCAGATGGCGCGCAGCTTCTGCAGATAACCCTTGGGCGCCGGCAGCACGCCGGTCGAGCCGGCCATCGGCTCGACGATCACCGCGGCGATGGTCGAGGCGTCGTGCAGCGCGACAATCCCTTCGAGCGCGTCGGCGAGATGGCCGCCCCATTCAGGCTCGCCTTTGGTGAAGGCCTGATGTTCGCGATTATAGGTCGCGGGCAAATGATCGACGCCGGCCAGCAGCGAACCGAAGAATTTGCGGTTGTTGACCATGCCGCCGACCGAGATGCCGCCGAAGCCGACGCCGTGATAGCCGCGTTCGCGGCCGATCAGGCGCTGTCGCGAGGCGTTCCCGCGGACGTTGTGATAGGCGAGCGCGATCTTGAGCGCCGAGTCGCAGGCTTCCGAGCCGGAGTTGCAGAAGAAGACATGATCGAGATCGCCCGGCGCCAGCGCGGCGATGCGCGAAGCCAATTGGAAAGCCGGCGGATGGGCGAACTGGAAATTGGGCGAAAAATCCAGTTCCGCCGCCTGGCGCTGGATCGCTTCGACGATTCGCGGGCGGCCGTGTCCGGCGTTGCAGCACCAAAGCGCTGCGGTGGCGTCAAGAATGGGCCGCCCCTCTGGGGTGTAATAATGCATGTCCTTGGCGCGCGCGATCAGCCGCGGCCGCTTCTTGAACGCCCGGTTGGGCGTGAAGGGCAGCCAGAAGGCTTCCAGATCGTTGGGAATTTCGGCGCGCTGCGCGGCGGATGACATGCGGGCTTTCCTCATGAACCGTTTGGCTCGAACAATGCTGCCGTTGCGGCTGGAAGTCCAACCGCCGCCCGCGCGGCGCTGAGGCTTCGAAACACGTCCGGCGGGGCCGGCGCCCCATTGCGGGACGGGCCGGGCGTCGGCGGGGTAACGCCGCCTCAACCTTAAGCCCCTATGAAAGAAGAGCTTCGAGTTTTCAGCGTGGCGTGCAGTCTCGGCGTGGGTCGCGTATGGGTCGGTCGCGTGTAGCCTGGGTCGGATCGACGGTCGCGCCGTGGGGCATCGCCCTCGGCTTTCTCGTCTCGATCACCGCGCAGGCCGGACAGGAGCTGGGCGTCGAGGCCCGCCCCGCCGCGCTACGCGCGCTGAACGTCTCGTTTGTTTCGCCGACCTTGCCCGACGCCAAGCCCATACTCGAGGCGCGTCTGGTGCTCGGCTCGCGCGACGATCTATCCGTTCCCTCCGACGAGATCGATCCCAATCCTGTCCTCAAGCAGGGGCGCAGCGCCTTTCCGACCGTCGTGCGCGACGACAAGGGCGATCCCTTCATCATTTTCCGCCCGAGCTTTCAGGCGCGGCGCGCTTCGCCATCGATCGCTAAATCCGACGCGCGCGACTGGCCCGACGATTCGCGCAGTCCGGCGCTCGCCGCCGCCGCCGACGCGCCCGATCCGGGCGCTCCGCTGCCCTTCGGCGATGGCGCGACCCCGGGCCCATCGCTCGATTTTGCGCTGAACTCCGCGACCCCGACGCCAAGCGACGGCAAGCTGGTCGTCGCCGTCCAGAAGTCGCCGTCGCCTGTTGCGCCGGCAGCCGTTGCGCCCGCCGCCGCGCCGCCGGCTCCGCCCGCGACGGCTTTACAGGCCGCGCCCGCGCCCGTTCCGCAGACGACGACCGCGCTCGCTTCAAAGACGGCGCCGACACTGGCTTCGCAGACGCCAGCTTCGGCCGCAAAGACGGCCCCCGCTCCGGCGCAGCAGGCGATGGCCGCCGCCGCACAAACCACGATTGCGCCGCAGACGGCCGCGGCGCCGTCGCCTTTGGCCGCCAATGGCAAGCCCGATTATTCGGCGTTGATCGACCCCAAGGATTCGGCCCGCCAGATGCGCTGCCTTGCCGAAGCGATCTATTTCGAAGCGCGCAGCGAACCCGAAGACGGACAGGCCGGCGTCGCGCAGGTCGTGCTGAACCGCGTGCGCAGCGGCATCTTCCCGAGCAATGTCTGCGCCGTCGTCTATCAGGATCACAACCATCCTTTCGCCTGCCAATTCTCCTTCGCCTGCGAAGGCAAATCGCTTCGCATCGAAGAGCCGGCCGCCTGGGCCACGGCGACGCGCGTCGCGCAATCGGTCGTTGCGGGCGCGACCTTTAATCCGCTGCTCGGCGAGGCGCTCAACTATCACGCCTATTACGTCTATCCCTTCTGGGCGCCGTCGCTGCGCCGCGTCGATCGCATCGGCGCTCATATCTTCTATGCGATGCGCAGCGGCTTGACCTGGACGCCGGGCGCCGTGGCGATACCCGTCGATCCGACGGCGCTTGCTCCCCAGGCGACTTTCGCGCCGGGCGTCGAAACGACCGCGATGGCGCCGCCCACCGGCGCCGCCAATCCTGTCGCGGCGAACTGGTAACCCGGGCTTACGAGGCGGCTCGCCTTGCCGCTGCCGGACGCAAGCGCTAAGCAGGCGCGCAGCCGCTTGCTTGGCGGTCGCGAGGATCAACGATGGCTCAGCCCGGCCCCGACATCGCCAAACTGCCTTTCGAAGCGGCGCTCGCCGAACTCGAGACGATCGTCGACAAGCTGGAAAAGGGCGCTGTGGCGCTCGAAGACTCGATCGCGCTTTATGAGCGCGGCGAAGCGCTGAAGGCCCATTGCGACCGGCTGCTCGCCAACGCGCAAATGCGAATCGAGAAGATCGCGCTCAACGCCGAGGGCAAGCCCAAGGGCGTCGCGCCGCTCGACGGCGAATAGCGAAAACTTGTCGCGAAGCTGACAAGATCGTCAGCAAGCACCCCGCTATCATTCTGGAAACGCGGCTATTTTGGCCGCGCGGCGCCTTTTGGTCATACTTTGTTAACCATATCGGCCGCAATCATGAAAAGTGTTGTTAACCTTTGTCCGGGCCGCGATTCGCGCTCGGGCGCGAAGAAATGGAAAAGGGCGGACTTCCATGCGGACAATCGCTTTCGTTACCCAAAAAGGCGGATCAGGTAAAAGCACATTGGCCTCCTCACTGGCGGTCGCGGCCAAGGACGTTGGCGAGCGCGTCTGCGTCATCGACCTCGACCCGCAGGCCTCTTTGCTGAGCTGGCGCAAGACCCGCAAGGCGACCGATATCGGCGTGATTCCCGCCAATATCGGCAAGCTGCCGGCGGTGCTCAAGGAACTGGCGAAGAAAGGCGTGACGCTGGCGATCATCGACACGCCCGGCGCCGACGGCGCGGCCTCGATGGCGGCCATGCGCGAAGCCGATCTCAACATCATCCCGTCGCGGCCGAGCATTTTCGACCTCTGGGCGAGCGCTCAGACCCGCGCGGCGCTGAAGACGACCAATAGCGATTTCGTCTTCATGCTCAATCAATGCCCGCCGGCGCAGCAAAGCGCTCGTGTCGACGCGGCGATCGAAGCGCTCGAGGAAATGGGCGGCATGATCTCGCCGCTCGTGCTGGCGCGCGTCGATTATCAGGAAGCGGCGCGCCACGGACTCGGCGTCACCGAAATCAATCCCCATGGCGCGGCGGCGGTGGAAATGCGCGCGCTATGGTCGTCGATCAAGCGCCGTCTGGCCCGCGCGGCCACCAAGCCGGCCACCCGCAAGGCGGCCTGAAGACTCTGCCTTCACCCGCATCGACGGCGTCAGCCGCCGATGCGGGTGTGGATCACCTGCCCGCCGCGCGCGATCGCCATATCCCAGACCCGCGGATGTTGAGCGGCGGCGCTTTCGAGATCGCGGGTCGTTGCGATCTTGGCGCCATTGACCTCCAGCACCACGTCGCCCTTCTGCAGACCGAGATTGGCGGCAAGCGAATCGCTTGGCGCTTCGGCGACGACCACGCCTTTGTCGATATCGCCGATCGACAGATCTTCCGTGACTGCGGGCGAGACATTCTCGACCAGCGCGCCCTGGAAGGGCGAGCGGGTCTTGATGCGGATCGCGTCACGCGGCGGCGTTTCGGGCGCGGCGACCAGCTTGAGTTCGAAACTCGCCGGCTTGCCGTCGCGCAGCGCCGAGATCGTCACCGTTCCGCCAAGTGGCTTGACGCCGAGGCGAAAGCCGACGCCGCCGGAATCGTCGACGCCGCGCCCGTCGACCATGGTCAATACATCGCCCCGCTTCAGGCCGGCTTCCGCTGCCGGTCCGTCAGGCCGGACATCCGCCACCAGAGCGCCGGCCGGCCGCGCTAGACCAAGCGAATCGGCGATGTCCTTCGTCACATCCTGCAGGCTCGCTCCGAGCCAGGGCCGCTTTACGACGCCGCCATGCTCAGCGGCGTAGATCACGCTCCTGACCATATTGACCGGAATCGCGAAGCCGATGCCGACGCTGCCGCCCGATCGCGAAACGATCGCCGAATTGACGCCGATCAGCTTGCCGTCGAGACCGACCAGCGCGCCGCCGGAATTGCCGGGATTGATCGCCGCGTCGGTCTGGATGAAGAAGCCATAATCATTGATGCCGATCTGCGTTCGCGCCAGCGCCGAGACAATGCCCTGCGTCACCGTCTGGCCGACGCCGAAAGGATCGCCGATCGCCAGCACGATGTCGCCGACCTCGATGGCGTCGGAATCGCCGAGCTCCAGTACCGGGAACTGCTCCTTGGCGTCGATCTGCAGCACCGCCAGATCGGTGCGCGGATCGCTGAGCACGATCCTGGCCGGAAATTCGCGCCGGTCGGAGAGCGCCACTTTAACGTCGGTCATGCCGTCGATGACATGATGATTGGTGACGACAAGGCCGCTCGGGTCGACGATGACGCCCGAGCCGAGCGATTGCGCGACGCGCGATTCGTCGCCCTGATCGCCGAAGAACTGACGAAAGACCGGATCGTCGAACAGCGGATTGCGCGGGCGCTTGTCGACCCGCGAGGCATAGACATTCACCACCGCCGGGCGGACCTTCTTGACCAGCGGCGCAAAGGACAGATGCAGTTCGGCGACGCTTTGCGGCGCGGTTTTCTCCGCGGTTTCGGCGCCTGCGGCGACGACGAGGGCAAGGCTGATTGCGATGGCGAGAGCGAAGCGGCGCAAGGGGGTTCTCCAGCGCGGACGGAAAGCCTGAATATAGGATGGGGGGCGCCTTGGAGCCAGCATGTGCTGAGCGCCACGTGCGGCATTCAAGCGGAACCGCAACCGTAGTGGCGCGGCCCTCCATGGCCGCGGGCGCGGAGGCCCGCGCTACTGGAAGCGGTAGATAAGGCCGATGCGGGCGATATCGCCCTGAACGGCGGCCGATCCCTGGAAGACATCGGGCGGCGTCAGAATGTCGACCATCGAATTCGTGACCTTGCCGAGGTCGTAATAGAGATATTCGACCTGCACGCTCCAGTTCGGTCCCAGCGCATATTGCCAGCCGGCGCCGAGCGTGAAGCCGGTCATCCATCGCTGCGAATTGCCGCCGATGCAGAATTTGATCGTGCCGCCGCAAATGTCGGCGGAAGTGTCGATGGCGAAGGTTGAGACGCTGGCGCGATTATAGGCGAGGCCGCCGGTCAGATAGATCAGCGAGCGATCCCATGGCGTAAAGCCGAGCCGTCCGCGCAATGTGCCGAGATTGTCGAGCCTCTGCCCGTCGGTCGTCTGAAAGTCGAATGGGATTTCAAGAAACGGGCCGACGACATGACTTCGCACATCGGCGAAGGAAAAGTCCGTCACGACGCCATAGACAATCTGTCCCGCCTGCCGATCGACACCGGCTTCGAAGCCGCCAAGCGCGCCGAAGGGATTGTCATTGAGCCGCGGGCTGACGAATCCGTCTCGGATCTCGGCGCCGGGAGACTCCGGCGCGATATCGACATGGCTGGGTCCGAAAGCGCCGCCGACATTGGCGCCGATGTACCAGCCCGACCAATCATAGGCCGGCGCGGGCGAGCCGGCGAAAGCCGCATTGGTGCAAACCAGCAGCGTCGCGGCGACGACAACCGCGAGCGCTTTGCCGTTGAGAAGGGCTCTCTTTGCTGGGGACAATGCATCCTCCCGATCGGCTGACGGCCGCGATGGGGCCGTTCAGATACGCGTCAGGACGCAACGCAAAATGATCTCACAAATTGTCTTGCGCCGATTCCCTCGTCAAGCACGGAGCGGGCCCAATTCACCGCGCGTTTTCGCCCGACAAGCGATCAGGAACCGAAGACGCGCGCGAAAATCGTATCGACCTGCTTGAGGTGATAGTCGAGATCGAACAGCGCCTCGAGTTCGGCCGGCTGTAGCGCCCTGGCGACATCCTTGTCGGCCTTCAGCAGCGTCAGGAAATCGCCCTCGCCGCGCCAGACCGGCATCGCGTTACGCTGCACCAGCGCATAGGCCTCCTCGCGCGAGACGCCCTTTTGCGTCAGCGCCAGCAGCACGCGCTGCGAATGGATCAGGCCGCCGAGCCGGTCGAGGTTCTTGCGCATGTTGGCCGGATAGACGAGCAGCTTGTCGACAACATCGGCCATGCGCGCCAGCGCGAAATCGAGCGTGATCGTAGCGTCGGGGCCGATCATCCGCTCGACCGAGGAATGCGAAATGTCGCGCTCATGCCAGAGCGCGACATCCTCGAGCGCCGGGATGACGGCCGAGCGGACCATGCGGGCAAGACCGGTGAGATTCTCGGTCAGGACCGGATTGCGCTTATGCGGCATCGCCGAGGAGCCTTTCTGCCCTTCGGAGAAATATTCCTCGGCCTCAAGCACCTCAGTGCGCTGCAGATGACGGATCTCAATCGCCAGCCGTTCCAGCGACGAGGCGACGACGCCGAGCGTGGCGAAAAACGCCGCATGCCGGTCGCGCGGGATAACCTGGGTCGAGACGGGCTCGACCGTCAGCCCCAGCGCCTTGGCGACATGGGCTTCGACGCGCGGATCGATATTGGCGAAAGTGCCGACGGCGCCGGAGATGGCGCAGGTGGAGATCTCCTCGCGCGCCGTCACGAGGCGCGTCCGCGCCCGCTTAAATTCCGCGTAAGCCCCCGCGAGTTTGAGGCCGAAGGTGGTCGGTTCGGCATGAATGCCATGCGAGCGGCCGATGGTCGGCGTCAGCTTGTGCTCGTAGGCGCGCCGCTTGAGCGCCGCCAGCAGCGCGTCGACATCGGCGATCAGCATGTCGCTGGCGCGGCGCAACTGCACCGCCAGACAGGTGTCGAGCACGTCGGAACTCGTCATGCCCTGATGGACGAAACGCGAGTCGGCGCCGATGAATTCGGCCAGATGGGTCAGGAAGGCGATGACGTCATGTTTGGTGACTTTCTCGATCGCGTCGACGCGCGCGACATCGAACTTGACCTTCCCCGCCTTTTCCCAGATCGCCTTGGCCGCGGCCTCGGGAATGACGCCGATCTCGGCCAGCGCGTCGCAGGCATGGGCCTCGATCTCGAACCAGATGCGAAAGCGCGTCTCGGGCGACCAGATGGCGACCATCTCGGGTCGGGAATAGCGAGGGATCATCGGCGCGCTTCCTTGGACAGGGGCCGCCAGCGGTCTATAGGAACATCGCGTAAATTTCGAGCCCCCTGGCTGGCGCATAGCGCCTTCCGGCGGCCCGGCGCAATCAGGGAAGATTGGCTTGGCTTCGCTTAAGACCGATGTTGTCGTGTTGGGCGCCGGGATCGTCGGCGTCGCCGCCGCGCTTCATCTGCAAGCCAGGGGACGGGCGGTGGCGCTCGTCGATCGCGCGGCGACCGCGGCGAGCGAAACCAGCTTCGGCAACGCCGGCATCGTCCAGAGCGAGGCGGTCTTCCCCTACACATTTCCGCGCGCGCCGGCCGAAATTGCCCGCGCGGCGCTCGGGCTCGATCCCCGCGTCCATATCCGCTACGCGTCGCTGCCGGCAATCGCCCCGTGGCTGTGGCGCTATTTCCTCGCCTCCTCGCCGCGCGGGCGGCTCGCGACCGCTATGGCGATGCGGGGTCTCGTTCAGCGCAGCGTCGCGGAGCATAGCGCGCTCGCCGAGGCGGCCGGCGCGCAGTCGTTGCTGCGTGGCGGCGGCTGGATCAAGGCCTATCGCACGAGGCGAGGCGAGGACCTCGCGCTCAAGGACATGGAGGAAACGCGGCCCTTCGACATCCCGAGCGTCGCGCTGGATCGCAACCAGATGCTGGCGCTCGAGCCGCATCTTGGCGAAGTCGCGCGCGGCGGCGTGCATTTCACCGATCCGCTGAGCGCCTCCGATCCGGCGGCGCTAACGCAGGCCTATGCCCGCCTGTTCGTCGCGCGCGGCGGACACTATCTCATCGGCGACGCGCTGACCCTGCGCCAGTCGGGCGGCGACTGGGCCTTGGATAGTGTCGAAGGTCCGTTACGGGCGGGCGCGGCGGTCGTCGCGCTCGGGCCGTGGTCGAAGGAACTCGTTGACGCTTTCGGCTATCGGATCCCGCTCGGCGTTAAGCGCGGCTATCACATGCATTACGCGCCGAAGGGCAACGCCGTTCTCAACCGGCCGGTGCTCGATCTTGAACGCGGCTATCTGCTGGCGCCGATGACGCGCGGCTTGCGTCTGACCAGCGGCGCAGAATTTGCGCGCCGCGACGATCCGCCAAGCTCGGTCCATATCGATCTGCTAGAACCTTCGGCGCGCGAGATGTTTCCGCTCGCCGAAAGGCGCGACGCCGTCCCCTGGCTCGGCAAGCGCCCCTGTTTGCCCGACATGCTCCCGGTGATCGGCCCCGCGCCGCGCCACAAGGGCCTGTGGTTCGATTTCGGCCATCAGCATCTTGGGCTGACGTTGGGCCCCGTCAGCGGGCTGTTGTTGGCGCAGATGATGAGCGGCGAGACGCCCTTTGCCGATCCGGCGCCCTTTCGCGCCGATCGGTTCTAGGGCCGAGCCCTAGACGCTCCCATATTTCTGCCGCCAGCTTGGCTTTGCGCCGGGGAAGGAGAGCGCGGTCGCCTCATAGACGCCTCGGGCGATCGAACGGGCCAGACAATCGGCGGCGAGCATTCCGATTTCCGTCAGATCGCGCAGCTCGGGAATGCGGGTCGCGCGCGCGGTCGAGGCGACGAAAACGACGTCGCCGTCGGCCGGCGCATGGGTCGGGCGCAGCGCCAGCGCCAGACCGGCGCTTGCCATGATCGCGATGCGCGTCGCCTGGGCCTTGTCGAGCGGCGCGTCGGTGGCGACGACGGCCAGCGTCGTGGCGCCCAATTCGTCGCGCTTGAGCGCAAGGGCCAGCGCGTCCTCGCTGGGCTTGGGCCCTTCGCCGAGGCCGCCGAATTCATCGCCGCGCTCGTAGGGTGCGGCCCAGAAATAGGGCGTGGCCCCACGCGTCGAGCGGCCGATCGAATTGACCGCGGCGAGCGCGCCGACGGTGAAGCCGCGCGAAGTTCTCGCACTGGCCGAGCCGAGGCCGCCTTTAAGATCGCAGGTCGTCGCCCCGCAGCCGGCGCCGACGCTGCCAAGCGCGAATTCCTCGCGCGCATCTTGTGTCGCCGCAAAGCCAAGTTCGAAATAGGGCGAGCGGCGGCCCCAGGCCTTGTCGCCGCCATTGTCGAGATCGAATAGCGCCGCGCCGGGTGCGATCGGCGCCCGCGCTGCGCCGACCTTCAACCCACGCCCCTGTTCATGCAGCCAGGCGATCGCGCCGCCCGAAGCGTCGAGGCCGAAGACCGAGCCGCCCGACAAGACCAAAGCGTCGATGCGTTGGACGGTCATTTCGGGGGCGAGCAGCGCCGCGTCGCGCAGCGCCGGCGCGCCACCGGGAATGGCGATCCCCGCCGTGGCCGGCGCATCGAAGAGGACAACGCTGACGCCCGAGGCGAGCTTGAGATCCTGCGCCGCGCCGACCTTCAGGCCGGGGACGTCGGTGATGAGATTGCGCATTCTGGCCCTTCTCCGCCCGCTACCCTAAGGCCTCTCGCCGTCTTGCGAAATCGCCCACAACCGGCCCTTTCCGACCGCCCTTAACGCGCGGGCCGCCGGCGGATAGACTTGAACCTATGTCCCGCGCGTCCGCCTCATGCTGAACGGCACGACCGTCTTCCTCGCCTCGCTCGGCTATGTCGGCTTTCTCTTCGCCGTCGCCTGGCTGGGCGATCGCTATGGGCGGCGCTTTTTCGTCGGCCGCCGCCGGGCGCTAGTCTATTCGCTGAGCCTTGCGGTCTATTGCACGTCCTGGACCTATTACGGCTCGGTCGGCGTCGCCTCGGCCAGCGGCTTCGACTTTCTGCCGATCTATATCGGACCGATCCTGGTCATCGGTTTCGGCCATCGCCTGCTGGCGCGCATTGGCGCGCTGTCGAAGGCGCAAAATCTCACCACCGTCGCCGATTTCGTCTCCGCCCGTTACGGCAAGTCGCAGGCGGCGGGCGCGCTGGCGGCGCTGATCGCCCTGATGGCTTCGGCGCCCTATATCGCGCTGCAGCTCAAATCGATCACCCAGACGATGCTGATGGTGGTCGAATCTTTTGAGCGCGGCCAGCTGACGCCGGGCGCGCCCTCGGCGCCCTTCTATTTCGCCGTGACGCTATTGCTCGCCGCTTTCGCCATGGCCTTCGGCACGCGGCGCATCGACCCGACCGAACATCAGGACGGCTTGATCCTGGCGATCTCGGTCGAGTCGGTGGTCAAGCTGGTCGCCTTTCTCGCCGTCGGCGGTTTTGTCGTCTGGGGTCTGTTCGGCGGTCTTGGCGCGCTGGTCGCCGTCGGCGCCAAGGATCCGCGCATCGCCGACGTCATGCGCACGCCGCCCAACGCGGCCAATTGGCTGACGACGACGCTACTCTCCGCCTCGGCGATCCTGCTGCTGCCGCGCCAGTTTCATGTCAGCGTGGTCGAGAACCGCAATGCGCGCGACATCGTCAGCGCCGCCTGGCTCTTTCCGACCTATCTGGTGCTGATCAATCTCTTCGTCGCGCCGCTGGCGATCGCCGGCCTCGCCACTTTCGCCGATGGCGCGATCGACCGCGATCTCACGGTCTTGGCGCTGCCGCTCAACGCCGGCGCGCCGATCCTCGCGCTGACGACCATGCTGGGCGGCCTGTCGGCGGCGACCGGCATGGTGGTGGTCGAGAGCGTCGCTTTGGCGATCACCGTCTCCAATGATCTTGTCATGCCGATCCTGTTGCGTCGCCGCGCCGCCCAGGGCGATGGGCCGGCGGGCGAGATCGGCGCGACGGTGCTCAATGTGCGCCGTCTGGCGATTCTCGGCGTCCTGTCGCTCGGCTATCTCTACGCGCAATTGGCGGGCTCGGCGGGGCTCGCCTCGATCGGTCTGCTTTCCTTCGCGGCGATCGCGCAGATTCTCCCAGCCTTTGTCGGGGCGCTGATCTGGCGTCGCGGAACGGCGCGTGGCGCGGTGGCCGGCATGGCCATTGGCATCGCGGTCTGGTGCTACCTGCTGCTCTTGCCGAGCCTGAACGCCAAAGGCGCGATCGCCGATTTTCTTGTCGCCGGCCCGCTCGGCCTCGCCTGGCTGCGCCCGGCGGCGCTGACCGGCTTTTCCGCCTATCCGCTGGTTGGCGGCGTCGCGCTGTCGTTCGGCGCCAATGTGCTGGCCTTTGTTCTCGCCTCGCTGACCCGACAGGCGACGCCGATGGAGCGGATGCAGGCGACCGCCTTCGTCGGCGCCGCGCCGAGCGGCAAGCCGCAGGCGTTCCGCTTGTGGCGCGCCTCGACGACGATCGGCGAATTGGAGGCGACTGTCGCGCGTTATCTCGGCGCGGCGCGGGCGCGGCGCGCCTTCGAGAATTTCGTCGACGAGCGCGGCCTCGCGGCGGCGGCCAATGACGAGGCCGACGCGCATATGATCCGTCACGCCGAACATCTTCTGTCGCCGGCGATCGGCGCTTCGACCTCGCGTCTGGTGCTGTCGCTGCTGCTGCGGCGCCGCGCCATGTCGGGCAAGTCGGCGCTTAAACTGCTCGATGACGCTTCCGCCGCCATCCAGTCGAGCCGCGACCAATTGCAGCACGCGCTCGATCACGCCCGTCAGGGCATCACCGTCTTCGACAACAATCTGGTGCTGACCGCCTGGAACCGCGAATTCGCCGATCTCTTCGAATTGCCGCCGAGCATGATGCGGATGGGCGTCGGCCTCGACGAAATCATTCGCTTCAACGCGTCGCGCGGAGTCTACGGGCCGGGGCGGGTCGACGATCTTGTCGCCGAACGATTGGAAAACCTGCTCAACCACGAAGAGCCAATCCGCCTGCGCCTGCATCCCTCGCTCAGAGTGCTCGAGATTCGTTCGGCGCGCCTGCCCGACGGCGGCATTGTCACCACCTACACCGACGCCACGCAGACCGTGCAGGCCGAGGAAGAACTCGCCGCCGCCAATGAACGGCTGGAGCGGCGGGTGCAGGCGCGCACCGCCGATCTCGAACGGCTCAATCGCGAATTGGCGCGCGCCAAGACGACCGCCGAAGCGGCCAATCTTTCCAAGACGCGCTTTCTCGCCGCTGCCGGCCACGACATTCTGCAGCCGCTCAACGCCGCGCGGCTCTATGTCAGCTCGTTGACCGAATCGGCCGCGCAGGGCGCGCCCGAGGAGCGCCTCGCGCTGGTGCGCAATGTCGACGCGTCACTTGAAGCCGTCGAGGAAATTCTCGGCGTCTTGCTCGACATTTCGCGGCTCGATGCCGGCGCGACGCGGCCGGAAATCGTGAATGTTCCAATCCAGGATGTTTTCCGTCAGCTCGAAATTGAATTCGCGCCGACCGCGCGCGCCAAGGGGCTGACGCTGCGCTTCGTCGCCACGTCGCTCTGGGTGCGTTCGGACCGCCGGCTGATGCGTCGCCTGCTGCAAAACCTTGTCTCCAACGCGCTCAAATATACGCTGAAAGGCCGCGTGCTGGTCGGTTGCCGGCGCACGGCGGATGGCGCGCGCATCGAAGTCTGGGACACCGGCCTCGGCATTCCCCAGGATCAACAGCGACTGGTGTTCGAGGAGTTCCAGCGCCTCGAACAGGGCATGCGCGCAGCGCGCGGACTCGGCCTCGGCCTGTCGATCGTCGAGCGACTCGGGCGCGTGCTCGGCCATCCGATCGGCGTGCGCTCGGCGCCGGGCCGCGGCTCGGTCTTCTTTGTCGTCGCGCCGCTCGGGGTGGCCGGCGTCGCTCCAGCGCTTGAGGCGGGCGCGCCGGAAGCGCCGATCGTCGGCGATGCGCTGGTGGGTCTGCGCGTGCTGGCGATCGATAATGAGCCGCGCGTGCTCGACGGCATGCGCGCGCTGCTCGGCAAATGGGGCTGCCGCGTCGCGCTCGCCGAGAACCTGTCGGAGGCGCGCGTCGCGCTTGCCGCGCTCGACGGCGGCCCCGACGCGATCATCGCCGATTATCATCTCGACGAGGGCGACGGACTGTCGGCGATCGCCGCGCTGCGCGATCAACTCGGGCGCGCGGTGCCCGCCATTCTCGCCACCGCCGACCGCAGCCAGGAGGTGCGCGAGGCGGCGGCGCGCGCCGATGTGGCGCTGCTCAACAAGCCGCTGAAGCCCGCGCCGTTGCGCGCGCAATTGCGCCGTTGCCAGGCGCTGCGCGAGGCGGCGGAATAGCGCGAACTTACGGCTGCTTGCGCGTCCACTTTCCGTGTCACGGCCGGGCTTGACCCGGCCATCCAGACTGTCGGCAAGGGGATGCTACGAAGTGTGTTATCGGGGAGGCCGCCGCGTGGATGGCCGGGTCAAGCCCGGCCACGACGGCGGTAGGGGAGAAGCGAAAGATATGGGACGCAGCGTCCCGCGCCCCGCGTCTAGTCCTCGTCCTTCGCCTCTTTCCCCGCAAAGCCCGCCGCCGCCAGCGCGAGATGGACCTTGTTCTGGAAGCTCGCGTCCTGGCCCTTGGCCAGGGTCTCGGCGGCCCCGGCGATGGCCTCGCACATGGCGTCGACCCAGCCTGCCTCCGACTTGGCGAAATCGTTCAGCACATAATTATGAACGAGGTTCTTATCGCCGGGATGGCCGATGCCGAGGCGGACGCGCTTATAGTCGTTGCCGACATGGGCGGTGATCGAACGCAGGCCGTTATGACCCGCCGATCCGCCGCCGATCTTGACGCGCAGTTTGGCAGGCGCGAGGTCGAGTTCGTCATGGACGACGACGAGACTGTCGAGGCCGAGCTTATAAAAGCGCATCGCTTCGCCGACGCTGCGGCCGGACTCGTTCATATAAGTTTGCGGCATGACGAGCGCGACGCGCTCGCCGCCGATCGGCCCTTCGGCGATCAGGCCCTGAAAGCGCGAGCGGAACGGGCCGATGCGAAAGGCCTCGGCGATTTTTTCGACCGCCATGAAGCCGATGTTGTGGCGGTTGCCGGCGTGTTCGCGGCCGGGATTGCCGAGCCCCGCAATCAGAAGCATGACCCCTCATCATCGAAAAAGCCCGCCCGCCGGATCGGCGGACGGGCCTGATTTTCGGTTCCGACCTGCGGTCAGAACGTTTAGCGCCGTCCGCGCGTCACTTCTTGGCGGGGGCGGGCGCGGCGCCCTTGGCCGGGGCGGCGGCGCCCTTCGCCGGAGCGGCGGCGCCGGGAGCGCCCGCAGGCGCAGCGGCGCCCGGCGTTGCGCCGGCGGCAGGGGCCCCAGGAGCGGCGGCGGTCGTCGCCGCAGCGGCGACCGGCGCCTCTTCGGTGAAGACGGTCGGCGGCACGACGGTCACGACCGTATAGTTCGTCCGCATGTCGGCCGGCTTGCAGCCCTCGGGCAGGACGAGATCGGAGATGTGGACCGAGTCATGGAAGTCGAGCCCGGTCAGGTCGATGGTGATCGACTCGGGGATCGCCTCCGCCGGCGCCAGAAGATCGACGCTATGGAGCACGAGATTGACCGCGCCGCCCTTCTTGAGGCCGGGCGAGGCTTCGCGATTGACGACATGCACGGGGACGGCGATGCGCACCCGCGAGCCCGCCTTAAGGCGGAAGAAATCGACATGCAGCGGCGTGTCGGAGACGACGTCGAGCTGATAGTCGCGCGGCAGAACCCGCTGTTTGCGGCCTTCGACGTCGAGCTCGAAGATCGTGGTCAGGAAATGACCGGAATAGATCAGTTTGTGGAGGTCCTTGAAGTCGACCGAAATCGGCTCGGGCTTTTCGCCGCCGCCATAGACGACTCCAGGAACGCGGCCCTCGCGACGAACAGAGCGGGAGGCCCCCTTGCCAATCCCGCTGCGCGTCACGGCCGCGAGTTGCTTGATCGCTGCCATGTCGTATGTCCTTATGATGTCGCGCCACGCCTCCAGGGGTGTCGGAAAGGGCGCGAAGCCGGGCTTATAGTGGGGTGGCGCGGCGAGGGCAAGACAGGCTGCCGCGGGTTCGTTAACCCGGCGGCGCCGATCTTGCTGCACACTCGGATGATTCGCACCCGGCGTCCAAGGGACGGCGCCGATTGGGAACGGCAAGTTGGGCGCGCAAGGTCGAACATCCAAGGTTTTGATGATCCTGCATCAGGGTCATTCGACGCCCGGCCGGCTCGGCGAGAGCCTCAAACGGCGCGGCTTTGACCTCGATTGCCGCCGCCCGAGCCTTGGCGACCCGCTGCCCGCGACGCTTACCGACCATGCCGGCGTCGTGGTCTTCGGCGGTCCGATGTGCGCCAATGACGAGTTCGACTGGATCCGGCGCGAGATCGACTGGATGGCCGTGCCCTTGCGCGAAGGGCGGCCGATCCTCGGCCTCTGCCTCGGCGCGCAGCTTCTCGCTCGCCATTTGGGCGCCCGGGTCTTCACCTTTTCCGATCGCCGCGGCGAAGTTGGCTATTGCGAGCTCAACCCCGCGCCGGAGGCCGACCGGCTGTGCGTCGCGCCATTTCCGCGTCATGTCTACCAGTGGCATTTCGACGGTTTCGATCTGCCGCATGGCGCGCGGCTGCTGGCGAGCGCTGAGAGCGACTTCCCCAATCAGGCTTTCGCTTTCGGGCCGAATGCGATCGGCCTGCAATTCCACCCGGAAGTCACCTATTCGATGATGTGCCGCTGGACGGTGCTCGGGGCCGAGAAGCTCGAACGGCCCGGCGCTCAACCGCGCGAGCGTCATCTCGAGGGCTGGTTCCGCTACGATCGCGCCGTCGCCGAATGGGTCGACGCGCTGCTGCCGGCCTGGCTGGTGAGCGGAGCGCAAGAAGCGACGGCCGAGGCGTCCGTAGCGCGGTCTGCCGCCGCGCTGGGGCAGAGCGCGCCCTATCTCGTGTCCGCTGCCGCCGCCGCGCCGCAGGCTTAAGGAGCGCCTCGGCTATTTCTTCTTCGCCTTGCTGGCGCGCGCTTCGACGTTCGCCGCCGCTGCGGCGCGGATCAGCGCCTTGAAGGCGGTCTCATTGAGCCTCTCGCCTTCGCGCACGTCGATCGCGCGGCGCACATTCCCTTCGAGGCTCGAATTGAACAGGCCCTTGGGGTCGGTGAGCGCGGCGCCGCGCGCGAAGGTCAGTTTCACGACCTCCTTATAGACCTCGCCGGTGCAGATGATCCCGTCGTGCGACCAAATGGGGACGCCGGGCGACTTCGGCTTCTCCCATTTCCATTCCTCGACGACTTGCGGGTCGGCGTCGTGGATCAGCCGGCGGAGGTGAGCGAGCGTCTCGCCGCGCCAGTCCGCCAGCCCCTCGATGCGCGCGCTGATCTTCGCCGCGGCGGCGCCGTCATCGGCGGATGTGGTCGGCTTCTTCGTCACGCGCGCTCCTTCGTTTCGCGGGCCGGCGCCCGCGCCAGAGGCGCGAGCCTAACCCGGAAAACTGGAGCGCGAATATGCTCTCAGTGCGGCGGCGCTTCGAGCGTCGCGCGCAGCTTCGGCACGACCTTCTTCCAGCCCTCGCCCATGTTGCGGAAGGCGGTTTCATTGACCGGCAATCTAAAGCCAGAGTGAACGACGCGCACCCGCGCGCCGGCGGGATCGTCAGCAAGCGTCCAGGTCACGACCGTGTCGAGCTTGGAGCCATAGCCGACATTGCCCTCATGGCCGCCTTTCCAGCTAAAGGCGAAACGCCGATGGGGCCGCACTTCCAGCACCTGGCAATGAATGACGCCGTCCCAGGCCCCGGCCGGCGTCGTCTGGAAGGTGAAATGGCGGCCCTCGACGGCCTCGAAACCGTTGGGCGTCATCAGCCAGCGAGCGATCAATTCGCTCGATGTCAGCGCCTTCCAGATCAGTTCCGGCGAATGGGGGAAGACCTGATCGATGACGATTTCCTCGGTCGTCGCGCCAGTCATTGTCTCACTCATGTTCAATCTCCTTGAGCAGGGCGCCGAGATTGACGAAACGCTCGCGCCAGAAAATTCCGTAATGGCTCATCCAGTCGAAAAGCGGCGCCAGTCCCTTCGGCTCCGCTTGATAGAAGACGTTGCGGCCCTGCGGCCGGTCGATCACCAGACCCGCCGCTTTCAGCGAGCGCAGATGCTGCGACACCGCCGATTGGCTGACGCCGCTATCCTTGGTCAGATCGGCGACGCTGATCGTCTGCGATCGCACGATTCGCTCGAACACGGCGCGCCGGGTCGGATCGGCGAGCGTGCGCATGACGGCGTCCAAAGCTGCGGTCTCAAGCATGAACACGCATTAGCGCAGACTAATATATTAGTCAAGGCTTATGTGTTTACCTGAACGTACGCCCCGGCGCGGGTTCGGTCACGCCTCAAAACAACGAGCCTTGTTGGCCCTTGATGGCTTTCGGTTTTGCCCGCTGCGTCGGCGGATCGCCGCCCCGGCCATCGGCGGTCGCCCCTACCGTATCGTCGGCGAACTGGATGCGCAGCGCCTGGCCCGGCGCGATCGCCGCAGCGCGCGGCAGCGGCGCCCCGGCGGCGTCGCGCACCAGCGCGAAGCCGCGCGCCAGCACGCTGCGATAGCCGACCGCGCCGAGCAATTGCGTCGCCGCCGACAATCGGGTCTCGCGCCGCTTTTGCGCCTCCGCGAAGCCGCGCCGCAAGCGGCCCTCAAACTGCGCGAGGAAACGCGCGCGCTCGTCGAAGCGTCGCCCCTCCGCGCGCGTCAGCGCCGCCAGCCGTCGCCCTGCGGTCGTGAGCCGGTCGCGGGCGCGTTCGCTAAACATCGCGCCGGCGCGCGCCAATCTTTGCGCCAGTCCGCGCCGCCGCTCGGCAAGCCCGGCGAGCCGCGCCTGCGGCGACTGGCGCGCCAGTCGGCGCGATAGACGCGCCAGCTTCAGCGATCGCGCGTCGAAATCGGCGCGACCGTGCGCACGCAAGGCGGCGACCGCCGTATCGAGACGCTGGCGCGGTCCGGCGAGGATCGCCTCGCCCGAAGTCAGAGCGCGGGCGAGCGATCGCAGCTCGGCGCGCCGTCGCTCGGCCGCGCGCAGCGCCGCGCCCTTAAGCCGACCTTCGAGATCGGCGAGCCCGGCGAGAAGCTCGGCCCGCACGGGCGTCGCCAATTCCGCCGCAGCGGTTGGGGTCGGGGCGCGCAGATCGGCGGCGAAGTCGATCAGCGTCGTGTCGGTTTCATGGCCGACGGCGGAGATCAGCGGAATGTGGCTCTCCGCCGCCGCGCGCACGACGATCTCTTCGTTGAAACTCCAGAGATCCTCGAGCGAGCCGCCGCCGCGCGCGACGATGATGAGATCGGGACGGGGAATCGCGCCATCGACCGGGAAAGCGTTGAAGCCGTGGATCGCGCGGGCGACTTCCTCGGCCGAGGTCTCGCCCTGCACACGGACCGGCCAGACCAGAACATGGAGCGGAAAACGATCGGCGAGGCGATGCAGAATGTCGCGGATCACCGCGCCGGTCGGCGAGGTGACGACGCCGATGACACGCGGCAGGAAGGGCAGCAATTGCTTGCGCGCGGCGTCGAAGAGACCCTCCTCCGCCAGTTTGCGCCGTCGCGCCTCGAGGAGCGCCATCAGCGCGCCAACGCCGGCCGGTTCAAGCGATTCGACGATGATCTGATAGGCCGACTTGCCGGCGAAAGTGGTGAGTTTACCGGTGACGACGACCTCCAGGCCTTCCTCCGGCCGCACCCGCATGCGGCCGAAAACGCCCTTCCAGATCACCGCGTCGAGCCGTGCGCCCGTGTCTTTGAGCGAGAAATAGACATGGCCGGAGGAATGGGGCCCGCGATAGCCGGAAATCTCGCCGCGCACTCGCACATAGCCGAAGCGGTCTTCGATCGCCCGCTTGAGGGCGCCCGACAATTCGCTGACCGAGAATTCGGGCGCATTGGCGCCGGGCGCGTCGGCGGGTTGCTCGGATTCGCTCATGCGTCGACTATGCACGAAGAGCGGTCGTCGGGGCCAGTCGAGGCCGCTATGGCGCGGCTTAAGAAAAATGCGTAAAAGCGCCCAGCCTCGGACGTGGCCACAAGCCTGGGGCATGGCGACAAGCCATGATGTCGCCGCGTTGTCCGGCGATAGCAGCGTTTTCGTTCGGCGCGGGCGTTTCGAGCGTCCGCCAGGTCCTCCAGAGCGGCAGAATGATCAAACGCAGGATCAACGCTTACGCCCGCCGGGCCACACTAGGCCTCGCCCTGGTTCTGCTGGCGAGCGGGACTGGCTTTTTCAGTCAGGTGTCCGCCCAGCAGGCCGCCGATTGCCAGCGGCTCAAGCAGGCGATCGCCGATGCTTCGCGCAGCGATTCCTCGGGCGAATATCAGGCGGCGGCCGAGCGCCAGCGCGCCGAACTCGACCGCACCACCGCCTATGCGCGGTCGATCGGCTGCGATCGCAAACAGTTTCTCTTCTTCGGCGCGGCGCCGCCGCCCCAGTGCGGCGAGATCAACGCCCAGATTGGCCGCATGCGCGGCAATCTCGACGAATTGCAGAATCAGGCGAACGGCGGACCGGGCGGTCGCAACGATCTGATCGCCCGCTACAACGCGCAATGCGCGGCGCCGACGCAACCGGCCAATTTCTTGGACGCGCTCTTTGGCGGCGGCAGGCCGAACGACGTCCAGACCATGCCGCTGTCGCCCGACCAGCTCGATAGCACCGAGGCGCAGGCGGGCGCCAAGGCGGTCTGCGTGCGAAGCTGCGACGGCGCGTTCTTTCCGGTTTCCTATTCGGCCTCGTCCGGCCGCCTGGGCGGGCTCGAGGACATGTGCCGCGCGCTCTGTCCCAACGCCGAAGTGTCGCTCTACACCTATCCGGCCTCGGGCCAGATCGAACAGGCGGTGTCGATCAGCGGCGCGCGCTATGTCGACAGCCCGAACGCGCTGAAATTCCGCCAGAGCTTCGATTCAAGCTGTTCGTGCAAGCGGCGCGGCGACAATTGGGCGGACGCTCTGGCCGGCGCCGAGGCTAAGCTCGGCCGCGAGTCGAAGGGCGATGTTTACGTCACCGCCGAAAAGTCGATCGAACTGTCGCGGCCCAAGATCGATCCCAAGGCCAAGCCCAAGCCCGGCGACAAACCGGCGGCGCAAAGCGCCGACGTCGATGCGCTAAGCCAGGCGGCGGCGACGATCAGCCGCGAGACTTCGGGCATCGCCGGCGGCGACGCGCAACAGTCGGCCTCGCGCTATGGACAGGATCAGGGACAGACGGTCGAGAGCGTCGGCCCCGACGGCGTCAAGCGGCGGGTGCGGCTAATCGATCCAACGCTCTGACGCGGCCGATCAAAGGCAGCAGGGCGGCGAGCTCCGGCCCGGACTCTCGGCCCGTCAGCGCCAGCCGCAGCGGGTGATAGAGGTCGCGGCCTTTGCGTCCGGTTGCGGCCTTCACCTGCGTCGTCCACGCGCCCCAGGTTTTCGCGTCCCAGGGTTCGGGCGGCAGGCAGGCGGTCGCCGCTGCGAGAAAGGCGCGATCCTCGACGATCGGCGTGATCGCGCCTTGCGTAACCCGCCACCAGTCCTGCGCGTCGACGAGGCGTTCGAGATTGCCGCGCGTCGCCATCCAGAAGCTTTCCGCGAGCGCTCCCTCGATTCCCAGCGCCTTCATCCGTTCGCTCACCGCAGCGAAGGGCAGGTGATGGAGAACGCGCGCCGACAGCGCTCTAAGCTCGGCTTCGTCGAAATGCGCCGCGCCGCGCGAGACATGCGAGAGGTCGAAGGCCTCCGCGAGTTCGGCGAGCGAGGACACCGGCCGCACCGCTTCGGCTGAGCCGATCAGCACCGCCAGCGCCGCAACCGCGAGCGACTCGACCCCGCTCTCGCGCAGCGAATGGATCGACAGCGCGCCGCTGCGTTTGGAAAGACCTTCGCCGCTGGCGTCGGTCAGCAGATTGTGATGACCGAAGGCGGGCGGCGTGCGTCCCAGCGCTTCGAAGAGCTGGATCTGCACCGCGGTGTTGGTGACATGGTCGTCGCCGCGAATGACGTGGCTGACTTCGAGGTCGACGTCATCGACCACCGAGGGCAGCGTATAGAGATAGCTTCCGTCTTCGCGCCTCAGCACCGGATCGGACAATGAGGCGCAATCGATGCGGCTCGGCCCGCGCGCCAAGTCGTCCCATTGCACGATGGTCGGCTCGAGGCGGAAACGCCAATGGGGCTTGCGCCCCTGCGCCTCGAGTTCGGCGCGCTCAGTCGCGCTCAGGCGAAGGGCGGCGCGGTCATAGATCGGCGGTCGGCCAAGCGCCTGCTGGCGCTTGCGGCGGCGGTCGAGCTCCTCCGGCGTTTCATAGGCCGGATAGAGACGGCCCGCCTGCTCCAGCGCCGCCGTGGCGGCGTCGTAAAGCGCGACCCGTTCCGATTGGCGGCGCACGGCGTCGGGGACGATCCCGAGCCAGGCGAGGTCGACCTCGATCGCCTCGGCATATTCGCGCTGCGAACGCTCGGCGTCGGTGTCGTCGAAGCGCAGAATGAAACGGCCGCCGCCACGCAGCGCGTAGAGCCAGTTGATCAGCGCCGTGCGGGCGTTGCCGATATGGATGAAGCCGGTCGGCGAGGGCGCGAAACGGACGATGGGGCGGGCAGACATGCGCCTTCATAGAAGCGTCGCTTAGACCGGGCAATATGCCGTTCCGGCGATTCGTGGCGCGCCTGCGCCTGGGGACCTCCATGACGATTTCCGCCCTGGCGGCAGGCGCGGCGGGCGCTGGCGTCGCGATCCACCTGTTCAGCGCCACGCTTGCCGCCGTCCGCTGCCGGCGCAGCGGCGCTCCGCTCGCCGCCCCCGAGGGAGCGCCGCCCGTCGCCATCGTCCAGCCGCTCTGCGGCGTCGAGGCCTTTTCCCGGCAAACGCTGGCGTCGATTTTCGCGCTCGATTATCCCGATTATGAGATCGTCTTTTGCGTCGCCGACGCCGCCGACCCGATCGCGCCGCTGGCGCGCCGCGCCATGGCGGCCCATCCGCAGATCAAATCGCGCCTGCTCACCGGCGACGACCGGGTGAGCGCCAATCCCAAGCTCAACAATGTCGTCAAAGGCTGGAAGGCGACAGATCGCGACTGGGTGATCATCGCCGATTCCAATGTGCTGATGCCGCCCGATTACATTCAGCGCTTGCAGCGGCGCTGGCGGCCCAACACCGGCATCGTCTGCGCGCCGCCGATCGGCGCCCAGCCGGAAAGTTTCGCCGCCGAAGTTGAATGCGCTTTTCTCAATACCTATCAGGCGCGCTGGCAATTTTGCGCCGAGAGCCTCGGTTTCGGCTTTGCTCAAGGGAAAACGATGCTGTGGCGGCGCGCGGTGCTGGAAGCGGGCGGCGGCATCGAGGCGCTGGGCGCCGAGATCGCCGAAGACGCGGCTTCCACCAAGCTCGTTCACCACGCGGGCTTACGCGCCCATCTCGTCAATCAACCGTTTCAGCAGCCGCTCGGTTCGCGCTCGTGGCGCGATGTCTGGGCGCGGCAGGTGCGCTGGGCGAGGCTGAGGCGCGCGACCTTCGCGCTCTATTTCGCCCCCGAGCTGCTGACGACAAGCCTGGTCACTTTGATCGCGGCGGGCTTCGGCGCCGAGGCGCTCGGTCTGTGGCCGCCGCTCGCGGTCGGTCTCGCCGCGGTTCTTTGGTATGGCGCGGAGGCCGGACTCGCCGCCGCGACCGGCTGGCCGCTGGCGCTGACTTCGCTTCCGGCCTGGATGCTGCGCGATCTGCTGATGCCGATCCTGTGGCTGGAGGGCTGGAACACCGAGCGCTTCGTCTGGCGCGGCAATGTGATGTCGGCCGACGAAGCTCTGGCGACCGACGGCGCCGGAACCGCCTCGGGGGGTTAGCGCGGTCGGCTTGCCCGCCGTGCGGCGCGCTCAGCTTTCCGCCAGCGCCGGATAATCGGTGTAGCCCGCCGCTCCGCCGCCATAGAAAGTCTCGCGCATCGGCGTGGCGAGCGGGGCGTCGCGGCGCAGCCGCTCGACGAGATCGGGATTGGCGATGAAGGGGCGGCCGAAAGCGATGAGATCGGCGCGGCCCGAGGCGAGCGTCTCGATCGCCAGTTCGCGCGTATAGCCGTTATTGGCGATATAGGCGCCGCTGAAACGCTTGCGCAGCGCGCCGAAATCGAATGGCGCAAACGTGCGATCGCCGCCTGTCGCGCCCTCGACGATATGAATATAGCCGAGCTTGCGCAGCGAAAGCTGCGAGACGAGATGTCCGAAGATCGTCTCGGGCGCGGAATCCGCGACGTCATTAGACGGGCTGACCGGCGCCAGGCGAATGCCGACGCGCGACGCCGGCCAAACTTTCAGCACCGCGTCGACGGCTTCGAGCGCGAAGCGGGCGCGATTCTCGATCGACCCGCCATAGGAATCCTCGCGCCGATTGGTTCCGTCGCGCAAAAACTGATCGATCAGATAGCCATTGGCCCCGTGCAGCTCCACCCCATCGAATCCGGCGCGCTTGGCGTTGGCGGCGGCGCGGCCGAAATCGGCGACGACCTCTGCGATCTCGGCGACGCTTATCGCGCGCGGTTCAGAGACTTCGGCAAACCCAGCTTCGATGAAGGTGCGGGTCTTGGCGCGGATCGCCGACGGGGCGACCGGCTGGCCGCCGTCGGGTTGCAGCGAAACATGGGAAATGCGGCCGACGTGCCAGATCTGGGCGAAGATGCGCCCCCCCGCTGCGTGCACCGCGTCGGTCGCGCGCCGCCAGCCTGCGACCTGCGCCTCGCTATAGAGGCCCGGCGTCCAGATATAGCCCTGGCCCTGGCGGCTCACCTGCGTGCCTTCGGAAATGATGAGGCCGGCGCTGGCGCGCTGGCGATAATAGGTCGCGGCAAGTTCGCTCGCGACATCGGCGCCATGCTCGGCGCGATTGCGCGTCAGCGGCGCCATGACGATCCGGTTCGGCAATTCGAGATCGCCGAGGCGGAAAGGTTCAAAGAGAAGCTTGGCGTTCAAACTCATGTCGGGATCCTGGGTTTAGACGAATTTCAGGCCGGCAGCGTCAGGAGCGCCGCCGCGCCGCTGTCGAGACCGACGATCAGCCGCGCGCCGGTCGAATCCCAGGCGAGCGCGGTGACCGCGCCGTCGCCGGGCTGACGCACGAGAATTTCGGCGGCGTCGACGAGCCGACAAAGCAGCGCCATGCCATCCGAATAACCGATCGCGACGACCAGCGCGCGCGGATGAAAGGCGACCTGCGTGACGCGCGCCGAGCGCACGCCGCATTCGCGCGGGCCCTTGCCCATCGGCCCGTCCTTATCCTTGAACGGCCAGACGATGCAGGCGTCGGCGCCCGAGGTCGCCAGCCAATGTCCGTCATGCGACCACGCAAGCGCGCGCGTCTTGCCCGGATAGCCGGTCATGCGCATGTTGCGCGAATCGGCGACCCGCCAGCCATGCAGCGCGTTCTCCTGCATCGAGGTGACGACGAAGCGCCCGTCGGGCGAAGCGGTGACGTCGAGATGCGAGCCCTTCCATTCGAGCGCGGTCGGCTCGGCGGCCGCATTGGGAAACCAGAGCGAAGCGCCATTGTAATGGGCGAGCGCCAGCCGATAGCCCTTGGGCAGGAAGGCCAGTCCGCGAACGGTGCTGGGCGCGACGAAGCTTTTCACCGCGCCTGTCGCGTCCCGCGCATGGGCTTGCCTGCCGGCTGACCAGGCGACCGCACCGCCGCGCGCGGCAAGCGCGTCGATCCAGCGCCCCTTTTCGTCGGCGATCGTGACGACGCGTCCGTCGGCGGAGATCTGCGCGACGCGTCCGTCGTCGCCCCCGGTCAGCAACGCGCCGCCGTCACGCGCCACCGTCAGGATGGCGCCTTCCGGATGCGCGGCGACGCGCTTCTGGCCGCCGGCTTCGCCGATCCGCACTTCGCCATTCGCCAGCGCCAGCGCCGGCTCGTCGCCAAGAAACGCGGCGCCGACAACATGCTCGCCGGCGTCGAGCGGCCGCAAGTGGGCGGTGAGCGAGGCCGTCGGCTCGGTCATCTCGTGGGGATCCGCGGGTTAGCGCGTCAGGCGGCGCAGGCGAGGAGACCCGCGCGAATCGTCGCCTCGTCGAGATTGCGGCCGATGAAGACCACTTTCGACTCGCGCGTCTCGCCTGCCTTCCATTCGCGTTGCGGCTCGCCGTCCAGCATCATGTGGACGCCCTGAAACACAAAGCGCTTGGGATCGCCCTTGAAAGCGACAATGCCCTTGCAACGCAGGATGTCGGGGCCGCGCTCCTGGGTGAGCCGGCTGATCCAGGGCATGAATTTGTCGGGATCGAGGTCGCCCGCAAGACGCGCCGAAATCGATTGCATGTCTTCGTCGTGATAGTGCTTGAGGCCGTGGCTGTGACCATGGTCATGATCGTGATGGTGATGATCGTGGTCATGATCATGATCGTCGATTTCGAGAAACGCCGGCTCGATTTCGAGGATGCGGTCGAGATCGAAAGCGCGCCGCTCGAGCACTTCGGCGATCGCGACGTCGCAGCGTTCGGCGCGATGGAGCGTGGCGTAAGGATTGATGCCGCGGATGCGCGCTTCGACCTCGCGCAGCTCGGCCGCGCTCACCAGATCGGTCTTGTTGAGAATGACCACGTCGGCGAAGGCGATCTGGTTCTTGGCCTCGGGCGCGTCGCGCAGGCGCTGGCTCAGCCACTTGGCGTCGGCGACCGTCACCACCGCGTCGAGCCGCGCCGCCTCGCGTACGTCTTCGTCGACGAAGAAGGTCTGAGCGACCGGCGCCGGATCGGCGAGGCCAGTCGTCTCCACAATAATGCCGTCGAACTTGCCCTTGCGCTTCATCAGTCCTTCGATGATGCGGATCAGATCGCCGCGCACGGTGCAGCAGATGCAGCCGTTGTTCATCTCGAAGACTTCCTCGTCGGCGCCGACGACGAGCTCGTTGTCGATGCCGATCTCGCCGAATTCATTGACGATCACGGCATATTTCCGCCCGTGGGGCTCGGACAGGATGCGGTTGAGCAGCGTCGTCTTGCCGGCCCCGAGATAGCCGGTCAGCACGGTGACGGGGATTTTTTCGTTGCTCGCGTCGGTCGTGGCGGTCAAGCGCGTGGCTCCGTGCGGATGGTGGAAGAGCTGAGCAGAGATATAGGTTGGGGCGGCGTATATGGGTAGGGGCGGGGAAAGGCGAAATCGCCTGCCGGACCAGCAGAGTTTGGGCGAATTAAAGCCCCTCAAGCCGCTCCAGCAGCGCGATCTGGCCGAGCGTCGCACAATTCTCCGGCGCCGGGGTCAATTTAATGCCCAGCGTGTCGCCAGCCGCGCGGTAGCGGGCGCTGAGCGCCGCCGAGCCGATGATCGTCGCGGCAGTCTCGCCGCCGACGCCGGCGAGGATTTCCGCGCCGATCAGCAGGCCCGACAGAAAATCGGCGAGCCCGTCCTGCGGCAGGGCGTCGAAAAGGCCGAGCGTGCGTGTCTTGAAAATGGCGTTCAGCAGGTCGCCCGGCCGCTCGAGCTTGCTCGCGGCGGCAAGCCCGCGCGTAAAGCCGACGCCGCTGCGCGCCGGACCTCCGCCTGGCGCCATGAGCCGGCCGAGCACGGTGTGGTCCTTTAAGGCGGCGAAGACCTCGCCGGTCATGAAAGTGGCAAAACCGACGATGCGGCCCGCTTCGACCCGCACCCATTTGGAGTGAGAGCCGGGCAGGACGAAAAGGCCCCCCTGGCGGCGGGTCGCGGCGAGCGCGCCGAGAATCTGCGTCTCCTCGCCGCGCATGACGTCGGGGCCGCCGGGCGCTTCGGGCGCGCTCACGCCGGGAACGATGAAGATACGGCCGAGCGACGGTTCGAGCGCGAGGACCTTCGCCGCGATGTCGTCGGCGCCGGCCGGGCAGGGCACATAGGGCGCTTCGAACCAGCCTTGCCGCGCGCCAGCCATGCCGCTGATCATGATCGGCAGGCCCGGAAACCGGGCTAGCCAGCCGCCGATCTTGCCGGCGAGAAAACGCTCGTGGGCGCCGGCTGGAAGACCAAGCGCGCCCTGATCCGTCTCGACCGCTTCGATCACGGCGCCGTCGGAGGCCGCGAGCAGAGCGCGAAACGAACTCGTTCCCCAATCGACGCTGACGAGAACGGGCGACGGCAAAGAAGCCTCCGGGGCGAAGCGACGAACAAAGACCGCCGAAGCGATGTAAGCCTTGTTAAAGCTTGGGCTGCGCTAAGGCTCGGGGCTGCGCGCGGCGGATTTTCTCTCGGCGATTTTCTTTTCCCGCCTGAACTGGAAGGCGCGCCGCTGCTTCGTGATCTCGTACAGCACGATGCCGGAGCAGGTCCCCAGATTGAGGCTCTCAATAATTCCGAACATCGGGACGTTGATGCAGAACGCGCTTCTTTCGACGGCGGATTGGCTGATCCCGGCCCCTTCGGTTCCAAACCAGACCGCGAGCTTTTTATACGGCGTGTAGTCGTGTTCGTGAAGCACCACGTTCTTGCGCCCCTTCAGATGCGGCGAGGTGACAGCCGAAACAAAGCCGTTCTTCTCCAGGTGGTCGAGACATGCGTTCGTGTCCTCGAAGGTCTTCACGAAGCTCCACTTTATGGCCGAAGCGGATATGGCGCCGAGCTTCCGCTTCGCACGCATGTCTTGCCGGTCGTCCGGCAACAGCTTTCGATTTGTGACGACATAGGCCTTCTCGACGCCGAGCGCGTTTACGTTGCGAATGATGACGCCGACATTCCCCAGATCGCTGGGGTTCTCGATAACCGCGATCAGGTTTTTGCACCGAAAGTCTTTGATCCTGTCGGCCCGCGCCCGGACGGTCGGTTTCGATTTTCGCTGGTCGTCCATGAGCGATCCCGGGCGCTGCGCCAAAATTGAAAGATCAAACGGCCGCCGTGACCGCCGGCCGCCGACGGGGTGTGGTGGGCCGGGCAGGACTCGAACCTGCAACCAGACCGTTATGAGCGGCCGGCTCTAACCATTGAGCTACCGGCCCTGTCAGGGCGACGGGGCAGGATTAACCTCATTCCCACGATGGAGGCAATCAGCGGCGGGGCGAGGCCGCCGCAACTTCGCCATTGATTTCGTTTCACTGGCGCCGGCGCTATGCTAGGCGATCCTCGGCGCATTGGCTCGGCGCCGCCTCGGACGTTAGGAGACCATGTCGGCCCCCGCAACCAGAGCGGATTGGGCGGCCCCGCGGCGCGGCTTCAGGCGCGACGCGCCCTCGCCCCCCAGCCAGGACGACCGCCGCCGGCGGGCTTTCGTCGCGGCGGCGCGCCATTCACGGCTGGTCCGCATATTGCGATTCGTCGCGCCGACGGCGGCGCTCGTCGCCATCGCCGCGATGATCCTCTTTGCCCTGTTCAATCCGTTTCGCCGCCAGGTCGGCGATCTGAGCGTCGGCGAACTCAGCGTCGACGGCACGAAAATCGTCATGAACCATCCCCGCCTGACCGGCGCCCGGCGCGACGGGCAAGGCTATGTCGTCAACGCCGCCAAGGCGATCCAGGACATTACGCATCCCGCCACCGTCGAGCTCATAGAGATCGACGGCGATGTCGCGATGGCCGACAATAGCCGCCTGCGCATTACGGCCGCGACCGGCGTCTATGACAGCGTGCGCCAATTGCTGACGCTGTCGAAAAATGTGCATCTGCGCAGCCCGAATTACGACGTGACGCTGTCAAGCGCCGATGTCGATTTCAAAGGCGGCCTCTACAACACCAACGAGCCGGTGTCGGTCGTCACTGACAATGGCGCGACGATCCGCGCCGATTCGGCTTCGGCGCGCGACAATGGCGGCGAGCTGACCTTTATCGGCCATGTTCATTCCACTTTCGCCGGCGATGCGGACGCGCCCTCGCTCAGCGACTTGAAAGGCCCAGCCAAATGACCGCCCGCTGTCGAAGCGTTCTCGCCCTCGCTTTGGCCCTCCTGGCGGCAGGGCCGGCCGTCGCCGCGACCAAGGACCTGGGCACGCCGCTCTTGCCCGGCGCGGGTTCGAAACAGCCGGTTTCTGTCGAGGCTGACAAGCTCGTCTATTTCGACAAGGAGCAGAAGGCCGTCTATTCCGGCAATGTCGTCGTCATCCAGGGCGACACCAAAATGACCTGCTCGATGATGACGATCTTCATGGAAAAAGGCGCGACGGCCGCAGACGCGTCCCAGCCGGCGCCCGCCGCCACGCCCGCCGCGACTCCGGCTTCGGGCGCGGCGCCCAGCGCCTCCTCGAGCCACGTCAGACATCTCGACGCCGCCGGGCCGGTGACCGTCATATCCAAGACCCAGGTCGCGACGGCCGATCGCGGCGCCTATGACAAGGCGCAAAACAAGGTCTGGCTGATCGGCAATGTGACGCTGAGCGATGGCGGCAATGTCACCAAGGGCGACAAGCTCACCTATGATCTGACAACCGGCCAGGCGACGATCGACACCGGCGCCGCCGGACGGGTGAAAGGCCTGTTCGTTCCCGGTTCAAGCCCCGATGACAAAAACGCGACGCCGAAGTAGACATGGCGCCACCGTTTCCGCTTCGGACGCTCGCCACGGGCGGCCGCCGCGCTTGGATCGCTGAGACTTGAGCGAAGCTCCCTCGGTATTGAGACGCGCGCGACCCCGCGTCGCCGCCGCGCCGGCCGTCGAGGCGGAAGCCGCGCCGGGCGACGGCTATCTCGCGGTCCATAACCTCGGCAAGAGCTACGGCGCCCGGGCGGTCGTGCAGGACGTGACCCTCTATGTGCGGCGCGGCGAGGCGGTCGGCCTGCTCGGCCCCAACGGCGCCGGCAAAACGACGGTCTTCTACATGATCACCGGGCTGGTCAGGCCCGACAAGGGCGTGATCGAGCTCGACGGCTTTCCGGTCACCGGCCTGCCGATGTATCAGCGCGCCAGGCTCGGCATCGGCTATCTGCCTCAGGAGGCCTCGATCTTTCGCGGCCTCAATGTCGAAGACAATATTCGCGCGGTGCTGGAAGTCACCGAGCCGGATCGCAAGGCGCGCGAGGCGATGCTCGATTCCTTGCTCGAAGAGTTCGACATCGCGCGGTTGCGCAAGGCGCCCTCGATCGCGCTGTCGGGCGGCGAGCGGCGACGTTGCGAAATCGCCCGCGCGCTTGCCGGCAAGCCCTCGTTCATGCTGCTCGACGAGCCCTTCGCCGGCATCGATCCGATCGCGGTTGGCGATATTCAGGATCTGGTGCGCCATCTCAAGGGTCGCGGCATCGGCGTGCTGATCACCGATCACAATGTTCGCGAGACGCTCGGTCTGATCGACCGCGCCTATATCATCCACAGCGGTCACGTCCTGACCGAAGGGCCGCCGGACGAGATCGTCAACCATCCCGACGTGCGCCGTTATTATCTGGGCGAAGATTTTCGGATGTGAGGGGGTCGTCCGGAGGACGGCGATGCGCTCTTCACTCGTCTTCGCCGAAGCGGTCGGCGACCAAGGCCTCGAGCGCGTCGAGCGCCTCCCGCGCCTGATCGCCCAGCGCCGACACCGTAATCGTCGAGCCGACCCCGGCGCCGAGCATGAGAATGCCCATGATCGAATCGCCGCCAACGGTCTCGCCGCAGCGGGTCACTTTAATCTGCGCGTCGAAGCGCTCGACGCATTGAACGAACTTCGCGGTGGCGCGCGCATGCAGGCCCTTGCGATTGACGATCGGCATGTCGCGCACAAGCGCTCCTGCCATGACCGGCGGCGGCGGACATTCGTCCTCCTGTTGCGCCGGCGGTTCGCTCATTTCCCCGCCAGCACCTTGCTTGCGACGGTGATGTATTTGCGTCCCGCGTCGCGCGCTTCCATCACAGCGTGATCGAGATCGGCGCTTTCGCGTAACGTCGCCAGCTTGATCAACATCGGCAGGTTGATGCCGCAGATCACTTCGATGCGGCCGCCCTCCATCACCGATATCGCGAGGTTCGAAGGCGTGCCGCCGAACATGTCGGTGAGCAGCACGACGCCGCTGCCGTCCTGAACGCGCGAAACCGCACTGAGAATTTCCGCGCGCCTCTGCTCCATGTCGTCTTCGGGGCCGATCGTGATTGTTTCAAATCGCGATTGGGAACCGACGACGTGTTCAAGGGCGGCGCGAAATCCGGTAGCGAGCTGGCCATGCGTGACCAGAACCATTCCAATCATCAACGTTCCATCACTTCGCGCGCCGCTGCGCCGGCCAACGGCCCCGCACCCGCGGAAGGGCGTATTTTTGTGCACTGCGGCGCATTGTTCAAGCAAAATTAGCAACGCGGGCCAGTTAACTCATGTCTTGTTCTCCAAGACTTCTATGATGACCGCCGCCTGATCGAGCGGTCCGAGCGCCGGGACAACGGCGAGGCGCGGCAGGCGCAGGCCGAGGATTTCGGTGAGGAGCTCGCCCTCGTCGGGCAGGCGGGCAGGCGCCGGTCCTTGGCGACCGGGGAGATCGACCACCAGCCGAATCACCGCCTCACGCTCGTGCGGGACCCGGATCACGCCCTGACCCCGGCGCTCGATCTGGCCGGCGAAGCCTGCGACGCCGCGCGCTACAAGACGGCCAGCTTCGGCGCGGACAAAGATCCGGTCGTCGCCGACAAGGGCGAAGAAAAACAAGCGATTTCTGGACGTTGAGAGGAGTGCGAGGGCCAACGCGCTTTTTCCGGCGCCCGACGGTCCGCGCAACAATACCCCATTTTCGCCAACCAGCACGGCTGTCGCATGCAGCGCCGACCACCCCGGCGGCGTCGCGCTCAAGGGGCGATCGCCGGCAGGGCGATGACGAAGCGCGCCCCGGCGCCATGGCGGATTCTGTCGTTGTCCTCGTCCGGCGTCGCGGCGGCCTGTGCCGGGGCGGGGCGATTTTCCGCCCATAAGCGACCGCCATGGGCCTCGACGATCTGTCGCGAAATCGACAGGCCGAGGCCGGAGTTCTGGCCGAAACCCTGTTCCGGCCGGTCGGTGTAAAAGCGCTCGAAAATGCGCTCCAGCGCATGGGGCGGGATGCCCGGCCCGTCGTCGTCGACCAGAACCCGCACCTCGTCGCTCGCCAATTTGCTCGCCGGCCTCGGTTGGCCGGCGACCCGACGCAAGGTGATGCGCACCTCGCCGCCGGGCTCAGAGAACGAGCAAGCGTTGTCGATCAGATTGGTGACGATCTGGGCGAGACGGGAATCATGTCCCATCACGATGAAATCGGCCGAAGCGCGCGGCGACGCTCGCCGCTCCACTGCAAGCTTCAGCGTCACGCCGTTGTTGCGCGACGAATCCTCGACCATCGCCACGACTGCCTTGACGATCTCGACGAGATCGACGGGCCGCGCCTCGCCGCGCGCCAGCTCGGCGTCGAGCCGCGAAGCGTCGGAAATGTCGCTGATCAGCCGGTCGAGCCGGCGCACGTCATGCTGCATGATGTCGAGTAGCCGCTCGCGCGAGCGCCCCGCCTCGACTTTAGGCAGCGTCTCGACGGCGCTGCGCAGCGAGGTCAGCGGATTTTTCAATTCATGCGCGACGTCGGCGGCGAAGCTCTCGATCGCATCGATGCGATTGTACAGAGCTTGCGTCATGTCGCGCAGCGCGCGCGACAAATGGCCGATCTCGTCGGAGCGAGCGGTAAAATCGGGAATCTGCTGGCGTGACTTAATGCCTCGCCTGACGCGTTCGGCCGCTTCGGCGAGCTTGCGCACCGGTTCGGCGATCGTGTGGGCGAGCGCCAGCGACAGGAGGAACATCACCGCTGCAAGCACCAGAAAGAAGCGCAGCAGCGCCCAGCGCTCCGAGGCGATCACCGAATCGATGTCGCCGCCTTGCGTCGACAGCAGCAACGCCCCGCGGATCGAACCGGCGGCGCCCTCGATCGGCGCCGCAACGGAAACAATGGTCTCGTCGACCGCGTCGACATTGACCGTCGTCGCCGTTTTGCCGTCCAGCGCGGTCGCCACCTCTGGCAGCGACTTGCCGTTGGTCGCCCATTCTTCGGCGGCGCGCCGCTTCTTGGCCGGCGTGAAGGAGCTGCGCAGATCGAGCCACAGGCGCAGCCACCACGGCCGGCTTTTGCTTTCGCTGCCCGCCGCCTTGGCGCCCAGCGCGCCGCCGCGCTCGGACAAGGTGCTGGAATCGAGCAGCAGCAATCCGTCGCGATCGTAGATGCGCGCGCGCGTGTGGGTCGGCGTGACGAGACGATGGAGGACCGGCCCGACGCGTTCGGGATTGATCGAGAATTCGATCGACTCTTCGTCACTCTCATTGGACGCCGGCGCGGCGGCATGCTCGGAGGGCGCCGCCTGCAGCAGTTTTTCGGGGTCGACAGTGATCGTATCGGTCTCGACCGTCGCGGAAGCCGCGATCGCCGCCGAGATGATGCCGGCCTGGGTTGTCAGGCTCTGCGTTCGCGCGGCGATAATGTCGGCGCGAAACTGATTGAGCAGCAGGAATCCCGCCACCAGCACCAACAGCCCGCCGAGATTGAGCACGACGATGCGCCGCGTCAGCGACGAAGAAAAGCCGGAAAGCAGCGCGCGACCGAGCCGGCGCAGGCGCGTCCTGGTGCGCGAACGCCGCCATCTCGCGCCGGCGTCGGCGAATACGGGCTCGCTGTCGACTTCGCTGCTCATCGCTTTGCGCGCCGGCGCTGGCGCCGCGTCTCGTTCTTCAGGCCTGGCGTCACGACTCCCGGAAGCGGTAGCCGACGCCGTATAGCGTTTCGATCATCTCGAATTCCGACTCGACGATCTTGAACTTCTTGCGCAGCCGCTTGATGTGGCTGTCGATGGTGCGGTCGTCGACATAGACCTGATCGTCATAGGCGGCGTCCATCAACGCATTGCGGCTCTTGACGACGCCGGGACGGGTGGCCAGCGCCTGCAGGATAAGGAATTCGGTGACGGTCAGCGTCACCGGCTCATTATCCCAGGTGCAGGTGTGTCGCTCGGGATCCATCTTCAGCCGGCCGCGCTCGAGGATCTTGGCTTCGCTTTCCTTCTGCGTCGCCGCGTCCTTGGGGTTGGAGCGGCGCAGGATCGCTTTGACCCGCTCGACCAGTAGACGTTGCGAGAACGGTTTGCGGATGAAATCGTCGGCGCCCATTTTGAGCCCGAACAATTCGTCGATCTCTTCGTCCTTCGACGTCAGGAAGATCACCGGCATGTCGGATTTCTGGCGCAGGCGGCGCAAGAGCTCCATGCCGTCCATGCGCGGCATCTTGATGTCGAAGATCGCCAGATCGGGCGGACTGGCCTTCAACCCGTCGAGCGCGCTGGCCCCGTCGGTGTAGGTTTGCACCCGGTAGCCTTCAGCCTCCAGCGATAGGGAGACCGAGGTGAGAATGTTGCGGTCGTCGTCGACCAGGGCGATCGTCGGCATGATGCTCCTGTTTTCCGTTCGCTTCTGCGACGCGTCGACTCCTGGCCGGCGCTTCTCACATACCGGGGCGGCACAATAAGGCCTTTCGCGGCTGAAGTGTGGCGCTCCCGGGCCCGCTCAAAGGTTCGGAAGGCGGCCGCCCACGCGATATGCGCCTGTTCGGCTCTCAAAATAGACCCCTTTGCCGAATGTTCAACTCCGCAGACGGCTTGACCGATCCCAGACGCCGCGCTTTCTCTCGCCCCGGCGAGGCGAAGGCGGAGAAAATGACGGTCCAGCGCGAGCTTGAAGGGCGTCGCGCCGCGATCGCCGACGTCAAGCGATTGCTGCGCGCCGCGCGCGTCGCTGCGCTGGCGACGCTTGGCCGTCGGGGCGCGCCGCTGACCACATGGGTCGGCTGCGCCAGCGACTTTGACGGTTCGCCGCTCTTCCTGCTCTCGCAGCTCGCCGAGCATACCAGGAACCTCGCCGCCGATCGGCGCGGCTCGTTGCTGTTGGTCGATGCGCCCGGCCGCGGCGATCCGCTCAACCATCCGCGCGTGACGCTTGGCGGGACAATCCAGCCCCATTTCGAGCCCTTGGCGCGTCCGCGCTATCTGCGACGCAATCCCAAAGCCAAGCTCTATGCCGCTTTCGCCGATTTCGCGATTTATCGGCTGAGCGTCGAGACGGTGCATTTCAACGGCGGCTTTGGCCGCGCCGCGCCGCTCGAGCCCGCCGATATTCTGAGCCCGCCCGGCGACGCCACGGCGCTCGCGGCGGCGGAGGAAAAATTGCTCGCGGAGATCAACGCGCCCAAAGGGGCGATCACGGCTTGGCGAGCCTCTCGCCGGCCAGCATGGCGGGCGGTCGGGCTCGATGTCGAAGGCCTCGATCTCGCCGCCGGCAAGGCGACGGCGCGGGTCGATTTTGCCGCGTCCGCCTTCGATCCTTCGAGCTGGCGCGAACGGCTCGTCGACGCTCTGGCGACCGCGCCGTAACCGCTCAACTCGCCGACAGACGGCGGCTCTCGACCGCCACCCGCCAGGCGTCGAGATCGGATAGCATCGCGCGGGTCGCCGCCTCCGCCGCGCCGCGCAGCGAGCGCAGATCGAGCGATTCCGACATGCGCGCCTTGAGCGCGCGCAATTGCTCGGCGGTACGACGCGAACGGCGCGCGAGATCCTCGTAGTCGCCAAACAGCCTGACGCCATAGGACGCCGTCGCGGCGGCGGGAAGAAAGATCGCCGCCGCCAGACCCCAGGATTCGAAGCTTTCGAGCCCGTTGGGATCGACGACATGCGCGACGAGATAAGCGACATTATTGGCGAGGGAGGCCAGCAGCAGCCCGAGGCCGATCCCCTCGTAGACGCGGTCGCGCCGCTCGAGCCGTTCGGCGTTGTGCAGATGATAGGCGAGTTGCTCGTCGACCAGCGCGGCAAGAATATCGCGGATCTCGCCCAGCAGATCGGCGAGTTCGCCGCTGAACAGCGGCAGCTCGCGCGTGATCGCGCGGGCATACCAGCCGGGCCAGGCCGCCTGGGTCGGCTTGAGATGGGCCGGCCGCGCCCCCAATAACCAGGTCGGCGCAACGACCCGCAGCCGCTCGGCGAGTTCGCGCGCCTCGAACCACTGACTGTGCCAGCGCCGGCGCGTCGCGTAGAACACCAATCCGCCGACCAATGCGACCGTCACGAATTCAAAACCCGCCGCGGCGAAATGGAGCTCGCGGAAGCGAGCCGCTCCGGCGACGAGCGCGCTAGCGACCACCGTCACAGAAGAGCTGAACAGAAACAGCAGGCGATAGCGCCCGGCGTTTCGCACCGCGACCTCCTCGGAGGCGAGCAGCGCTTCGGCATAGACCCGCGTAGCGTCTCGATTGGCGTTCGATTCGGTGACCGCCGCGCTGACGCGCGGCCAATGCGCGCGGGGCTGATCGAAATCGCGACCGTCGAAAACACGGCTCGCTCGCCGGCTGGCGGTTGCGCCGAGACGGCAATTGAGAAACTCGGTCAGTTCGGCGCGTTCGCTCGTCGATGACGGCGGCGCGACGAGGCGGGCGATCAGCGTCGCCAGCGTCGGCTCGAGCGGGCAGGGCGGAATGTCGAGCGTGCGGCGCACGGCGCTCTCGTCGGCGCTCGCTTCGGCCCAGAGCAGGCGGGCAGCGCCATTCTCGGGGTCGACGATAATGATTGGCGCGCCGCGCCGCGCGGCTTCCTCAACGATCTGGCCGGTGCCGCCGCGCCCGTCGGCCGGCTTGCCGTCCCATACCGCGATCAGAATGTCCGAGAGCGCGAGCATCGTCAGCCCGGCCGCCTCGAAGGCGATCGGCAAACGCTCCGCCAGGGATTGCGCGGCGTCGCCCGCCAGCGGCAGCACGAGGCGGGCGCGGGCGCGTGCGAGCAGCGTGTCGAATTCGCCGTTCGATTGCGCGTCGGCGAAACTCCTCTTGTAAAGCGCCGGCGCGCAGGGAAGCGCGACGTCGAGCGCGAAGCCGGCCGACAGGGCGGCCTGGGCGGCCAGGCGATCGGCGCCCTCGGCAAGCGCCGAGACGAGGGTGACGATCGGCGCTTCGTCGCTGAAATTTTGTTTCACGCCTGCGTCGACCGCGGCCAGGCCCGCAGCGACCTTGGCGCAGATTTGATCGAGCGCTTTGCCGACCGCCGCGATGTCGAAAACCCGCAGCGCCCCTGGGCCGGCTTCGCCCTCGGCCGGGGCGCGGCGCAGGCGATGGCCGGTGACGCCAAGCGTCAGCGCCAATCGAGGCTTAGGCGGATGGCGGATCATCGCGGCGAGCCCTCGCTTCGCGCGCCGTCACGGGCGGCGCGCTCTTCGTTTCACGCTATTTTTCCACTCGACAAGTTCGCGCGATTGAATTTCAACTGAGGCGCGAAATCCAGCCCCGCATGGCCATGTTACACGCCCCGCTTCCGCTGTCAGGACCGGACGATCTCAGGCTCGCCCCTGCGCTCAATCTCCTGTGGGCGGGCGGGCAGGCCTTCGATTCCGTCGTGATCGCCGAGGCGGCGGCGCTGCTTCACGCGGCGGCCCATGCGGCGGCGGTTCGCTGGCCCGACGTCTATCACGAGCCGATGCGCACGCGCCTCATCTGCCGCGCCGACGAACGGCCGCCCGCGGCGCTGGTCGAGGCGGCGCAGCAAGCCGGGCTTGAGGTCGACGCCAGCAACGGCGCGACCGCGACTTGCGATTTGGCGCTGACGGTGGATGCGGACTTCGCCGGGATTTCTGCCACCCTGCCGGCGTTGGTTGCGACAGCCGGCGCGCCGTTGCAATTCGCGCTCGACGCCGGGGCGGGGCCGCAGCTCGAAGGCGCGCCGCGCCGGCGCATCCTTTCGGCCGCGACGCCCGAGACGGTCGCCGAAAAATTGCTGTCGCCGCCGCGCCGCGTCGCCGAGCGGCGCAAGCTTGGCGAATATCTTACCGAGGACGCCAGCCGCAACGTTCGCCGTTACGAATATGCGCTGCTGCTTCGCCTGATCGGCGAACCGGCGGATTCCGCCGCCGGCGCGCCCGACGACGCCTGGGAGCGCGCCGTCGCCTTCAATGCCGGAGCAAGCGTCGATCGTTCCGCCCCGCTCGCCGCCCTGCGGCGCGAACAAGAGCGCGGCGACGCTCTGGCGCTTGCCTATGGCCGGCTGTGGCGCAGCTCGCTGTCGGCGCGATCCTTGTTGTTGTTTGCCGCCAATTTCGCGTCCGGCTTCGTCGGCGCGGTGTTTCCCGCCGCCTCGCCAGTGACGCTGCCGCTGCAATTCGGCATGACCGGACTGCTTTACCTCGATCAGCATCTCGCCAAGCGCAACCGCTGGCGCGCCAAGTGGATCGACTATCGCCGTGTCGCCGAAGTCGCTCGCATCGGCCGTTTCTGCGTGCTGGCGGGCGTCGCGCCGCCGGTGAGCCCGGATGGCGGCTGGATCGACTGGCGCCTGGAGCGTGTGTTGCGCGCCGCGCCGCCGCCGGCGCCATTGCCCGAGCGCGATGCGCCAGCTTTTCTCGCCCATCTGAGCGAGGTCGAGATCGACCGTCAGATCGCCTATCACCGCGGCGCCTATCGGCGTTTCCGCCGGCTCGACGCGCGGCTGCGCCGCGCTGCACTGACCATCCTGCTCGCCACCATGGCTGTCGGCGCCGGTCTGGCGGTCGTCGCGATCTCAGGTCTGGTGCGCGCGCCGGTTTCGCTGTTGAGCGCGGTTGGCCTCGCGCTCAGCGCCGGACCGGGCCTGTTCGCCGCGCTCAACGGATTGCGCACTCTTCTCGACGTTCAGCGGCAGGGCGGGCGCTCGGCGCGCATCGGACTGGCGTTGCGTCGGTTGCGCCGCACGCTCGCCAGCGCGCCGCCCAGCGCGCTCGTCGCGCGCAGCGCCGCCGCGCGCGCTGCCGAGATCATGCTCGATGACGTCTCCGCCTGGGACAGGGCAATGGAAATCGTCTAACCGTCCCAGCGGCGACAAGGAGGACTGCATGAGCGACCCGCAGCCGAGCCAAGTCTCCGCCCGCGATCGCCATCTTTTCGCGCCCGGCCCCAAGCGTATTCTGGCGCTCGATGGCGGCGGCGTGCGCGGCGTCGTGGCGCTGGCCTTCCTCAAACAGATCGAACAGGAGCTGGCCGCCAAAGCCG
This sequence comes from Bradyrhizobium sp., assembly GCA_004799435.1. Lineage (GTDB taxonomy): Bacteria > Pseudomonadota > Alphaproteobacteria > Rhizobiales > Beijerinckiaceae > Roseiarcus. The sequence continues at coordinate 96,606 of SSMV01000025.1, forward strand.
GACATCCGGTGCGGCTCTGCGATCACTTCGACCTCATCGGCGGCACGTCGACCGGCGCCATCATCGCCGTCGCTTTGGCGTTGGGTTATCGCGTCGACGCCATCACCGAATTCTATCATCGTCTCGCGCCGCTGGTCTTTCGCTCGCCGATGATCAGGCTGCCCGGCTGGAAGGCGATTTTCGACGCCACGGCGCTCGCCAGAGAGCTTGAAACAGTGATGGGCGATCGTCGGCTCGACACCGAGGATCTACAGACCGGCGTCGGCGTCATCCTCAAACGTCTCGACACCGGCAGCGCCTGGGTGCTGGTCAACAATCCGCGCTCGAAATATTGGGAGACGCCGGCCAATCAGGACTATATCGGCAACCGTCACTATCGCCTCGCGCAGATCGTTCGCGCCAGCACGGCCGCGCCGCATTATTTCGATCCGCAGGAAATCGCCATCGCCGAAGGCGTGCAGGGCCTGTTCGTCGACGGCGGCCTGACGCCGCACAACAATCCCGCGCTGGCGCTGTTCCTTGCCGCCTATATTCCGACGACCGGCCTCGGCTGGGGGACGGGGCCGGACAAACTAACAATTGTCTCGGTCGGCGCCGGCACGTTCCGCGACAGTTTCAAGACGCAGATGCTGAGCGGCGCCGCCTCGGCGCGTCTGGCGCTCAGGGCGATGATCCAACAGATCGGCGACTCGCAGCAATTGGTGCTCACTCTGATGTCGCTCTTTGGCGAAAGCCCGACGCCCTGGGCGATCAACGCCGAACTCGGCGAACTCGGCTCGACGCCGGCGCCGGGCGGCCCGCTGTTTCGCTTCCTGCGCTATGACATCAAGCTCGATCAGGCCTGGCTGCAGGAGCGCCTGGGCGCCAAGGTCAGCGAGCAGCAAGTCGGCCAGATGCGCCGGCTCGACGACGTGCGCTCGATGCAGAAGCTCGGCGAATTGGCCGCCGAGGCGGCGCGCCGCCAAGTGAAGACGGAAGACTGGGGCGGCTGAGCCCGGCCTTGGCCTTTGCGAAGGCAATTCCCCGGCCTTTTTGCCGACGCAATTCTTTCGCTGCAATGCAATATAATGAGCTGGCCGCCGATTGCGGCGCGATGCCCTGGAGTTCGATTCATGTCGCTTGCCAAACGTCACGCGCTGGTCACCGGCTCGACCAGCGGCATCGGCCTCGCCATCGCCCGCGCGCTCGCCAAGGAAGGCGCCGACGTCGTCATCAACGGCATGGGCGATCCCACCAAGATCGAGGCCGAGCGGACGGGAATCGAGAAGGACTTCGGCGTGCGCGCTGTCTTCAACGGCGCCGACATGACCAAGCCAGCCGAAATCGCCGCGATGATCGCCGACGCGCAGACCAAGCTCGGTTCGCTCGATATCCTCGTCAATAACGCCGGCATTCAGTTCGTCTCGCCGATCGAGACTTTCCCGATCGAGAAATGGGACGCCATTCTGGCGATCAATCTCTCTTCCGCCTTTCACGCGATGCGCGCCGCGATTCCCGGCATGAAAACCCAGAAATGGGGGCGCATCGTCTCGACCGCCTCCGCCCATTCTCTGGTCGCTTCGCCCTTCAAAGCCGCCTATGTGGCGGCCAAACACGGCCTCGCCGGCTTGACCAAGACGGCGGCGCTCGAATTGGCGACCTCCGGCGTCACGGTCAATTGCATCTCGCCTGGCTATGTCTGGACGCCGCTGGTCGAGAACCAGATTCCCGACACGATGAAGACGCGCGGCCTGACGCGCGAACAGGTGATCAACGACGTGCTGCTGGTCGCGCAGCCGACCAAGCAATTCGTCACCGTCGATCAGGTTGCGGCGATGGTCGTCTATCTCTGCTCCGATGCGGCGGCCCAGGTCACCGGCGCCAATCTCTCGATGGACGGCGGCTGGACCGCCGCATGAATGATTCGCCCAAGACGATCAATCTGGCGCTGCAGGGCGGCGGCTCGCATGGCGCCTTCACCTGGGGCGCGCTCGACGCCCTGATCGCGGACGAGCGTATCGAGATTGGCGCGATTTCCGGCGCCAGCGCCGGCGCGATGAACGCCGTCGTCTTCGCCAGCGGCATGCTGGAGGGCGGCCGCGACGCCGCCAGACGCAAACTGCATAATTTTTGGCTGTCGGTCAGCGCTGAGGGGTCACTGACGCCGATCCAGCGCGGCTTCTACGACGCGTGGTTCGAAGCCTGGCGCGCGGCGCTGCCGCAGGCGGGCGCGATGTGGGACGCGCTCGCGACTTTCGTCAGCCCCTATGACGCCAATCCGCTCGATCTGAGCCCGTTGCGCGATCATCTCACGCAGCTCGTCGATTTCGACGCGCTGCGTAAGATGCCAGGGCCAAAGATCTTTGTCGCCGCCACCAATGTGCACACCGGGCGTGGCGAGGTCTTCCGCCGCGACATATTGACGCCCGATCACATCATGGCCTCGTCCTGTCTGCCGCGCCTCTTTCGCGCAGTCGACATCGACGGCGAGCCCTATTGGGACGGCGGCTACGCCGGCAATCCGCCGCTCTGGCCGCTGTTCTACGAGACCGATTGCCGCGACACGGTGATCGTGCAGATCAACCCGGTCGAGCGTCACGCGACGCCGCACACCGCGCAAGAAATCGCCAATCGCGTCAATGAAATCACCTTCAACGCAGCGCTGCTCGGCGAATTGCGCGCCGCCGATTTCGTCGCCCGGCTGATCGAAAGGGGTGCGCTGAAGGAAGGCGAGGGCTATCGCCGCGAGCTGCTCCATCGCATCGGCGGCGCCGGAAAGCTCGAAAGCTTCGGCGCCGCCTCCAAATTCGACGTAACCTGGAGCTTTCTCGTCGCGCTTTGCGAACTCGGGCGGCAGGCGACGCGCGAATGGCTCGACGAGAATTTCGCCGCCATCGGCGAGCGCTCGACGCTGAACATCGACCAGGCGCTGCGCCGCAAGCCGGCGTGACGCTTTAGGCCGATAGCGCCGGCTTGAGCGCGGCGATCGCGTCGCGCAGGCGGATCGGCTTCTGGCCGGTCAGCTTTTCGACGGCATCGGTGACGAGATCGACCTTGCCGGCGCGCGTATTGGCGTCGAAAGCGACGGTCAATTCGGCGATCGGTTTCGGCAATCCGGCGGCGAGCAAACCAGCGAGCAATTGCTCGTCGTTGACCGAGATAAATTCGATCTTCTTGTCGAAGACCTCGGCGACGAGCGCGGCGATCTGCCGGGTCGTCAGGAGATCGGGACCGGTGAGGTTGAACACGCCGCCCGGCGCCTTGACCAACGCGGACGCCGCGGCGCGCGCCACATCGTCGCGGGCGATGTTGGCGAGTTTGCCCTCGCCGGCGGCGCTATACCACTTGCCGCTCGCGAAGACGCTTGGCAGCGCGCGCAGGAGATTCTCGACATACCAGGAGACACGCAGGATCGTGTGCGGCAATGCGCTCTTCGCCAGCGCTTGCTCGGTGCCGTAATGGTCGGGCGCGAAGGGGATCAGCGAGCCCGGCTCGGGATGGGGCATCGAGGTGTAGACGACATGGCCAACCTTGGCGCGCGCCGCCGCTTCGACCGCCGCTGTCTGCTGGCGCAGACGCCGGCCGGGCGTCAGCACGTCGTCGGTCGAGATGATCAGCAACCGGTCGACGCCCTTGAGCGCCGCGTCGAGCGAGGCGGCGTCGTCGAAATCGATCCGCCGCGTCTGGGCGCCCTTTGCGGCAAGAGCGGCGAGTTTCGCCGGATCGCGCGAGGCGGCGATGATCGTGCCGGCCCTGGTCGCCAGCAGATGTTCGACCACCCGCCGACCGAGTTGGCCCGAAGCGCCGGTGACGAGGAAGGTCGGAGAGGCGGCCATCGATTTTCCCTTCAGTCTGACTATTGGTTACGAATTGAGACCTGCTATAAAGGCGAGAGTGAGGCCTTCGTAAAGAGGGCAGTTTGGCGGAAGATAGGCACATGAAGGGAACCAGGGGCGACGGCGGGACGGCCAATCTCTTTGGCGACGGTCTCAATGGCTGGCGGGCGCGCTATCCCGATCTCGTCAATTGTCCGGTGCGCGGCGTGCTCGACCGGATCAGCGGCAAGTGGCAGACGCTGTTGATCGTCGCTTTGAGCGACGGTCCGCGTCGCTTCGGCGAGCTCAAACGTGGGCTGCCCGATATTTCGCAGCGGATGCTGACCCAATCGCTGCGCGAATTGCAGCGCGACGGACTGGTTGCGCGCCGCGTCTATCCGACCACGCCGCCGAGCGTCGAGTATCGCCTGACCGACCTGGGCCGCTCGCTGATCGCGCCGCTGGCCGGTCTGATCCGCTGGGCCGAGGAGCGCGCCGAGGCGATCGCCGCCGCGCGTCAGGATTTCGACGCGGCGGCGTGAGGTAGCAAAGCCGCGATCGGTAGCGCGGGCCTCTGCGCCCGCGGCCACGGAGGGCCGCGCCACCGGCGTTCCGGTTATACTTGATGCCTCACCGATTCTTGAAAACCGGCGGCCGTTTCTCGGTGAAGGCGCGCATGCCTTCCTTCTGGTCCTCGGTGGAAAAAAGCGCGTGGAACAGCCGCCGCTCGAAGCGCACGCCCTCGGCGAGCGTCGTCTCATAGGCGCGATTGACGCTTTCCTTGGCCGCATAGACGGCGGTGGCCGAGAGGTTGGCGATCTGCGCCGCGCTCTTCAACGCCTCGGCGATGAGATCGGCGGCGGGAACAATGCGCGCGACCAGGCCGGCGCGCTCGGCCTCGGCGGCGTCCATCATGCGTCCGGTCAGGATCATCTCCATCGCCTTGGACTTGCCGACAAAGCGCGTCAGGCGCTGCGTGCCGCCTGAGCCGGGGATCACGCCAAGCTTGATCTCCGGCTGGCCGAACTTGGCCGTGTCGGCCGCGAGGATGAAGTCGCACATCATGGCGATTTCGCAACCGCCGCCCAGCGCGAAACCGGCAACCGCGGCGATGACCGGCTTGCGCATCCGCCCGATGATTTCCCAGCGCGAGATGAGATCGCCGAGAAAGACGTCGGCGAAAGTCCTGTCCTGCATTTCCTTGATGTCGGCCCCGGCGGCGAAGGCCTTTTCCGAGCCGGTGAGCACCACCGCGCCGATTGCCGGATCGGCCTCGAAGGCGCCAAGCGCGCTATTGAGATCCTCCATCAGCGCCGCGTTGAGCGCGTTGAGCGCCTGAGGCCGGTTGAGCCGGATCAGGCCGACGCGGCCATGGGTCTCGACGAGAATATTGGCGTAAGTCGTCACGATGCGCGCCTCCGAGGGGACTTGAGGCGAGCCTAGCGCGTCTTGGCGGCCAGGCGTAGGGCCGCCGCCATTGACATGCCGGCGCGCCAAACCTTATGAAGCGCGCCGTGCCCAGGTGGCGGAATTGGTAGACGCACTGGTTTCAGGTACCAGCGGTGCAAGCCGTGAAGGTTCGAGTCCTTTCCTGGGCACCACCATCTGAAAATCGAAGGCGATCCGGAGTAGGCGAAGGATTGCGCCCAAAGGCGAGTAAGATGGTTCGCAAGCCGCTACCAAGGGTTCCGGCGTGAGCAAACCGATTGTCATCGTGCTTTACGTGGCGGCGATGGCCGCCGTCATCGTCGGCGTCGATGTCGCCTTCTTCAGAGAGCGATTCTGGGAACGGTTGATCGCCAATATCGGTATCGTCCTCCTGTTCGGCGCCTTCTATCTGAGATTCCTCGCGTCTCCATGATCGCTGTGACGGGGCCGCGGCGCGCGAGAGCCTCGAGAAGAAATATTTCCGTCGCCGCGAACCCTTTTGCCTCCACCGGCCCTCTTCATAGTCGGGCCGCCCGCTTCGGGGCGGTTGGGAGCGCGCCCATGGGCTTCGACAAGAATTGGATCTTCGCCAAGAACCTGCCGACGTGGGAGCGCTTGCTGCGTCTGCTCGCCGGCGCGGGCGTCATAGGTTACGGATGGCTGGCCGCTCCTTCGACGATCGTCCTCGCGATCGCGATTGCAGCGGGCGCGACCCTGATCGTCACGAGCCTCGTCGGCTTCTGCCCCGCCTGCGCGATGATTGGCCGGCGCCCGGTCGACAACAACCGGCAACCGCGATGACCGCCGCCTTGCGAATTGAACCCGAGACCATCCGCGCGGCGAGCGGCGGCGATCGTGACGCGTTGACGCGCCTTCTGACGCTCGCTCAACCCGATATCCGCCGCTTCGCGCAACGCGCCTGTCACAACTCAAGCGATATCGACGATGCGGTGCAGGAGGCGCTGTGGCTGCTGGCGCGACGGATTGGCGGCCTGCGCTCGGTCGGCGCCTTCTCGGCCTGGCTCTTCGCCGTCGTGCGGCGCGAATGTTTGCGGCTCGCGCGGCGCTTTAAGCCCAGCGAAAACTTGGACGATCACGCCGATGCGCTGGTCGCGCAGCGCTCGGACGCCGATCTGCGGCTCGATCTCGCCGCCGCGCTTCTTTCGCTGCCCGATCACTATCGCGAAGTCATTCTGATGCGCGACGTCGAGGAACTGACCATCGGTGAAATCGCCGCCGCGCTCGCGCTCACCCGCGAGGCGGTGAAGGCGCGACTCCATCGCGCGCGCGGTCTCGTGCGCGAATATCTGATTCAGTGAGACGAAAGGCCTGCCGATGAGCTACGCCGATCGCGCCGACATGCGCCTCGTCAAGGATCTGACGGCGCTCGCGCCGGTCGAGGCCAAGGGCTATTTCGCCCTGAGCGACGCCGCCGAGCGCGCCGACGGCCGCATCCCGCCCAAATATCGCGAGTTGATGTCGATCGCCGTCGCGCTGACGACCCAATGCGCCTATTGCCTCGATGTCCACACGAAACGCGCCTTGGCGGCAGGCGCCTCGCGCGAAGAGATCGCCGAGGCCGCCTTTATCGCCTCGGCTTTGCGCGCTGGCGCGGCGGCGGCGCATGGGCTTCTCGCCCTGAAGCTTTACGACGAGCATGCCGCGGTCGCCTCCTAGGGACGTTCAATTCATTGAACGTCTACGGAGACCTTCACGTTCGCAGGCCCGCTGCGCACATTGTTCGATCCGACGATCGAAATCACGAATTCGTCGGCGCCTTTGTACCCCGAGCTCGGTTGATATCGAAACTTGGGATAAGCGAAGGAGTTATTCCATGACGCGGAGCCGTGCTTCGGCTGTTGCGATATTTGGATGGAATCAACCCTCGAAGTCTCGGCGATGACTCCTATGCCGGTTGTGCAAGAACTGCCATCGGTGATGTGCATCACCGTGTTTGTGTCCTCGGCAAAATAGAAGCGCTATCTGTCCACGTTACAGCCGGCGTAGCTAGAGGCGACGCTCGCCAGCAAGATCGCAGCAGAAAATATTGCAACGCGCATTCACTTCCCCTTTTCAAGATATGAATTCGCCGCTTTTCGGCGATGTCGCAATGACGCACTCGCTCGTCGCGCGAGGCGCCGAAGTTTTCTGCGTGTCTCGGCGCGCCTCGCTAGAGCGCCTCGACAACCTCGCCATCCTCTTTGACGAAACGCCCGATATGCGGGTTTGGCAGGATCGAAAGCACAAGTTCGGACGGCCGGCACAGCTTCACGCCGAGCGGCGTGACGACGATCGGCCGATTGATCAGGATCGGATGCGCCAACATGAAATCGAGCAATTCGCCGTCGCTCCATTTCGGATCGGCAAGCCTCAGCTCGGCATAGGGCGTTCCCTTCTCGCGCAGGAGTGCGCGGGTCGACATGCCCATCGCCGCGATCAACGCCTTGAGCTTTTTCCGCGTCGGCGGCGTTTTCAGATATTCGATGATTGTCGGTTCTTCGCCGCTGCGCCGGATCATAGCGAGCGTGTTGCGGGACGTTCCGCACGCAGGATTGTGATAGATTTCTATGGCCATGTTTCGTCGACCGGGCTCGCGTCACTTACGCTGAGCCCGGCCTTCGCACCGTCCTTCGCGGACGACGATCGTCTAGCGATACCAGCAATAACCGTTGTGATTGCAGACGCGCTGATGCGGGTAGATGAAGCCGGGACCGGCGCAGAAATTATACCAGTGGTAGCCCGTCACGCCGAGGCGATAGCAGCCGGCGCTGGCCTCGGAAATCGCCATGGTCGACAGCAGCGCGACGGCGGCGACGGTCAAAAAGAGCTTGGTCATTTCGTCTCTCCCTCTAAAGCGGCGCCCGGCGGGCGCCTTGATGTTCGGCTGGCGCCCGTGGCGCTCTTGTAAAGACCTTAATTCACAAGACGGCCTGGCGGTTCCTCAATCCCCGACAAGATTGGCGTCGCTGGCGCTGACCGAGGCGACGCCGTCGAGCTCACTCAATCTATCGACCAGTTTTGCGACAGAACGTTTGCCCCGCACCTCCAGCATCAGTGTCACCGGACCCTTGGCTCGGACGCTTTCACTCTCCGACGATTCGGCAAGATCCGCGGCCCCGTCAGCGCTCTGCCTGGCGCGGTTCTTCCCGGCGTGCTTTGCCCAGGGCTCGCGCTCGCCGCCGTCCTCTTTTTGCACCTGAACGCGGGTGACGGCGAAATCCTGTTGCGTGCAAAGAACAAGAATCTCGCGCAGCAGGCCCCGCCCGTCCTGATAGGAAATCTGCAGCGAGGAGGGCGCCCAGCGCGACTTCGGCAGCCGGCGCTCGATAACAGGAAAACCGAAGATCACGACGAAATTGGCGGCGGTGACGGCGATCGCCAGCAGCGGCAGGCCGGCGCCGCAGGCCATGCCGACCGCCGAGGTCACCCAGATTGTCGCCGCAGTGTTGAGGCCGCGCACCAGATCCTTGCGCACGAAAATGACGCCGCCGCCGATGAAGCCGATGCCCGAGACGATCTGCGCGGCCATGCGCGAGGGGTCGAGCACGATGCGACCCTCGCTCAGGATGTTGGTGAAGCCATATTTCGAGATCAGGAGAATGAGCGCCGAGCCGACGCCAACCAGCGTATAGGTGCGCAGGCCCGCGCTTTTCTGGCGCATCTCGCGCTCGAGCCCGATCAGCGCCGACAGCAAAAGCGCCAGACCCAGTTCCGCGAACTGGAGCCAGCTCTGGCCGATCGGCTCGCCGACGAACGTGCTCAGCATGACTGCCCGCCCAAATCTGGACGATAGGGACCCGCAACGTTGAAGCAACCTCGCTGCGCAGGGTCAAGCGCTAGGCTGACGGCAATTTGTCCGGTCCGCCGGCTTGTCTGGCGCTTGGGCCCAGCCAATACTGAGGCCGCATTCAAGCATGGCGGCGCGCCGGCTCAGGCGCGCCAAGAGGAGGGGCAATGGGCAAGCGCGCAGCCTTCGCCTGCACTCTCGCCTTGGTCGGCCTGACGACGGCGACCGGCGCGAGAGCGGCGATTCAGTTCTGCAACAAATTCCCGCAAAAGATTTTCGTCGCCATCGCCTATTCCCAGGCCGACGGCTCGTGGGAGTCGCGCGGCTGGCTCGAACTCGACAACGGCGACTGTCGCGACTTCGATTCGGCGCTTCACCCCGGCACGTTATTCTACCGCGGCGAGAGCGTGACCTATCGCAATCAGCGCGGCCAGAACGTCACCACCGTCTGGAGCACGCCCGGACACCAGTTCGCGACGTGGGAAAAGGACAATTTCGAATATTGGGGCGCTGAGGGGAAGGTTCTGAATTCAACCCTCGAGGATTTCACGCTGGTCGCCGACGATCTCGACAATGACACGTCGGTCACTGTCACCTTCGAAGAGGACGGCATTCACACGACGACCGACATCAAGCGCCCGCCACGTTAGGCGGAAACGACGTCAAGTCGGGGCGCCGTTCAATTGGCGGCGTGGCTCGCCTGCCAGCCTTCGTCGGCCATGGCGAAAGGCTCGCCGTTGCGTCGCCACAACATGACGCGCGCCTTCACCTTGAGCCCGGCGAGCCCGGTCGCGCGGGCGGTTTCGATCCGCAGCGCGACGCGATTGGTCGCCGCCCGAGCGCGACGCGTCGCCATCCGGGTTTTGGCGTTGTCGTTGCGCTTCTGCGCGATGAGCGCCGCAATCTCCTCGGCCCAGGCGCGCTCGAACTCGCCGCCTTCGCGGAGCAAGGCCATGTCGAGGGCGCGCGGCGGCTCGCTATGCACCTGCGGCGCACGGCGCCGGCAATGGGCTTCAAACCGTTCGATGCGTCCGAATAACACCCCGAGATCGAAGTAACGGGGCTCACGGACGAGCAATCCGTAAGTCATGACGCGACAACTCCAAATCAATATTGACGGAAAGGCGCAACTCTACAGTCACAACTACACCGTAACCAGAAGTCTGCGCCCCGACTTACGCTATGTCAACTCTGTGATTACTAGAATAATTTCTTAACTTCAAAACCAATATAAGCCGATGCGGCGATATTGATTCAAATTGTATCGATCGAAGCGGGGTGCGCTCGCGCCGGCGCGATAGGTTTCGCCGGCGCGAGCCCAGGCTTTTCAGTCTTCCGTGCTTT
>SSMV01000026.1 GCA_004799435.1 Bradyrhizobium sp.
CGCTACGCTTTCACCTCGAGCGCAAGACCGGCGGACTGACGCGCGTACTTGAGCGCGGACGCAACGCCATCGAGACGATTATCCGCACCTCGATGCTGGTCGCGGTGCCGACAATCGTCGAATTTGCGCTGATCTCGGCGGCGTTCTTTTATTCGTTCGACTGGCGCTACGTCGTCGCCATCACGATCACTGTTTTCGTCTACCTCGTCTACACGACCATCGCCACCAATTGGCGCATCGGCATCCGCCGCTCGATGAACGAGAGCGACACGGACGCCAACACCAAGGCGATCGACAGCCTGCTCAATTTCGAGACGGTCAAATATTTCGGCGCCGAGGGGCGCGAAGCGGCGCGTTACGATCGCTCGATGGCCCGCTACGAAAGGCTGAGCGTCAGAACTTATGTCTCGCTCGCCGTGCTCAACGCGGGCCAGGCGATCATCTTCACGATCGGCATGGTCGTAGTGCTCGTCATGTGCGTCGACGGCATTCGCAATCATCGCAATGGCGTCGGCGATTTCGTGCTGCTGAACGCGATGATGCTGCAGCTCTATCAGCCGCTCAACTTCATGGGCATGGTCTACCGCGACATCAAGCAGGCGATCGTCGACATCGAGATGATGTTCGTCATCCTTGGGGAAGCCCCGGAAATCCAGGACCGGCCAGGAGCAAAGCCGCTCGTCGTCCCCCAAGGCGCGGTGCGGTTCGAGAATGTCGATTTTTCCTATGACCCGGCGCGTAAAATCCTGCGCGGCGTTTCCTTCGAGGCGCCGGCCGGCCGCACGCTGGCGATCGTCGGCCCGTCCGGCGCGGGAAAATCGACCATCTCGCGATTGCTGTTTCGCTTCTACGAGCCCTCGTCGGGGCGCATCGTCATCGACGGCCAGGACATCGCCGAGGTCACGCAGACCAGTCTGCGCGCGGCCATCGGCATGGTGCCGCAGGACACGGTTCTGTTCAACGACACCATTCTCTACAACATCCGCTACGGCCGCGACGACGCCACCGACAGGGAAGTCGAGGCGGTGGCCGAGGATGCGCAGATCGACGGCTTCATCCGGATCACGCCGCAGGGCTATGGCGCGATGGTCGGCGAGCGCGGCCTTAAACTCTCGGGCGGCGAGAAGCAGCGCGTCGCCATCGCCCGCACCATGCTCAAGGGCCCGCCGATCCTGGTGCTCGACGAGGCGACCTCGGCGCTCGACACATTCACCGAGCTGGAGATCCAGGCGGCGCTGGAGCGCGTGTCGAAAGGCCGCACCACCCTGATTATCGCGCATCGGCTCTCGACCGTCGTACATGCTGACGAGATTCTCGTTCTCGACAAGGGCGAGATCGCCGAACGCGGCGCCCATGAGGAACTGCTGGCGCTGGGGGGAATCTACGCCGGGCTGTGGAGCCGCCAGCGCGAAGTCGACGAAGCCGCGGAGGCGCTGCGGCGCGCCAGTGTCGAAGAGGCGAAAGCCGAGGCCGAATTGGAGCCGAGCGCCGCGGCCCAGACGACGTCGGAGGCGGCGCTCGGGGCCATCGCGCCGTGACTTTCGCCGCATTTTGCGGCAGAACACGGCCATCTTCGCGGGAGCGCCCATGTCCGTCATCGAGTCGGTCCGCCGCCAGCTCGTTCCCATCCACCCGGAAGGCTATCTGTTCATCGCCGCATTCGCGGTGGCGACGCTGATTCTTGCGTGGATTTGGGCGCCGCTCGGCTGGCTGGCCTTTATCGCGACTCTGTGGTGCGCCTATTTCTTTCGCGATCCCGAGCGCGTGACACCGCTCGCCGCCGATCTTGTCGTTTCGCCGGCCGACGGCGTCGTCTCCTTCGCTGGTCTCGCCTCGCCGCCGCCTGAGCTGGGCCTCGGCGCCGCGCCGCTGCAGCGCGTGTCGATTTTCATGTCGGTCTTCGACTGTCACGTGAATAGAGCGCCAGTCGAAGGTCTGGTGCGGCGCGTCGTCTATCATCCGGGCGCCTTTCTCAGCGCCGATCTCGACAAAGCCAGCGAGGCCAATGAACGCAATGGCGTCGTGATCGAGAATGCGGCCGGCGCCTTCGGCGTCGTCCAGATCGCCGGCCTCATCGCGCGCCGCATCGTCTGTTTCACTCAACAGGGCGCGCATCTTGCCGTCGGCGATCGCTTCGGCCTCATTCGCTTCGGCTCGCGCGTCGACGTCTATCTGCCGGAAGGCGCGCGTATCGTTATGGGCGTGGGGGCGCGTGCGGTGGCCGGCGAAACGGTGGTCGCCGAACTCGGCCGCCTCGGGCCGCCGCGGCAATTCCGCGTCAACTGAGAAGGGGGAGCGCGCCGATGAACGAACTTCCTCCGCGCCCAACGCAATCGCGACCGCTGCGCCGCCGTATGCCCGGCATTCGATCGGTGCCGCTCAGGCTCCTTGTCCCCAATCTGGTGACGCTGCTGGCGCTGTGCCTCGGCATGACGGCGATCCGCTTCGCCATCGAGGGGTCGATCGAATGGTCGGTGAGCGCAATCGCCGCCGCCGCGGTCCTCGACGGGCTCGACGGGCGCATCGCCCGCGCGTTGAAAGGAACGTCGCGCTTCGGCGCCGAACTCGATTCGCTGGTCGATTTCATCGATTTCGGCGTCGCGCCGGCGATCGTGCTCTATGTGTCGGGTCTCAACGAGGTCAAAAGCTTGGGCTGGCTGGCGACACTGGTCTTCGCCATCGCCTGCGCCTTGCGGCTCGCGCGCTTCAATGTGTCGGTCGACAATCCCGAGACGCCCGACTGGAGCAAGCATTTCTTCGTCGGCATGCCGGCGCCGGCTGGCGCGATCGTCGGCCTGCTGCCGGTCTATCTGCATTTTCTTCTGTCCGACTCGGCCGCTGCGCCACATTACGTCGGTCTCGAGATCGTCTACGTCCTCGGCGTCGCGCTGTTGATGGCGAGCCGGGTGCCGCATTTTTCCGGCAAATCGCTCGGCCGCGTGCCGCACGACTACGTCGCCCCGGTTCTGATCGGCCTGGCGGCGGCGCTGCTGCTGACGATCAATTTTCCATTTCAGTCGCTGGTCGCGCTGTCGCTCGCCTATCTGGGCACAATTCCCTTCAGCGTGCGCCGCTATCTGGCCCTAAGTCGCCAACATAGCTGAGGAATCAACGCCCGCGGGGCGGATAAACGTTTCCCCGAAGCGCGAATTCATATAGGGTTCGCCCGCTTTGCGCTGGCCCGCCATGGCGGCGGTCGGTTCTCCGACGCCGCGATGCTTGTCGCATAGCGCCCTTTAGAAAGGCCCAAATGTCGAAGGAAGAATTACTCGAGTTTCCCGGATTCGTCGTCGAGCTGCTGCCCAACGCGACTTTTCGCGTCAAGCTCGAAAACGATCACGAGATCATCGCCCACACCGCCGGCAAGATGCGCAAGAACCGCATACGCGTGTTGGCGGGCGACAAGGTCCTGGTCGAAATGACGCCCTACGATCTGACCAAGGGCCGCATCACCTACCGCTTCAAATAGGGCGCAATCCGCCATGAACCCCAAGCCGTGAGGAGCGCCGCGTGAGCGACCACGACGCGCGTCCGCGCCTCGTCCTCGCGTCGGGCTCGCCGCGCCGGCTGGCGCTGCTGGCGCAGATCGGCGTCGAGCCCGATGCGGTCATCCCCGCCGACATCGAGGAGGCGCCGCGACGCAATGAATCGCCACGCGCGCTGGCGCAGCGGTTAAGCTCCGAGAAGGCCGTCATCGCTTCCGAGATCGCCCGCAAGCGGCCAGAGCTCGGCGCCGTGCTGTCGCTGGCGGCCGACACCGTCGTGTGCGTCGGGCGGCGCGTATTGCCCAAATGCGAAATCCTCGACGAGGCGGAGGATTGTCTCAGCCTGCTCTCCGGTCGCGCCCATCGTGTCTACACCGGGTTGACGCTGGTCACCACGATCGGCGGCCAGCGCCATCGGCTCGTCGAGACCCGGGTGCGCTTCAAGCGCCTGTCGCGGGCCGAGATGAGCGCCTATCTCGCCAGCGGCGAATGGCGCGGCAAAGCGGGCGGCTACGCCATCCAGGGACTGGCGGGGGCGTTCGTCGTCCGCCTGATCGGCTCCTACACCAGCGTCGTCGGCCTGCCGCTCGCCGAAACGGCCAATGTGCTCACCGGCGAAGGCTATCCGGTCCATCGCGCCTGGACGCCGGGCGCGTGAGCGCGCCGACAGCCCGACCGCGCAGTGGCGCGAAGCCGGCGCTCGCAAGCGACGCCAAGACCTGCGCGATCTGCGGCAAGCCGCGCGATCAACGCTACGATCCCTTCTGCTCGAAGCGCTGCGCCGACGTCGATCTGCATCGCTGGCTGAAGGGCTCTTACGTCATCCCGGGCGGCGAATCGTCGCAGACCCAACGCGACAGCGAAGACGAGGAATAGAGGGCGACGCCGCGTCTACGACGTGGCGTTTGCTCTATGACATCGCGGCGGCGGAGCCGTTAGAACCGTCCTGAACCAACCCTTGCCCGCCGATCTTCCCCTCAACGCAGGCGATCGCGAAAGCATAGGCGCGCGCTACGTCGTCGAGCCGCTCGAGCCGCCCTGGCGCGCCGCCATGGCCCGCCTCCATCGCCGTGCGCAGAAGGATCGGGCCGCCGCCGGTCATCGTCGCCCGCAGCCTGGCGACCCATTTGACCGGCTCCCAATAGGTGACGCGCGGATCGGTCAGGCCGGCCAACACAAGGATCGCCGGGTAATGCCGCGGCCGGACATTGTCATAGGGGCTGTAGGAGCGGATCGTCGCGAAGGCCTCGGCCGAGCGAATCGGATCGCCCCATTCCAGCCATTCCGGCGGGGTGAGCGGCAGGCTGTCGTCGAGCATCGTGTTGAGAACGTCGACGAAGGGCACGTCAGCGATGATCCCGGCGAAAAGCTCAGGCGCCATATTCGCCACGGCGCCCATCAGCATGCCGCCGGCGCTGCCGCCCTGCGCGACGACGCCGCGTGGCGAAGCGAAGCCCTCGGCGACAAGCTGACGCGCCGCGGCGATGAAATCTGAAAATGTGTTGGGCTTGGCGGCGAGCTTGCCCTGCTCATACCAGCGCCAGCCCTTCTCCGTCCCGCCGCGCACATGGGCGAGCGCGTAAACGAAGCCGCGATCGACCAGCGACAGGCGATTGGTCGAGAAATTGGCGTCGATCGGATGTCCATAGGCGCCATAGCCGTAGATCAGCAGCGGCGCCTTTCCGTCGAGCGCCAGATCGCGGCGATAGAGCAGCGAGATTGGCACGCTTTCGCCGTCCGCGTCGCGCGCAAAGACCGAGCGCGTCACATAGGCCGAGGCGTCGAAATCCTTCGGCGTCATCTGCTTCTTGCGCAACATGCGCTGGCGCAGCTTGACGTCATAGTCGTAAATCTCCTGGCTGCAGGCCATGGAGGAGAAGCCGAAGCGGAACACCGAGGCGTCGAATTCATAGACCGGCTCGAGCGTCAGATGATAGGTCTGGGCTTCGAAGGCGATGGCGTGCGCGCCGCCGCCCGGGAGTTCATGCACGAAGAGACGCGGCGCGCCGCCCTCGCGCGCGAGCAAGACGAGAAAGTCCTTGAAGAGCGACATGCGCTCGAGCAAGCGCCCTTCTTGATGCGCGATGAAGGGCCGCCAATTGGCTTCCTCCGGCGCGGCGCGCGGCGCCGTCACAACTCGGAAATCGCGCGCCTCGCTATTGGTGAGGATGTAGAAATGCTCGCCGTGATCCATCGCCTCATAGCGATGCCCTGACCGGCGCGGCGCGATTAATCGCGGCGTGGCGGTCGGATTGTCGAGATCGACGACATGGGTCTCGGAAGCGTCGTGACCATGAACCGAAATCATCGCGACGCGTCCGAGCCGGCTCGGTTTGATCGCGATGAAAAAGGCCGGATCGGCCTCCTCGAGGATCTGGGAATCCTCGCTCTGGTCCGTCCCCAGCCGATGCAGCATCACCCGCCACGGCCGGTGATTGTCGTCCTGTTCGACATAGAGAAAGGCCAGCGAGTCACGGGTCCAGACCGTTTCGCCGGTCGCGCGATCGACGCGATCGGGCAGGTCCATCTCGCCCGCGAGGTCGCGCACGCCGATCGCATACATTTCCGAGCCCTTATCGTCGGCGCTCCAAGCGAGCTTGCGATGATCGGGCGAATGACGGGCGAAGGTCAGTTGGAAAAAGGATTTGCCTTCGGCGCGCGCGTCGCCGTCGAGCAATACGCTCTCGCGCCCACCGACGCGCGGCTTACGACAATAGATGCGATGCTGGCCACCGTGGCGAAAGCGCGAATAATAGGCGTAGGGCCCGTCGGTCTGGGGAACGTCGCTATCGTCTTCCTTCAGCCGCGCCCGCATCTCGCGCGCGAGCTGGCGTTGCAGATTGCGGGTCGGCGCCAGCAACGCTTCGCAATAGGCGTTCTCCGCTTCGAGCAGGGCGCGAATATCGGGCGGCAGCGCGGCGGGGTCGCTGAGCACTTCGCGCCAATTGTCGGCGCGGATCCAGGCGTAATCGTCGCTCCAGACCTCGCCATGGGCGCGCCGCTCCTGCGGTCGGCGGGCGGCGACCGGCGCCAGGGGCGTCTTGCGAGGCTTGGCGTCCAGACCGGCGTCAGACATCGCTCGCTCCTAGACGCGCTCCCATCCGCCGCTCTTGGCCGAACGGAAGCAGGCGTCGATGACGCGCATATTGGCGATGGCGTCCTCGATCGGAAATTCGAGCGGCGCTTCGCCGAGCACAGCGCGCGAGAACGCGTCGCCCTGCAGCCGATATTGATCGCAGATCGGGAATTCTTCGATCCGCGCGCCGCCGCCGGTGAGATCGACGCCGCTGTCGATCATGATGCGCGTCGGACGGTCGATGGGGGCGTTGAAGGGAATGGCGACCTCGACGCGGCCTTTCTCGCCCACCAGCGTCACGCGCTGATGCGGGGAAAGCTGGGTCGCCGTGCTGAACGTGAGATGTCGGCCGCCGGAAAACTCGATCAGCGCGCTCGCCAGCCGATCGGTGCCGAAAGCGGGATCGACATCGAGCGCCGCGACGACCCTGATCGGCTCGGCGGCGAAAGCAAAGCGCGCGGTGCTGATCGCATAGCAACCAATGTCATAGAGCCCGCCGCCGCCCGGCGGTACGTTGCGAATATTGGTCGGGTCGGTCAGCCGATAGGAGAAGAACGTCTGGATCGCGCGCAATTCGCCGATCTCGCCCGAGCGCACGATCTCGCGCGCGCGCCGCCATTGCGGATGGTGGCGCACCATGAAGGCTTCGGCGACCAGTTTGCCCGAGCGGTCGCGCGCCGCGAGCAGCGCCTCCGCCTCCTTGGCGTTCAGCGCAATCGGCTTTTCACACAGAACGTGCTTGCCGGCATCGAGCGCACGGATCGTCCATTCGACGTGCAATTCATTGGGCAGCGGATTGTAGATTGCTTCGATCGTCGGATCGGCGAGCAATTCCTCGTAGGATCCATAGGCCTTGGAAAGGCCAAGCTTGGCTGCGGCCGCCTTGGCCCGGCCAAGATCGCGCGACGCGATGGCGTCGATACGGGCGACTTCGCCACGCTGCATCGCCGGCAGAACCTGCTTGACGCCGATCTGCGCGACGCTCAGCACGCCCCAGGAAACCTTCCGCGTCATCGTCCCCTCCCCTTTGCCGGCTGCGCCGCACCATAGCGATTTTCTTGGCAAGCGAAACCGGCCGCTCGGCTTGCGGCCGGAGGCGACGGCGTCTTATCGTGCGAGGCGTTGGTTGGCGGGCTGACGGGGGCGCAAACTTGGCTCAAGTGGAAAACGCCTTTTCCAAGGCGCGGCTGGAGGCGTTTTCGGACGGCGTCATCGCCGTCATCATCACCATCATGGTGCTTGATCTGAAGCCGCCGGCAAGCGCCGATCCGGCCGATCTTTTCAAGCTGTGGCCGTCCTTCGTCATCTACTTTGTCAGTTTCACCTTCGTCGCGATCTATTGGATCAATCATCACGCGATCCTCACCGCCGCGCATCATGCGACGCCAAGCCTGATCTGGGCGAATAACTCGCTGCTGTTCTGTCTCTCGCTTGTCCCTTTCTCCACCGCTTACGTCGGCGCGACCAATCTCGCGCAATTTCCGACCATGATCTACGCGGCCCTGCAATTGGCCTGCGGTCTCGCCTTCAAACTGACTTTTGCGACAATCGTCGCCCAGCGCCGCAACGATCCCGAATTCATGGCGGGCGAGCGGGCGCGCCGAATTCAGAATGGTTCGGCGCTCACCGTCTATTTTCTTTCGATCGGCGTCGCATGGCTAAGCCCGATCAGCGCGCTGGCGTTATTCATCGCCGTCGCGGTCGCCTATGT
Organism: Bradyrhizobium sp.; assembly: GCA_004799435.1. GTDB lineage: Bacteria > Pseudomonadota > Alphaproteobacteria > Rhizobiales > Beijerinckiaceae > Roseiarcus. The sequence continues at coordinate 8,273 of SSMV01000026.1, forward strand.
CGTGCCGGGACTGTTCGCCGACCGGCCGATGCCGCGCTAACCGCGCGGCGGCGGCGACCGTCCTTCGCTTTGGCGAGCGAGCATCCAGCCGGGATATTCGGGTCGCGGCGCGCTGACCTTGTCCAGCGCAGCCAGTTCGTCCGGCGTCAGCGTCAACGCGGCGGCCTGGAGATTGTCGTCGAGCTGCGCAACCGTCTTGGCGCCGACGATGACGCTCATCACGCCCTTGCGTTGCAGGAGCCAGGCGAGCGCGACGCGCGCGACGGATACGGCATGGGTCTGAGCGATCGGCCGCATCGCGTCGACGATGTCGAAGGCGCGATCCTTGTCGACCGGCGGAAAGTCGAAAGTGGCGCGCCGCGCCCCTTCCGGGCCTTTGCCGTCGCGCGCGAACTTGCCGCTGAGCAACCCGCCGGCGAGCGGGCTCCAGACCATGACGCCGAGCCCCTGGTCTTCGACCAGCGGCAGGACCTCGCGCTCGAGATCGCGGCCAGCAATCGTGTAATAGGCCTGCACGGTCTCGAAACGAGCGAAGCCGCGGCGCTCGGAAATCGCCAGGGCCTTCATGATCTGCCAGGCGGCGAGATTGGAGCAGCCGATCGCGCGCACCAGACCGCGCGACACGCAATCGTCAAGCGCACGCAGCGTCTCTTCGATCGGTGTCGCCGGATCGAAGCCATGAATCTGATAAAGATCGACATAGTCGAGGCCGAGCCGTTTCAGGCTGCCGGCGATCTGATCCATGATATGGCCGCGCGAGAGTCCAATCGCATTGGGCCCCGGCCCCGTCCGGCCGCGCACTTTGGTGGCGACGATCACATCCTCGCGCGCGACTTTGAGATCGCGCAGCGCCTGGCCGAGCATGACCTCGGACTGTCCCTCGGAGTAGACGTCCGCCGTGTCAAAGAAATTCACGCCGCCGGCAAGCGCGCGTTCGACCAGTTCGGTTGCGCCCTTCTGCTCGACCGTTCCGATCGCCTTCCAGAAGCCCGAGCCGCCATGAAACGTCATCGCGCCGAGGCAGATTTCCGAGACAAACTGACCGGTGCGGCCAAGCGGACGATATTGCATGAGACAAAGCTCCGTGGGGCGGGAATGTCGGCCGGCGGTCGCGCCGGCGCGGGCTTAAAAGCAATTGGCAAATATGGACGCGCTGCGCCCGGCGCAAGAGCAAGGTCGCCCGGAGATTGCGAAATCAGGCCGCCTGCTCGACCGGCGGCGCCAGGGCGCCCGTCATCATCGCCACCGCTTCCGACATCGTCTGTTTGCGCGGATCGATCACCGTCAGGCGCCGCCCGAGCCGGTGAATATGGATGCGGTCGGCCACTTCGAACACATGCGGCATGTTGTGCGAAATCAGGATGATCGGCAGGCCGCGCTTCTTCACGTCGAGAATGAGTTCGAGCACGCGGCGCGATTCCTTGACGCCGAGCGCCGCTGTCGGCTCGTCCATGATAATAACCCGCCGGGCAAAAGCCGCCGCGCGCGCCACGGCGACGCCCTGGCGCTGTCCGCCCGAAAGGGTCTCGATCGGCTGGTTGATGTTCTGGATGGTCAAGAGGCCGAGCTCATTGAGCTTGTCGCGCGCGAACCTCTGCATCTCGGTGCGGTTGAGGGCGCGGAAGAAACGCCCGCCAATGCCGTGCGAGCGCAGCTCGCGGCCGAGGAACATATTGTCGGCGATCGACAGCGCCGGCGACAGCGCGAGATTTTGATAGACGGTCTCGATGCCTGCGGCGCGCGCATCCATCGGCGAGCGAAAATTCACGACTTCGCCGCCAAGGCGAATTTCGCCCGAATCAGGAATGACCGCTCCGCAGATCGCCTTGATGAGGGTCGATTTGCCGGCGCCATTGTCGCCGATGACCGCGACAATCTCGTTGGGATAGAGGTCGAAATCGGCATGGTCGAGCGCGACGACCGGGCCGTAGCGTTTGACCAGCGACCGGCAGGTGAGGATCGGTTCGACGCTCATTGCGAGATCCTCCGAATCCATTGGTCCAGCGCAACGGCGACGATGATCAGCACGCCGATGGCGAATTCCTGCCACAGCACGTCGAGCCCGGCGAGCGAGACGGCGGAGCGGAAGACGCCGACGATCAACGCGCCGATCAATGTGCCGACGATCGAACCGCGTCCGCCAAACAGACTGGTGCCGCCGATCACCACGGCGGTGATGCTGTCGAGATTGGCGTTTTCGCCAGCCGTGGGACTGATGGCGCCGATGCGGCCGATCAGCGCCCAGCCGGCGATCGCGGCGATGAGCCCGGCCAGCGCATAGACGCTGAACAGCACGCGATCGGTGTCGATGCCGGCGAGCCGCGCCGCTTCCGGATCGTCGCCGGTGGCGTAGACGTGGCGTCCATAGGCGGTGCGGTTGAGCACATACCAGGCGACGACCGCCAGCGCGATCAACAGGAAGCTGCCAAGGATGATGCGCGCGCTGCCGATATTGAACGGTTCGCCCATCAATTGCAGGAACGGCGCCTTGTCCTCGATGTCCTGCATGCGAATGGTTTCGCTCTGCGAATAGAATGTATTGAGCGCGCCGATGATGCTGAGCGTGCCCAGCGTGACGATGAAGGGCGGCATCTTCATGCGCGTCACCAGCACGCCATTGATCGCGCCGCAGGCGACGCCGCACAAAAGACCAAGCGGAAAAGCGATAATCGTCGGCACGCCGTCGATGACGCCAAGCCGGCCCATCACCACCGAGGAAATCACCATGATGACGCCGACCGAAAGATCGATGCCGGCGGTCAGGATCACCAATGTCTGAGCGATGCCGAGAATGCCGACGATCGTCACCTGGGTGAGCACGGTCGAAACATTGCTGCCGGTGACAAAATGGGAATAATTGACGCTGACCCCGAGCAGGAGGCCGAGCATCAGCACGACGAAGGGAACCGTCGTCGGGTAGCTATGCAAAAAGCGCTGGATGCGCTTGACGAAGGAGAGATGAGCTTCTTCGAACGAGGCCTGAACCGTGGCGGCGGCGGCGAGCACGCTTTCATATTCGAGCTGCGTCGGGCCGCCGCTCTGCGAAGCTTCGCTCATCGCTCGCTTCCTCCCTTTTGTCGGCTCTCGCTTTGCGTGAGCAAGAGCGAATCGGCGCCTTCGAGGTCTTGCTCGAAAGCGCCGATGCTTTATTCGATTAAGCGATCAAACAAGCGCGAAATCAACCCCAGCAGAGCTTGGCGCCCTCGGTGGTGTCGATCGACGGCACGCCGGGCACTGGATGGTCGGTGACCAGCTTCTCGCCGGTGTCCATGCTGGTCGGCTTCTTGCCGGACTTGATGAACTCGGCCACGGCTGCCACGCCGTCGGCCGCCATGAGCAGCGGATACTGCTGCGCGGTCGCGCCGACGACTCCGTCCTTCACCATCTTGACGCCAGGGCAGCCGCCGTCGACCGCGACGATCAACACGCCCTTGTCCTTGCCCGCCGCCTTCAGCGCCTCGTAGCCGCCGTCGGCCGCCGGCTCGTTGATCGCGTAGACGACGTTGATGTCGGAGGCCTTCTGGAGAATGTTCTCCATCGCCTGACGTCCGCCCTCGGTCGAGCCCTTGGTCACGTCGGAGCCGACGATCTGCGGGCTGTCGCTTTGGGCGAAGTGCTTGGGATCCTTGACCGGGATGCCGAAGCCGGTGAGGAAGCCGTTGTGGCGGAGATAGTCGACCGTAGCCTGGTTGGCGGAGTCATCGAGCGTGGCGATCTTGGCGCTCGAAGCCTTGTCGCCGAGCGTCGCCTTCGCCCATTGGCCGATGAGTTGGCCGGCCTTGAAATTGTCGGTGGCAAAATTGGCGTCGGCCGCAGTCACCGGATCAAGCGGCGTGTCGAGCGTGATGACGATCAGGCCGGCTTTGCGGGCCTTCTCGACGGTGGGCACGATCGCGGTCGAATCCGAGGGCACCAGAAGAATGCCCTTCGCGCCGGCGGCGATCAGCTGCTCGATCGCCGCGACTTCGCCGTCATTGTCGCCATCGAATTTCCCGGCATAGGCCTGGGGCGTGAGGCCGAGTTCCTTCGCCTTGGCCTCAAAACCTTCCTTCATTTTGACGAAGAAGGGATTGGTGTTGGTCTTGGTGACCAGGCCGACGATATCGCCGGCGTAGCTAGGGGCGCTGGCCCCGATAAGCGCGAAAGCGATGGCGGCGCTCGACAGAAGTGCGAGTCTTCTCGACATGAATTCCTCCCAAACACTGAAACGGCGGCGGTTTCCGCGCTCGTCGTAACCGGCGACGAAGCGCCGAGTGCAGCCCGTGTTGCGACCGTCCTCGCGCCGTCTTCGCCATTGGGACAAATGCCGAAGTGAGAGTCAAGGATAATTCAATTCGCCTGAATTATTATTGACGCTTCTGTCATGCGCTGGCATGCTAGAGAAAAACATCGCTGGACGAAGCGGCGCGCCGCCGGCGATAAAGCGTGCGCCAGGGGTTTCCATGCCGGAATCGATCGATGCAATTGCAACGCCGTTGCCCGCCGTCGCCGGCGGCGCCGCTCAGTCGGGCCTGCGTGTTTACAACGAACGGCTGATTCTCTCGCTGGTTCGTCGCTTCGGGCAATTGTCGAAGATCGAAGTGGCGCGGATGACCGGCCTCTCGGTTCAATCGACCTCCACCATCATGAACCGTCTTCAGACCGAGGGGCTTTTGCGTCGCGAGGCGCCCTTGCGGGGGCGCGTCGGGCAACCGACGGTGCCGGTCTCGCTCGACCCCGAGGGCGCGTTCTCGATCGGGCTCAAAATTGGCCGGCGCAGCTGCGACCTCGTGCTCATCGATTTCTGCGGCCACATCCGCCGCCGCGCTCAGCGCCTCTATCTCTATCCGACGCCCGCGCTGGTGACCGATTTTGTCGCCGAAGAGCTGGAGCCGATGATCCGGTCGCTGACGCCGGCGCAGCGCCGGCGCATCGCCGGCCTCGGCGTCGCTGCGCCGTTCCAGCTCTGGAGCTGGTCGAGCGAAATCGACGCGCCCAAACAGGAAATGGACGCCTGGCGGACGTTCTCGATCGTCGATGAACTCGCCAAGCTTTCACAATTTCCGGTGACGCTCTGCAATGACGCGACCTCGGCCTGCGCCGCGGAATTGTTTTTTGGCGAATCGTGGCGGCGGCGCGATTTTCTCTATTTCTTTGTCGGCACGTTTATCGGCGGCGGCCTTGTCATCGACGGCGCGCTCTTTCCCGGCCGCACCGGCAACGCGGCCGCCGTCGGCTCAATGCCGATCGCCACGACGGACCGCAATGGCGACGCGACCTCACAGCTAATCGACCACGCCTCGATCTATCAGCTCGAACGGCGGATCGCGGCGGCCGGCCGCGATCCCTCCTCGATCTGGCGCACGCCCGAAAAATGGGACGATTTCGGCCCGCTGCTCGAAGAATGGATCGACAGGGCGGCTTTCGCGCTTGCTTATGCGACGGTGACGGCGATTTCGGTCATCGACGTCCAGGCGGTGATCATCGACGGCGTGATGCCCAAGGCGGTGCGCGAACGTCTCACGCTGAAAGTGGCGCAAAAGGTCGAGTCCTTCGACCGGCGTGGGCTCTCCGACGTGACGATCGCCGAGGGCGCCATCGGCGCGGACGCGCGAGCGATCGGCGGCGCGGCGCTGCCCCTGATCAAGACATTTGCGCGCGACCGCGAAGTCCTGTTCAAGGACGCCTTGACCGAGTCGGCCTGAGCCGGCGCGGCGCGCTTTCGAGCCGCCGCGCCGCCGTCTCATTCCGGTCGGTTGAAGATTTTAAGCTGAGCCCTCCCGCCGCAGCGAGACGATCCCCATGGCTCCAGGACCCGTCAAAGTCGAACCGTTCGATCTCGTCGTATTCGGCGGCACGGGCGACCTTGCCTTCCGCAAGCTCTATCCCGCGTTGCTCCACCGCGAAATGGGCGACCAGTTCAGCGAACCCACGCGAATTATCGGCGCCTCGCGCCGGCCACTCGATCGCGACGCCTTCCAGGCAAGCGTCAAGGAAGCGGTGGCCAAATCTCTCCCCCAGCCGCCCGACGCCGATCGGCTCGAACGCTTTCTGAACCGGCTCGACTATGTCGCGGTCGACGTCGGCGCCGAGAAGGGCTGGGAGGCGCTGAAAGCGAAGCTCGGCCCCGATGATCGCACCCGGGCCTATTATCTCGCGACTGGTCCGGATCTTTTCGTTCCCGTCGCCAAACATCTGGGCTCCGAAGGCCTCGCCACGCCGCGCTCGCGGATCATCGTCGAAAAGCCGATCGGCCGCGACGGCGCCGGCGCCGCGGCGATCAACAATGCGATCGGCGCGGTGTTCCCGGAAACCGCCATCTTCCGCATCGATCATTATCTCGGCAAGGAGTCGGTGCAAAACCTGATGGCGCTGCGCTTCGCTAACACGCTGCTCGAGCCGATCTGGAACAACGCCCATATCGACCACGTGCAGATCACCGTCGCCGAGACGCTCGGCGTCGAGCAGCGCGGCCCCTATTACGAGCAGGCCGGCGCGTTGCGCGACATGGTGCAGAACCACATGTTGCAGCTCCTGTGTCTGGTGGCGATGGAGCCGCCATTCTCGCTGCAGGCCGATTCGCTGCGCGACGAGAAGCTGAAGGTGCTGAAGTCGCTCGTCCCGATCAACGCCGACAATGCGGCCGCTTCGACCGTGCGCGGCCAGTATCGCGCTGGCTTCTCCGAAGGCGGCGCGGCCGCATCCTATCTGCAGGATATCGGCAAAGAGGCGAGCGACACCGAGACCTTCGTCGCGTTGCGGATCGGCGTCGCCAATTGGCGCTGGGCGGGCGTGCCGTTTTATCTGCGCACCGGCAAGCGGCTGCCGGAGCGCTTCTCCGAGATCTCGGTCAGCTTCCGCCCCGTGCCCCATGCGATTTTCGAAAGCGACAGCAAGGGCATTCCGGCCAATCGGCTGATCATTCGCGTGCAGCCCGACGAAGGCATCAAGCTCTGGCTGATGATCAAGGAGCCTGGCCCCGGCGCGATGCGGCTGCAACACGTCCCGCTCGACATGAGCTTCGCCAAGACATTCCACAAGCCGACCGCCGACGCCTATGAGCGGCTGCTGATGGACGCGATCCGCGGCAATCCGGCGCTCTTCATGCGGCGTGACGAGGTCGAGGCGGCATGGCGCTTCATCGACCCGATTCGCGACGCCTGGAGCCGGTCCAATGAGCCGCCGCGCCCCTATGCCGCCGGCAGTTGGGGTCCGGCGGCGGCGATCGCGCTGATCGAGCGCGACGGCCGCACATGGAACGAGGAACACGAATGACGTCTTTCAGCCGCCGCGATTTTTCCGACGGAGCGAAGCTGGCGCCGGCTTTCGCCAAATGGACCGCCGAGAAACTGACCGCGGCGATCGCCGCGCGCGGAGCGGCGCTGCTGGTCGTCTCCGGCGGCACGACGCCGCAGCGCTATTTTCAGGCGCTGTCGGCGCTGCCGATCGACTGGTCGCGCGTCGCCGTGACGCTCGCCGACGAGCGGCGCGTCACTGAGGATTCGCCGCGCTCCAATGCCCGACTGGTGCGCGAAACGCTGCTGCAAGGGCCGGCGGCCGCGGCGAGTTTCGCGCCGCTCGCCGACTCGCGGCTCGACGGCGACCAGGAGCTTGCCGCCGCCAACGCTCGCATCGCCGCCCTGCCCAAGCCCGCCGATCTCGTGGTGCTCGGCATGGGCGAGGACGGGCACACCGCCTCATGGTTTCCCGGCGCGGAGGGGCTCGCCGACGCCATCAACCCGGCGGCGCGTTCCCTCGTGATGCCGATCAGCGCGCCGGGCGCTCCCGAGCCGCGGCTGACGCTGACGGCGCGGGCGATCTTGCGGGCGCGCGCGATCGCGCTGCAGATTGAAGGGCCGGCAAAGCTTGCGACGCTCGACAAGGCGCTGGCCGACGGCCCAACCGAGGCGATGCCGATCCGCGCCGTGCTGCGCGGCGCGAGCGACCGGCTGACGATCTTCGCCGCCGCGTCGTCCTGAGGCGCGCTCAGATCTTGCGACTGTCGTAAGCCCAGTGCAGCAGCGCCTGTCGCTGGCGCGGGCGGCAGAAAGGATCGCCCGGCTCGCAATGGCGCTTGATCTGCGCGACGTGGCGGCGGATCGCCTTCCAGCGTTTGATCTGGCGCGCGTCTTCTTCCGGCATTCGCCGGCCCTGATAGTAGCGGCAGTACCATTGAAACCAGCCGCGCGGATCGTCGGGATGAATCCAGCCCTTCTTCAGCCAGACCGACCGCGGCTGGCTGGCGGCGACGCCGAAATGATTGAGCGCGGGGTCGGGACGATCGGGCGATAATCTGGCGCGCGCAAACCAGGCGGCCGGAAATTCGTCGCGACAATCGTTGAGGCAGCAGCCGCCGAAGACGCCGAGCGCAAGCATCTCGGCGGGCGTCAGTTCAGGCTGGAACTGCGGATCGAAATTGCGGCCGGCTGCTTCGCTAAGCGCATAGCGATAGTCCGTCTGCATCTGATCGTCGACGACGACACTGCGGCGGCGGCTCGACATGGCTCCGGCGGCTCTCTCTTTTCGCTTGTCGGATTGGCTACTGCGTCCGCACGTCGGCGGCAATCGAGTCCGCGACGCCTCGAGCCCGATGGCCCGAGTCCGCGCTCCCATTGACAGCCCGGCGGCGCGCTGTGACACCCGCAGTAACGCGCATGAAGCGCGCTTTGCAATCGACGACGGGCTCCGCGATGGTTCGGCAGACGGCAATCATTGGCGATCGTTTCATGCTGCCGTCGGCCTTCGAGCAGCGGCTTCGCGCGGTCTGCGGCGAGGCGATCGCGATCCGCTCGCGCCAGGACGAATGGCCCGACGCGCCGATCGAACATGGTTACGCCGTCCCCGGCCTCGAAGGCCTGAAAGAATATTTCGGCGCGCCGGACGGCGTCGTAGATTTTGTTGGCGACGCGGAAATTCTCGTCACCCATCTTGCGCCGCTGCCGCGCAGCGTCTTCGCGCGCCTGCCGCGCCTGCGGCTGGTCGCGGTGGCGCGCGGCGGCCCGGTCAATGTCGACATGGCGGCGGCGCGCGAGTTCGGCGTGTTGGTCGTCAATGCGCCCGGCCGCAACGCGTCCGCCGTCGCCGAATTTACTTTGGGCGCGATCCTTGCCGAGACGCGCAGAATCCGCGCCGGCCATGAAGCGCTGCGGGCGGGCGTGTGGCGCGGCGATCTCTATCGCGCGGCGCTTGCCGGGCGCGAGCTCAGCGAATTGACGGTCGGCGTCGTCGGTTACGGCCATATCGGAACGCGCGTCGTGACCTTGCTGCGCGCATTCGGCGCACGCATTCTGGTCTGCGATCCCTATGTCGCGCTACGCGCCGAGGATCTTGCCGCCGGCGTCGAGCCGGTCGATTTCGCGCAACTGCTCGCCGAGGCCGACGTCGTGACGCTGCATGCGCGCGTCACGGCGAAGACGACAGGCATGATCGACGCCAGGGCGCTGGCGCGGATGAAGCCGGACGCGCTGCTGATCAACACGGCGCGCGGGCCGCTCTGCGACTATGATGCGCTCTATGACGCGCTCGCCGCCGGAGCGCTTGGCGGGGCGATGCTCGAGACCTTCGCCATCGAGCCGGTTCCACCAGACTGGCCGCTGCTGCGCCTGCCCAATGTCACGCTGACGCCCCATATCGCCGGCGCGTCGCTGCGAACGGTGACGCGCGCCGCCGAACAGGCGGCGGAGGAAGTGCGCCGCTATCTCGCCGGTGAAGCGCCGCTCAATCCGTGCTGAGAGGCATGTTCATCGCCGTCGGAATCAAAAAGCCCTGGCGTGTTGGCCAGGGCTTTTTGATGTTTGATTTTTGCAAGTTTGGTTGCGGGGGCAGGATTTGAACCTGCGGCCTTCAGGTTATGAGCCTGACGAGCTACCGGGCTGCTCCACCCCGCGTCAATTTCGTTTCGGCGTCGTTGGC
>SSMV01000027.1 GCA_004799435.1 Bradyrhizobium sp.
GCCGCCGACCTCGATCAGCGGCTTAGGCGTCGTGTCGGTGAGCGGGCGCATGCGCGCGCCGAGCCCGGCGGCGAAGACCATCGCGGTCGAAGGCGTCGGCGAGACCATCGCGTCAGGGCTCCGCTGGCGCCGGGGGGCTTTCGCCCAGTGCCCGCGGCAGATGCGTCTGGTACCAGAGGCGCAAAGGCTCGAGCAAGGGATGGGCGAGGTTGCGCGCCAGCCGCCGTTCGATATGCGGCAGCAGCTTGAGATATTGCGGCTTGCCGTCGCGCTTATCGAGGCGGGTGAAAATGCCGAGAATTTTGGTCGCCCGCTGCGCGCCCATTACCGCATAGGCCGCGGCGAAAGCCTGGGCGTCGAAAAAGGGATCGGCGCCGCTTCGCAAATGGGCGTAGCGCGCCAGCAGGCGCAGTTCGAGCTCGTCGGGAAGTTCGACGCGCGCGTCCTGTAGCAGCGAGGCGACGTCATAGGCGGGCGGCCCCCAGACGGCATCCTGAAAATCGATCAGGCCGAGCCGGCTTAGGCCCTTGCGCCCGGCGAGCCAATGCAGATTGGGCGAGTGATAGTCGCGCAGCGTCCAGGTCGTCGCCTGCGCCAGCAGGGGCGCCAGTGTGTCGCGCCACAGGCCGAGAAACTGCATGCGCGCGCCCATCGCCGGGATGACGCGGGCCCGCGCCGGCGCGTACCAGTCGAGCGCCAACTCCACTTCGACGAGCATCGCCTCGATGTCATAGAGCGGCGGCGTATAGGCCCCGCCGTCGATCTCCAGCTCGAAGGGCAGCGAGCGGCCGTGAAGGTCGGCGAGCAGCGTCGTCGCCTCGGCGTAACGCGCGGCGATCGGCCCTTCCGCATTGACGACCGTCTCGGCGCCGAAATCCTCGATCAGCGCCAGTCCCTCGGCGGCGCTATGGGCATAGACATGCGGCGTCGAATAGCCGAGCGCCCTGAGGCCCTCGGCCATGGCGAGGAAGGGGCGAATGTTGGGCGCTAGCTTGGCGATCGCCGCATAGGGCTTGCCGTAGCGCACGATCGGCCCGTCGCGACGCGGCGGCGAGATCATCAATATGGCGGTCTCGCCGCTCGGCGCGGTCAGGCGCTGATAGGCGCGGGTCGATGCGTCGCCATGGAGCTGAACGCGCGCGGCGTCGCCCCAGCCGACGCCCTGCAGCAGACGCTCGATCGCCCGCGCCCGCCGCCAGCGCGGCGCGATGGCGCCGAGCGCGCGCACCTCGGCGCTGCGCCGCCCGGCGCCGCGCGCCAGATCGAAGCGCAGCGTGATTTCGAGCCGATCGGGCGGCAGCGCCGCGGCGACCCGCTCCGGCCATTCGGCGATGACAACAGCGCCATCGACCGCCTCATCCCAGCCAATCGGCGACAGTTCGTCGGGCCCGCGCAGGCGATAGAAATCGGCATGGACGATCGGATAGCCGGGCCCGTCATAGACCTGCATCAGCGTGAAGGTCGGGCTCGGCGCTTCGAGCTGGGGATCGCCGGTCAGCACGCGCAAAAAGCCGCGGGCGAAGGTCGTCTTGCCGGCGCCGAGATCGCCCGACAGCGCGATGAAATCGCCGGCCAGGGCGATATCCGCCACATCGCGGGCCAGCGCCAGCGTCGCCGCTTCGTCGGTGAGATCGATGATGTCGCCGTCGCCGGCGCTTGGCGCCGTCTCGCTCACGTCAGGCCGCCGCGCTCGCCGCCGGCGCCCCGTCGATCGGGAAGACGCAGGTCACCGTCGTCCCCTCGCCATAGATCGAGTCGATGGCGACCTTGCCGCCATGCAATTCGACCAGCGCGCGGACGATCGACAGGCCGAGGCCGGGGCCGCGATGACGCGAGCCGCCGGTGTGGCTCTCGAACCGGTCGAACACGCGATCGAGCACTTCGCCCGGGATGCCGCGGCCGCGATCGCTGACCTTGAAGACGATCTCGCCGCCGCGCCGCATCGCGGCCAGCGTGACGGTCTGGCCCGGCGCGGAAAAGCCGATCGCATTGGAGAGCAGATTGAACAACACCTGTCGGATGCGCCGGCCATCAGCCTTGAGCGAGCCGACGTCGTCGGTGGCGACGATGCGCAATTCGATCTTCGAATCGCTGAGCCGGTCTTGCACGCCCTCGGCGGCGGCCTTCATAGCTTCGACGATGTCGACATTCTCGGGCCGGATCTCCAGGGCGCCGGCGTCGATCGAGGCGAGATCGAGAATGTCGTTGATGATGGCGAGCAGCGCCGCCGAGGATTTGGTGATGAAGCCGGCATATTCGAGCTGCTTGGGATTGAGCGGCCCGACGCCGCCGTCGGCGAGCAATTGGGTGAAGCCGATGATGTTGGTCAGCGGCGTGCGCAGCTCGTAGGAAACGTGATTGACGAAATCGTTGCGCAGCTTCTCGGCGCTCACCAGCGCCTGATTGCGCTCGGTGAGCGCGCGCTCGACATTGGCGCCCGCCGTCACGTCGAGGAAGGTCAGCAGCGTCGCGCCATCGGGCAGCGGCAGCGCGGCGCAGTCGAGCGCCAGCCCATCCTTGCGTTCGACGCGGGTCTCGAAGCCGCGGCGCTCATCCGGCAGATCGACGATGGTCGCCCGCAGACCTTCCCAAAGCTGCGTGTCGGCGAGCAGCGGCGCGCAGCGGCGCGCGACCTCGTCGATATGCGGGCGATCGGCCGCCTCCTTGGCGTCGAGCCGCCACATCGCCAGAAAGGCCGGATTGGTCAGCTTCATCCGGCCGTCGGCGCCGAACACCGCGACGCCTTCCTTCAGCGCGTCGAGCGTCTCGCCCTGGACGCGGGTGAGCGCATTGACTTGCGAGGCGAGCGCATAGCTTTGGGTCGCGTCGTCGAAGAGATAGGTGACGCCGCCCTGCGGATTGGGGCTCGCGACGACGCGTAAAGTCCGTCCGTCGGGAATATGCCAGATGGTCTCGATCGGCTCGATCGCCTGATAGGCGGCGAGCGCCTGCGCCTTCCAACTGCGAAAATCGGCCTGCTCCGGCAATTGGCGCGAGGCGCGCAGACGGTCGAGCACTTCGCCGTCGCTTGGCTGCGAATCCAGAAATGCCGGATCGAGCGACCAGGTCAGGCGATAGGCGGCGTTATAGAATGTGAGTTTCTTGGCGCGGTCGAAGATCGCCACCGCCGTCGACAATTGATCGAGCATGCGCGAATGGGCGCCGAAATGGCGCTCCATCTCGATGCGCACGCTTTCAACTTCGGAGAGATCGCCGGCGAGGCCTGCGGCGCCGGCCGCAGTGGCGACTTCGATCGCCTCGAATAATTTGCGTTCGCCTGCGACGATCGCCGGGGCGCGCGAACGCCAAAGCCCCGATTTGGCGCGCGCCGCCGAAGCCTCGGCCGACAGATTGGGATCGAAGAGTTCGAGCCCGCGCGCCACAGCGTCGGCGGGGTCGGCGGCTTCGACCGCGCGCGCATAGGCGAGATTGGCCCAGTCGATGCGACCGGCGCCGTTGCGCGTCCATGCGGGATCGGGCGTCGCGTCGAGCAGCGCGCGCAGCGAGGCCAGCGCGCCGCTCGCCGCATCATGGCTTTCGCGCAGACGCGCGAGCTCCAGCCGCTGGCCGGAAACGTCGCGGATGCGCATCACGGCGCAGCCAGCGACGGCGCGGCCGTCGATTTCGAAATGACGGCCCTTGAGGCTGGCGGCGGCGAGTGAGAAGGCTTCGCCGCGCTGAAGCAGACGCTCGACCGCCTTGTCCATCGTCGCGGCCAGCGCAGGTTCGAGCCAGGCGGCGAAGGCGAGGATGCGGCGCGGCGAGGGCGCGTCGGCGACCAGCGAAAACTCGCCTTCGATGCGCGGCTCGCCGCCGGGCTTGTCCCAGGCGACCAGAATTTGCGGTTCGCTGGCGAGAAACAGATTGGCGCGGTCGAGCGCGGCGCGGGTCTGGGCGAGTGTGCTGGCGAGTTCGGATTCGCGTTGCGTCCAGCGGCGCCGGCCGACCAGATGCAGCGACGCCGTCAGCACCGAGAACATCAGCAACAGAAGGATCACGAGGCCGCTGATGTCGGCGGCCGTCGGCTCATTGAGCGACAGCAGACTGCCGCCAATATCGGCTGCGCGGGCGGCGCCAATCGGCAAAACGATTGCGATCGCCGCGCTGACGCCAAGCGCCCGTCGCGCCGGCGCGAAATCTGTCGCCAGCCGATTGCGCGCACGCGGGAATCGCCAAACTCGTTGCAAGCCTCGGCCCCCTGAGACTTCGCCGGCGGCTCCGCCGCCGTGGCCGCCGTCGTTGCCGCTCGCTTCGCCGCCGCGAAGATCGAATCAGCGCAACCCCAGATTTACGCAAAGCCGTCGAGAAAGTCGTTAACCGATTGTCTCGAGGTTTCTACAGTTGTACAATGCATAAAAATCGCCGCGGTGTTTTGGCGCGGGCAAGTCAACGAATCTGGGGCGTCAGCGAATGAGGCCGACGATGTCCTTGACCGCGTCCATGTTCGGCTTGGCGATCGCCTGGGCCTTGCGCGCGCCGTCGGCGAGGATGGAATCGACGAAGCCGGGATCGGCGTTGAGACGCAGGATCTCGGCGCGGATCGGCGTCAGCTTCGCTACCGTCAGTTCGGCGAGCGCATTCTTGAATTGCGAGAATTGCCCGCCGCCGAAACGCCGCAGCACGTCGGCTTTGGCTTCGTCGGCGAGCGCGGCGTAAATGCCGACCAAATTCTCCGCCTCCGGCCGGCTTGTGAGCCCCTCGACCTCGCTCGGCAGCGGCTCGGCGTCGGTCTTCGCCTTGCGGATCTTCTGGGCGATGGTGTCGGCGTCGTCGGTCAGCGCGATCAGCGAATATTCCGACGGATCGGATTTCGACATTTTCTTGGTGCCGTCGCGCAGGCTCATCACCCGCATCGCCGGTCCCTGAATCAGGCCTTCCGGCAGGGGAAAGAAAGCGTCGCCCCAGCCTCGTTCGGCGATCGAAGCGGCAAAGTCATTGTTGAACTTCTGCGCGATGTCGCGCGTCAGTTCGAGATGCTGGCGCTGGTCTTCGCCGACCGGCACATGGGTCGCGCGATAGAGCAGGATGTCGGCGGCCATCAGCACGGGATAATTATAGAGCCCGATCGAGGCCGCCTCGCGGTCCTTGCCGGCCTTCTCCTTGAATTGCGTCATGCGGTTGAGCCAGCCGAGCCGCGCCACGCAATCGAAGATCCAGGCGAGTTCGGCGTGTTCGCCGACCCGGCTCTGGTTGAAGACCACATTCTTCTTGGGGTCGACGCCGCAGGCGACGAAGGCCGCCGTGACCTCGCGCGTCGTGCGGCGCAGGGTCTCGGGATCGTGCGGCATGGTCATCGCGTGCAGATCGACGACGCAATAGAGACAGGAATGCGTCGCCTGCATTTCGACGAAGCGCTTGAGCGCGCCGAGATAATTGCCGAGATGCAGATTTCCGGTCGGCTGCACGCCGGAAAACACCAGCTCTGGGAACTTCGCCATTTCGATCCGCGTCACGTCCTGGATGAGCGAGCGGCCTTATCGCAACCGGGGAGAATAGGCGCAAGGGGCGCTACGGCGGCGATCAGAACGGATGATATTGGAACATCCAGGTCTCGGTCAGCGTCTCGCCATTGGCTTGCAGCAGGCAGCGCATTTCGACCGGATCGGCGCCGTCGACCGTGAGATCGAACTCTGCCCGCCAATGGCCGGGCACGTCGTCGGGCACCGCCTCGATCAACCGGTAGCCTTGCAGCGAACCGCGCGACGCGGTGACGACCATTTCCGGCAGGACGCCATAGGGCAGGGTTGCAAGCGGGCCGCCGAGAAATTCGACGACGAATTTGCGCACGCCTGGCGGGCGCGGCAGGCCGGGCTGACCGCCGCGGCCGAGCCGCGTCGCCACGCAACGCCCGAGCGGGCTGGGATAGGGCTCGTCGGCGAGCCAGTGGAGCCGGTAGTTGAGCGGCAGTTCGGCGCCGGCGGGCACCGGCTGCTCGGGCACCCACATCGCGACGATGTTGTCGTGGATCTCGTCGTCGGTCGGAATCTCGCAGAGCTGAATCCAGCCCTTGCCCCAGTCCGCGCCGGCCCCGTCCTTGGCCGGCAGAGGCTCGACCCACAGGGTCGGCCGGTGGTCGTAATCGACGCCGTCGAGGTAGTGGTCGAAGATGCGATCGCGCTGGCTGAGGCCGAAGCCGCGCGGATTGTTGTCGGTGAAGGCCGAGATCATGATGCGCGGCGGATTGTTGAGTGGGCGCCACAGTCGCTCGCCGCTGCCCGCCCACATCGCCAGCCCGTCGGAATCATGCACCTCCGGGCGCCAGTCGATCGCGGTTTGCTTCTTGGTCTCCGAATACCAATACATCGAGGTCAAGGGGGCGATGCCGAAGCGCGAGACGGCGGCGCGCACGCAGAGAAGCGACTCGATGTCCATCACGACGCCCTTGCCGCGCTTGAGCGCGAAGCGATAGGCGCCGACGATCGAGGGCCCCTCCATCAGCGCATAGACGATCAGCGTGTCTTCGCTCACCTGCGAGTCGACATAGAACTGGGTGAAATCCGGGAATTCCTCCGGCCGGTCGGCGACCGCGACATCGAGCGCGACGCCGCGCGCCGACAGGCCATATTGATGGAGTTCGCCGATCGCGCGGAAATAGGCGGCGCCGAGAAAGGCGACCCAGTCGTTCTTGCGCCAGTCGAGCGCGCCGTCGCGCGGCTCCTGAATGCGCATGCCGGCGAAGCCCGCGCCTTCCGGCAGACCGCGCGCGACCGAGTCGGCCGGCATGTCGAAATAGGACTGGTCGTAGATGATCTTCTTGGCCTGTCCGCCCTCGACCGCATAGACATCGACCGCTTTCTGAAAAAACAGGCCGAGATGGAAAAAGGTAATCGGAAAGCGGCCCGGCCCATCGGCATAGAGCGCGTGGTCGGGGCGATAGCTGATCTTGCCCCATTCCTCGTAATTGATCTTCTGCACGATGTCGGGCGCGGGGCGCGGCGGCGGCGTATAGGGACCGTGGGCCTTTTCACGCGCCTGCGCCTTCAGCAGATCGAAGGAGAAGGCGGCGGGCTCGCCGAAGGTGAGGCCGTCGGGCGCGGCGGTCGCGACTTCGCTGATCGCGCTCGCCGCGACTGCCGCCGCGGCGCCCTTCAAGACGGTTCGGCGATCGACACTATCCGACATGTTCGCCCTTTGCGTTTTGTAAGACGGCCGCCCAGAAAGCCGCCGGGTTGCATTTTCGACCAGAATGACCCTTCGCCTGTCCGCGATCAGCGGCGCTGAAAGGTCAGGTACACCGGCGCCCGCCCCGCAGCGAGCGCCTTGGCTTCATAACGGGTCGGAGCCCAGCCGTCCCAAGGGGTGCGCCAATCATTGGCGGATTCCGCCAGCCAGCGAAAGTCCGGCGAGGCGAGAAATCGGGCCAGCGTCCATCCGGCATAGTCGTCGATGTCGGTAGCGAAGCGGACCTCGGCCCCCGATTTGGCGATGCGCGCCAGTTCCGCCACCGTCTCATTCGAAATCAAGCGCCGCTTGTGATGGCGACGCTTGGGCCATGGATCGGGGTAAAGGATGAAAATTCGCGACAGCGTCGCCGTTGGCGTCGCGCCCAGCAAAAGGCGGGCGTCGCCCGTTTGCAGGCGAACATTGGCGAGTCTATGGCGCTCGACGCCGGCAAGCGCCTTGGCGACGCCATTGATGAAGGGCTCGCAGCCGATGAGGCCGATTTCCGGATTGGCGAGCGCCTGGGCGATGAGGTGCTCGCCGCCGCCAAAGCCGATTTCGAGCCAGAGTTCGCTGGGCTGAGCCGCAAAGAGCGGCGCGCCTGCGGCGAGCCGCTCCGTTTCGATCTCAAGCGCCGGCAGGGCGTTGGCGATCAGCTCCGCCTGGCGCCGGCGCAAGGCCTTGCCCTTGCTCCGCCCGTAAAGGGTGCGCCGTTTCGGCGCGTCGGGCGAGGGCGCCGCCAATGGGGCCTTAAGCGAGGTGGGAGCGAAGCGACTCCGCGAGATCGGTCTTCTCCCAGGAGAACGCGCCATCGGCCTCGGGCTCGCGGCCGAAATGGCCGAAGGCCGAGGTGCGGGCGAAAATCGGCCGGTTGAGCTTGAGATGCTCGCGGATGCCGCGCGGCGAGAGGTCCATCGCCTGCATCAGCGCGTCCTCAAGCTTGGCTTCGTCGATGTGACCGGTGCCGTGCAGATCGGCGTAGATCGACAAAGGCTTGGCGACGCCGATCGCATAGGAGAGCTGCAGCGTGCAACGATCGGCAAGCCCGGCCGCCACGACATTCTTGGCGAGATAGCGCGCCGCATAAGCGGCCGAACGGTCGACCTTGGTCGGGTCCTTGCCCGAAAAGGCGCCGCCGCCATGAGGCGCCGCGCCGCCGTAAGTGTCGACGATGATCTTGCGGCCGGTGAGGCCGGAATCGCCGTCGGGGCCGCCGATATAGAATTTGCCGGTCGGATTGACGTGCCAGACCGTCTTGGGCGTGATCCAGCCGGCCGGCAGCGCCTTTTCCACATAGGGACGCACGATCGCCGTGACGTCTTCGGAGGACAGATCGGGATCGAGATGCTGATGCGAAACGACGATCTGCGTCGCCTCGACCGGCTTGCCATTGGCGTAGCGCACCGTCACCTGGCTTTTGGCGTCGGGGCCGAGAGCCTTCTCGCGTCCAGCATGGCGGGCTTCGGAAATCAGCCGCAGAATCTTGTGGGCGTATTGGATCGGCGCCGGCATCAGCTCGGGCGTCTCGCGGCAGGCGTAGCCGAACATGATGCCCTGGTCGCCCGCGCCTTCATCCTTGTTGCCGGCGGCGTCGACGCCCTGGGCGATGTCCGCCGACTGGGCGTGCAACAGCACTTCGACATTGGCTGTGCGCCAGTGGAAACCCTCCTGCTCGTAGCCGATCTCTTTCACCGCCTCGCGGGCGGTTTGTTCGAAGCGCGCCGCGCCGAGATCGGGTCCGCGCACTTCGCCGGCGATGACGACGCGATTGGTGGTCGCCAGAGTCTCGCAGGCGACCCGGATCTGATAGGGATTGACGCCGGCTTTGGCGCCTTCGCGGAAGAAGAGATCGACGATTTCGTCGGAGATGCGGTCGCAGACTTTGTCGGGATGGCCTTCGGAAACCGACTCGCTGGTGAACTGGTAGTCTTGCCGGGCCATATCCCCTCACTTCACTCGCGTTGCGTCTCGTCGGGCAGGCCGCCCGGCCTCTTGCGTGCGCCGACGCCGGCGCGTTTCGAGGGCGGGCAGCTTCTGACAGGCGGGGTTGGCTTGGTCAAGCGATCCAGGGCGCTCTGCCCTATAGGAAAAAGGCGCTGGCCTATTCCTTGGCCAGCACGGCGACCAGATCGAGGATGCGCCGGCGTATTTTCGGGTCGCGAATCTGCGCGAAAGCGCGATTGAGTTGCAGACCCTCGCTGGTCGACAGGAAGTCGACGATATGGTCGTTCGATGGCGGCTCGGCCAAGGCCGGTCTGGCGGGATCAGTGGAAGGCGCGCCTTCGAAGAAAAAGGCCGGCGGGACCTCCAACACGCGCGCCAATTGCTGCAACCGGCTGGCGCCAATGCGATTGGCGCCTTTTTCATATTTCTGGATCTGCTGGAACGTCACAGAAAGCGCTTCGCCGAGCTTACCCTGGCTCATCCCGACCATAAGGCGGCGCATGCGAAGCCGCGCGCCGACGTGCCTGTCGATCGGATTGGGCGATTTCATCATCCGGCGCGATCGCGATCAAAGATCAGACGTCGCTTGCGGGGAGCGACAGGGATGCAACGCGAAAATTATCCGATGCTCGCATAGCGCGCAACCGGCGGCCGATAAGCGCGGGAATTGCTATCGCCGTCGGCGCCGGATCGCCACGATAATCAACATCAGGAGGCCGATTGCGCCGGCGCTCGTCGATCCCCAGCGGCTCTGCCAGGTCGGCGGGAGGGGTTGCGGCAGCGCGCTGTCGATGACCGCTTCGACGCCGAGCGGCGCCTCGGCGAGGATTCGTCCGCGACCATCTATCACCGCGGAAATTCCGGTGTTGGCGGCGCGCGCCAAGGGAAGGCCGGTCTCGATCGCTCTCAGACGCGCCTGTGCAAAGTGTTGATAGGGGCCCGAGGTAAGACCAAACCACGCATCGTCTGTGACATTGAGCAGCCAGGCCGGCGGGTCGGGATCGTCGCCGCCTCTTTCGCGGCGCTCGTTGGGGAAGATCGCTTCGTAGCAGATCAGCGCTTTCGCGGTCGGCAGGCCGGCGACGTGCAAATGGTCGGAGCCGACGCCGGGATCGAAGCCGCCGGGCATATGGACGAATTGCGTGAGGCCGATCCGCGTCAGCAGGCGTCCGAATGGCAGATATTCGCCGAAGGGCACGAGGTGATGCTTGTCGTAGCGCTCCGGCAGCAGACCCTGCCGATTCAGCGTCAGGATCGAATTGTAGAAATGGCGGCGGTTGTCGCTATGATCATTGTCGTCCAGTCGCGCCGCGCCGGTGATCAGCGTCGCGCCGCCGCGCAGAAACTCGGCGATCGCCGCCAGGGCGTCGCCGTCGCGGGCGAGCAGAAAGGGAAAGGCCGATTCCGGCCAGATCAGATGCGTGACGTCGGCGACGCCCGACGTCGTCGGCGAGGTCGCCCGATCCGACAGCGCCAGATATTCGTGGAGGATCGCTTCGCCATTCTGGGGCGTGAAATCGCTGTCCTGTGAAAGATTGGGCTGCATCAGCCTGAGTTTGACGCCCGCCACGGTCGGGCTTGGCGGCGCTCTCACCCGCCAGACGCCATAGCCGAAGATCGCGGCGAAGGCGGCCAGCGCCAGCAGGCTTGGCGCCCAGCGTCGCCGCGTCTCGGTCGCCAGCGTCGCCGGGGCGGCGAAGATCGCTACCGTCGCGAGGGTCAGCCCATGCAGACCGACGAGCGAGGCGATCTGCGCGAGTTCGAGATTGGCGCCCAGCGCCATGCCGAGATCGTTCCACGGAAAGCCGGTCAGCGCGACGCAGCGCAGCCACTCGCTCGCGCCGAGCCCGATCGCCAGAGCCAGCACGCGCGTCGCGTCGGCGCGCCACAGCAGGCGGGCCAGCGCGAAGCCGAGCGCGGGAAAAAGCGCCAGCGCCGCCGGCAGGCCGATGACGCCGAAGGGCAGCGCCCAGACGAATTTTCCCGCGTCGACGAAAAAGGCCGCGCCGAGCCACCAGAGGCCGGCGATGAAATAGCCAAATCCCCACCACCAGCCGACGCCGAAAGCCGCCAGGAGCGAGGCCCAGCCGATCCCGCGTTTCGCCCGGCCAGCGACCGATCCGTCGATCAGCCAGACGGCGAGCGCCAGCGGCGCGATCATCGCCGGCGTCCAGTCGAGCGGCGGCAGCGCGAGCGCGCCCAACGCGCCGCCGACGAAAGCGATGAGGCGTCGCCGCCAGCCCCAGGCGAGAATGACCGATTGCGCCAGCGCGGCGAGGCCGCCCAAGGGCGTCGCGCTCGCTTCGGCCTCGGGAAAAGCGGGGTCCTGATTCAAGGGATCGGGCGCTTTTTAATGATCGGGCGGGCGTCGAGGCTCGGCGCCCGCGCCGCCCTCAGGTTCGACGCGCGCCGCCGGTCCGCGACGCAGCGGCGCGGCGCGCGGTTGGATTTTGACCCGCTTGATGCGGCGTGGATCGGCGTCGAGCACCTCGAATTCAAATTCGCCCGGTCCGGCGACGATCTCGCCGCGCCCCGGCACCCGGCCGGCGACCGCGGTCAGCAGGCCCCCGATGGTGTCGACATCCTCGGCGTCGGCGAGCGCAGAAAAATCGAATCCGACCGCTTCCGACACATCCTCGAGACTGGCGCGGGCTTCGACAATGAAGGCGCCGTCGCCGGCGGCGGCGATGCCCGGCCGGTCTTCTTCGTCATGCTCGTCTTCAATGTCGCCGACGATCGCTTCGACCACGTCCTCGATCGAAACCAGGCCGTCGGTGCCGCCATATTCGTCGATCACCAGCGCCATATGCGTGTGCGAGGCCTGCATCTTCACCAGCAGATCGAGCGCCGGCATTGAGGGCGGCGCAAACAGCACCGGCCTGAGGATGTGCGCCGCCGAGAGCGGCATGTCCATCCGCAACTCCGGGATTTCGGCGGCCTTCTGATGCGTCGGGTCGGCCGTCGCGCGTTCGACCAGACCGAAGCTCGGTTCGGACGCAAGAAAATCGACGAAGTCGCGGATGTGGACCATGCCGCGCGGATCGTCGAGCGTTTCGCCGTAGACCGGCAATCGCGAATGGCCGGCGGTGCGAAACAGCGCCAGCAATTCGCCGAGCGACGCTTCGGCGCTGACCGAAATAATATCCGCGCGCGGCACCATCACATCGGCGACCCGCACGTCATGCAGGCCAAGGACGTTTTTGAGGATCGCGCGTTCCTGCGCCGTGAAGTCGGCGTCATTCGCCGCGCCGTCGAGCGCATCCTCGATGTCGTCGCGCACTGAAGCCGGCGCCATGCCGAACATCGCCCGCATGCGCTCGAAGAGCGTGGGCGTCGTCTCTTCCGGCGTGTGGGCGGCGGATCGTTCCGCCTCTCGCCCGCTCTCGTCGGACGCGCTCACGACGCGCTCTCCGCCAGCGCTTCGGCGCGATACGGGTCGGCGACGCCGAGGCGGGCGAGAATGCGTGTCTCGGTCGCTTCCATGCGCTCGGCGTCGGCGTCGTTTTCGTGATCGAAGCCGACCAGATGAAGAAAGCCGTGAACGACGAGATGCCGGTAATGATCGGCGAGCGGCTTGCCTTCGTCCTCCGCCTCGCGCGCCAGCGTCTCGTAAGCCAACGCAATGTCGCCGAGCAGCCGCGCCTGGGCGAGCCGCGACGGCTCGAAAGCGGGGAAGGAGAGCACGTTGGTCGGCTTGTCGATGCCGCGCCAGCGGGCGTTGAGGCCGCGCAGATGCGCATCGTCAGCGAGATGGATGCAGAGTTCCGCGCCCGCCGCCAGGCCGAGGTCGCATTCGGCGATGCTTGCCGCAATCGCTTCGCGCGCCAGCGCGCGGGCCGGCAGAGCGCGCCAGCGCGGCGACAGCGCGACGAATTCGACCTTCGGCCTCATCTTTCGCCGCCCGAATGTCCCGACGATTTCGCGCCCTCATAGGCGGCGACGATCCGCCGCACGAGATCGTGGCGCACGACGTCGGCGTGGCGGAAGCGAACATGGCCGACCTGTTCGAGCGGCTCGAGCAGCGCGATCGCCTCGCTCAGCCCGGATTTCTGGCCCGGCGCGAGGTCGGTCTGCGTCGGATCGCCATTGACCATCATGCGCGATCCTTCGCCGAGCCGGGTGAGGAACATTTTCATCTGCATGGCGGTGGCGTTCTGCGCTTCGTCGAGCAGGATCGCCGCTTTGGACAGAGTCCGCCCGCGCATGAAGGCGAGTGGGGCGATCTCGATCATGCCGGTCTGAATGCCGCGCTCGACCATGCGTCCGTCCATAAAATCATAGAGCGCGTCGTAGATTGGCCGCAGATAGGGATCGACCTTGTCTTTCATGTCGCCGGGCAGAAAGCCGAGCCGCTCGCCGGCTTCGACCGCCGGCCGCGACAGGATCAGCCGTTCGACAAGGCCCTCTTCGAGCAGCGAGACGGCGTGGCCGACGGCGAGCCAGGTCTTGCCGGTGCCGGCGGGACCCTCAGCGAAAACCAATTCATGTTTGCGCAGCGCCATGAGATAGCGATCCTGCGCGGCGTTGCGCGCGCGCACCGGGCCGCGTTTGCGGGTTTTGATCTGGCCGAAGGCGTCGCCGGGCGTCTCGATCTCGCCGGGAAACAATGTTCCCTGAAACGCGGTCTCCTCGATCGCACCTTCGACGTCGCCTTCGCCCGCCGGCTGCCCGAGCTTGACCCGGGCGTAGAGCAATTCGAGGACGCGCCGCGCCTGTTCGCCGGCCTCGCGCGGGCCGCGAATGATGATCTGATTGCCATTGGCGTTGGCGGTGACGCCAAGCCGCCGCTCGATGCGGGCAATGTTCTGGTCGTAATGGCCGAAGACGATCGAGGCCAGTCCATTGTCATCGAAGGCGAGCGCGATTTCGGTCGGTTTCGGCTCGCTGGATTCCGCGCGGGCGGGGCTGGTCAACGTCTGATCGTGGATCTTCAACCTGTCGGCCTCCGTTCGGACCCGAATCGCCATTAAAGCTTTGCGCCAGTTTCGCGTGACGATGTCGCGACAATACGCCCAGTCAGCGAATTCGCCCCGGCGCGAATGATCTCGACGCTGCACATCGCGCCGATCCTGTCCGCGCCGCCTTCGGCATAGACAGACTGCATATAGGGAGAGCGGCCGACGATCTGACCGGGGCGGCGCCCCGATTTGTCGAAAAGAACCTCGAGCCGGCGCCCGACCAGCGATTGGCCGAAGGCGAGCCGCTGGGCTTCGAGCAGCGCCAGCAGTTCGGCGAGACGCACCGTCTTGACGGCCTCATCGACCGGATCGTCGAGTTCGGCGGCGGGCGTTCCCGGTCGCGGCGAATATTTGAAGGCGTAGCCGGTGGCGTAGCCGACCTCGCGCACGAGAGCGAGCGTCGCAGCAAAATCGGCGTCGCTCTCGTCGGGAAAGCCGACGATGAAATCCGAGGACAAAGCGATGTCGGGCCGCGCCCGGCGCGCCCTGGCGACAATGTCGAGATAGTCGCGCGCGCTATGTTTGCGGTTCATCGCGGCGAGAATGCGATCGGAGCCGCTCTGTATCGGCAGATGCAGATAAGGGGCGAGCGCCCCGATGTCGCGATGCGCCGCGATCAGGCTGTCGCTCATGTCATTGGGATGCGAGGTGGCGTAGCGCAATCGCAGCACGCCGGGCAGCGCCGCCGCGGCGGCGAGCAATCCGGCAAGATCGACGTCGCGCCCCGCCGCATCGCGCCCGTGATAGGCGTTGACGTTCTGCCCGATCAGCGTGACCTCGCCGACGCCGGAGGCGACCAGTCGGGCGATCTCCTCGACAATCTGACTGAGCGGGCGCGAGACCTCGGCCCCGCGCGTATAGGGGACGACGCAGAAGGAACAGAATTTGTCGCAACCTTCCTGCACGGTGACAAAGGCGCTTGGGCCGCGGGCGCGGATCGCGGCGGGCGAACTCGCCGGCAGATGAAGAAACTTGTCCTCAAGCGGAAATTCCGTGTCGATCCGCGCTTTGCCGTTCTCGGCTCTGCGCAGCAGGTCCGGCAAGCGGTGGTAGCTCTGCGGGCCAACGACGAGATCGACCGCCGGCTGACGGCGAATGATCTCGCCGCCCTCGGCTTGGGCGACGCAGCCCGCCACCACCAGCGTGGTCGCACGTCCGCTTTGCGCGCGCTCGTCTTTCAATTCGCGCAGCTTGCCAAGCTCGGTGAAGATCTTTTCGGAGGCGCGCTCGCGAATGTGGCAGGTGTTGAGGATAACGAGATCGGCGTCTTCGACCTGCGCCGTCTCCTCATAGCCCTCGGCGGCGGCGACATCGGCCATCCGCTGCGAATCATAGACGTTCATCTGACAGCCGAACGACTTGACGAACACCCGGCGGCCGGGGCGCGGCGCAATCGCGTCGTCGCGCTCAAGGCTCTGCGTCAATGTCGTTGAAGGCAATCCAAGGTCTCCGGCCGAACTCGTCCCTATCTACGACGAACCGGGCTCAGCGAGAATAGGGCAATTGCCCCTCCGAGCCGCCTCGGCGAGCCCCCGGACCACGAATTCCGTCTGTTTTGCCAAAGGTTTGCGGCCGAGTTCGGCGGCGACGGGGATGGGCGCGGCGAAATAGACATCGCAACGAAGGCGGCCGGCGGCGAGAAAGCGCTGCAAATGCGGGAGGAAGGTCATGTCGCCATACCAGGCGACGAGCGGCCTTTCGCGCCGCAGGAGGGGCATGCCGGCGAGGCGCGAATAGGCGAGATAGACCGGTTGGACGAGCGTTTGGCCACCTGCAGCGCTCTTGGCCGCCTGTCTCGCCGCTTCGAAATGCGAGGAGCGAAACCGCAGCAGCCGGTTGCCGTCGCCGGTCGTCGCTTCGGCGAATAGCAGCACCGGCTCCCCTGCGACAAGCGCGTCGGCGATCTCAGCGTTGACGGCGGGAATCGCCCGTTTGCGGGCGCGATCGACGAGGATCAGCCCCTGCAGGCGGGCGAGCCGTCCCCCTAACGCAGGGGCGCCGATTTCCCGTTTTGCCAGAAAGCGCATCGGCGCGGCCGAGCCGAGAACTGGAATATCGAGCCAGGACACATGGTTGGAGACGACGAGGCAGTTTCCGCCGACCGGCTTCCCGTGGACGGCGACTTCTACCCCCAGCGCGGCGCAGGCGAGGCGATGAAAGACCTGCGGCGTCCAGTCTCCGAGCCGCCATCCGCGCGCTTGGGCGAGAAGACGCAGCGGCGCCAGCAGGATCAGGAAGAACGCCGCCACGCCGCCGACGAGCGCCAGTCGCACGAAACTCATCGCCGCCGCCGGTCGGTCGCAGACAGGCTCACGCCAGATCCTTGCGCATGACGATCGCGCTCGCCGACTGGCCGTCTTTGAGGCGGTAATAGCCTTCGCGCCGGCCGACGTCACGGAAGCCGAAACGGCGATAGAGCGCCACGGCGGCGGCATTGTCCGGATCGACCTCGAGAAAGATCGCCCGCGCGCGCGACAAAGCGGCGCGCGTCAGATGTTCGCGCAGGAGATCGGCGCCGACGCCGCGGCCGCGCAGGCTCGGGTCGACGGCGATGGTCAGGATCTCGGCCTCGTCGGCCGCTAGCCGCGACAGCGCGAAACCGCGCAACCGGCCGGTCGCCGGGTCGAGCGCTGCGCTGCCGAGCGTCGTGGGGCTGGCGATCAGCGTCGCGAATTCCGCCGCCGACCAGGGATGGGCGAAGCCGCTGCGGTGAATTGCGGCGCAGGCCTCCGCGGCGTCGATCCGCAGCGGGCGGATCGTCGAGGGGCGCGGACGGCGAAAGCGGAAGAACATGACGATGTGTCCGGTTCACCCTTCGGCGCGGGCGATGGCTTCACCCGTCGCCGGCTTGGCGTCGGGCGGTTTGACGTAGATCGGTCGCGGCGGGCTGGTCGCCGGGTTTGCGGCGAGCGCGATCAGCGCCACCGCGTTGATGTCGGGATAGGGACTGGGATAGCCTTCGCATTCGAGGTTGCCGCGCCGCGCTTCCACAGTCAGCGTCTCCGCCGCGTCGCCGACAAAATGCCCCGGTCCGGCGCCGATGGCGCGGATCGCGTCGCGCAGCGGGCCGACACGCGGAGCGAAGAGCGGCCGCCCCGAATTCTCGAAGGCCTGGAAATAGACGGCGCCATGGCGCGCGTCGATGGCCGAGAGGATGATGCCGGCGCGCGGCTGGGCCAGCAGCGGCGCGGCGAAGGCGACGAGGGTCGAGACGCCGATCACCGGAACCTCGAGCGCCAGACCCATCGCCCGGGCCAGCGCCAGCCCGATGCGAATGCCGGTGAAGGAGCCGGGACCGACGGTGACGCCGATCGCGCCGAGCGAAGCCGCGCCGCCCTCGATCTCGCCGATGACCGCCGCCGTCATCGGCGCCAGCGCTTCCGCATGGCCGCGAGCCATCGGTTCGACCCGGCTGGCCAGCGACCGGCGCGTCGCGCTGTCGAGCACCGCGACGGAGGCCGCGCCGCAGGACGTGTCGATGACGAGAATGCGCATCGGCCTCTCAGCGCGTGATCAGGGTTCCCGCGCCGTAATCGGTCAGGAGTTCGATCAGCACGGCGTGGGGGATCTTGCCGTCAAGAATGACGACGCCTTCGACGCCCTGCTCGATGGCGTAGATGCAGGTCTCGACCTTGGGAATCATGCCGCCGGAAATCGTGCCGTCGGCGATCAGGCCGCGAATGTCGTCGAGCTTGAGGCGTTTGATGAGCTGCTTGTTCTTGTCGAGCACGCCGGGAACGTCGGTGAGGAAGAGCAGACGCTTGGCGCCGAGCGCGCCGGCGATGGCGCCGGCGAATGTGTCGGCGTTGATATTATAGGTCGCGCCGTCGTCGCCTTGCGCGACCGGGGCGAGCACGGGGATCAGCTCGCGCCCGAGCACCTGATCGAGCACCGTGACGTCGACCTTGTCAGGCTCGCCGACGAAGCCGAGATCGACGATGTCGCCGACGTCGCCCTCGCCGGGCGCGCGCGTCAATTTGCGCGCCGTCACCATGCCGCCGTCCTTGCCGCACAGGCCGATGGCGCGTCCGCCCTGGGAATTGATCGTGCCGACGATCTGTTTGTTGATCGCGCCGGCCAGCACCATCTCGACGATTTCGACGGTCGCCTTGTCGGTGACGCGCAAGCCATTGGAGAAGCGCGACTGAATGCCGAGCTTCTCCAGCATCGCGCCGATCTGCGGGCCGCCGCCATGGACGACGACCGGATTGACGCCCGCCTGTTCGAGCAGGACCATGTCGCGGGCGAAATCGCGGCCAGTGGTCTCATCGCCCATCGCGTGGCCGCCGTATTTGACGACGATCGTCGCGTCGTCATAGCGCAGCATATGCGGCAGCGCCTGCATCAGGATTTCAGCCTGCTCCTGCGGGCTGGAGCGGAGCGCGTCGGTCATGGTCTCTCCGGCGGAAGGGGCGCGGCAGTTCTAGCGGCAAGCGCCGGCAATCACAACGCGGAGATGCGGCGGCTGCCCTATTCCAGATTGGTGTGGCGCGCCCGCATGGTTTGGGACGTTTCGTTGAAACGCGGGCGCAGCTTGAGGATCGCCAGTTCGAAGGCGATCATCTGGGCCGTCTCGAACAGCGACCCCATCGGCAGAACCGAAAGCTTGGCGCCGCGATCGTCGGCCATCGTCTGGGCGGGGATGACCGTCACCACATCGACATGACGCGCGAGATCGCCCTTGGGCTGGGCGGTGACCAGCGCGGTGCGCGCGCCGGCCTTGCGGGCGATCGCCGCCAGCGTCGCGGCGGTCGCCAGATCGCCGGGGCCGGCGGAAGCGAAGAACAGATCGCCCGGTCCGACTTCGGGCGT
This sequence comes from Bradyrhizobium sp., assembly GCA_004799435.1. Taxonomy (GTDB): domain Bacteria; phylum Pseudomonadota; class Alphaproteobacteria; order Rhizobiales; family Beijerinckiaceae; genus Roseiarcus. Next base: position 18,876 of record SSMV01000027.1, read on the forward strand.
CGTCATATCGCCCCAGACCGCAACCTGCCGCCCCATGTGAAACAGCCGCATGGCGAAGCCACGCATCTGCAGGCCCTCGCGGCCAAGGCCAAAGACGACGATGCGGCGCGCCGCGACGATCTCCTCGATCAAGCCGTCGAGCGCGTCCTCGCGCATCGCCGCGAACACGCTTTCGAGATCCTTCAGCGCGGAGCGCGCCAGCGAATGCAGGGTCTCCGACATCGGCTCATCCCTTCTTTTGAACGCGCCGCTTACACCGAATCGCGCAGGACGGTCGGGCACTCGACGCGGATTTGCAGCGGCCGATTGATCGAACCGGTCGCGGCGCCGATCAACTGATCGGCGGCGATCGCGCCCATCTCGAAATGCGGCAGCAGCACGGTCGACAGCCGCGGGTGGATGTGCTGGGCAATTTCGCGATCGTCGTAGCCCATCACCGCGATGTCGTCGGGGATTCGCAAACCGAGTTCGCGCAGCGCGTCATAACAGCCGACCGCCATCAGATCATTGCCGCAGAAGATCGCCGTCGGCGGATCGGCCAGCGCCATCAATTCGCGGGTCGCCTCGTAACCCGACAGGGGCTGCCAGTTGCCCTGGCGCACGAGCTCGCCCTCAAAGGGCAGGCCCGCCGCCGCCAGCGCCTGACGATAGCCGCGCAACCGATGTCGCGCCGCCTCCATGCTCGCTTCGCCGTTGATGAAGCCGATGCGCCGATGCCCGGCGTTGATGAGCACGTCGGTGGCGGCGTGGCCGCCGCCCACTTCGCCGGGAACGACGGAGGTGAGCGCGCCGCCGGTCGTATGGCAATTGAGCAGCACGACGGGCAAGCGGACGCGCAGCACCGGAGGATCGACCAGGCGCGTGTTGATCGTCGCATAGATCAGGCCAACGATCGGTCCGGCCGCCAGTTGCGACAGCACCGCCGCCTCCATATTGGCGTCGCCGCGCGTGACCGCGATGGAGACCGTCAGTCCACGCTCCCAGGCCTTGTCGCGCACGCCGTCGAGCGCGATCGCCGTCCAGGGATCGGTGGAGAATTCGTCGCAGACGAAGGCGAGCGCACTTGCGTTTGAGATGTTGGGCGGCCCGCTGCGGCCAACCGGCTGATAGCCCAGTCGCGCCGCCGCCTGCATCACGCGTTTGCGCGTCTCGGCCGAAAGCCGCGCGCCGTCGGCATGATTGAGGACGAGCGAAACCGTGGTCTGGGAGACCCGCGCTTCATTGGCGACATCGACCATGGTCGGCCGGCGTTGCGGGGCCTTGCGTCGTGGGGCCGCGCGTTTGTTGCGCTCGTCGCTCGCATCGGCCGGCGGCGCGTCCACTTCCTCCGTCATTGTCCCCTCATCCAGATCATCAATAATATTATTATCACATCAAC